>JBBSTN010000115.1:0-9156 GCA_038235845.1 Gemmatimonadales bacterium | reverse complement strand
CTGTACGGGATACCGAAAATATCCGCCGAAGAGTTCGTCCCCACCGTCCCCGCCCAGAGCAACGGTCGCGTGACGCCGAATCTCCTGCGAGACAAGAAACGTCGGTATCATCGACGAGTCGGCGATCGGGTCGTCGAATTGCGCTACAAGTCGCTGCAGCAAATCTGCATCAGCAGGTTTCGCTTCCAATTCAACATGCTTGGTGCCGAGGTAGTCGGCCACCATGCGCGCGTACGGGCCTTCGTCGAAACCGTCGCTTCCGGGAAATCGCGCAGTGAAAGTATGAATCGGCTTGGAGCTTACTTCCGCTGCTATCGCGGTAACGAGACTCGAGTCGACGCCGCCGCTCAGCAACACTCCCACCGGAACATCGGCAATCAACTGGCGCCTTACTGCATCCTTGAGCAATTGGTGCAACTCCTCGACCAACTCCTCAGGGCTATCGCCAGGTCTTACATCCGTCTCCGGCAATTGCCAGTATCTTTCGCGCGTCACAGACCGCGTCGTCAAATCGACGGTCACCGTGCAACCCGGCTTCACACGTTCGATGTCGGCGAACATCGTGTTTTCGCCGGTCACATAACCGTACGCGAGATACTCGTTCAACGACTGAGCGCGAACACGTCTTGGACACGCTGGATCTGCAAGTAGCGCTTTCGCCTCACTCGCAAATGAAAATCCGTCTGCCCAAGAGCGAAAGAAAAACGGCTTCTCACCAGCGCGATCACGCGCCATGAAAACACGTTCGCGGAGCGCATCATAAATGGCGAACGCAAACATTCCCTGCAGTTCGCGCACACATTCGTTTCCCCACTCGCGATACGCTGCAAGTATTACTTCAGTATCCGACAGCGTCTGAAACAGATGACCCGCATCGCGCAGTCTCTCACGCAACGGGATAAAGTTGTAGATCTCGCCGTTGAATGTGATGACCGACCCGGTAAGAGGGTCGATCATCGGCTGGTGGCCGCCGGGAGACAGGTCGATAATGGCCAGTCGTCGATGCGCGAGGCCAACGCGACCATCAGCCGAACACCACATACCACTCGAATCCGGCCCGCGATGCGTCATGGTATCGCACTGAGTTCTCAGCAAACCCTCGTCGACAACTCCGCGATAGCGAATCGTTCCGACTATTCCGCACATACGTCAGCTCACAGGCGAAAAATGCACGTCCGACCTGCTGCCTTCGAACACCTGAAGTGCAAGGTCGATCTTCCCAAACGGAGCACTCACCTGCACGCCCTGGACCACGTCTCTCACGCGAGCTAACGACTCACGGGCAATGGCGATGCCCTCTTCCAGCGCATGTTCCTTGCTCTTTTCATTGGCCTTGCGCATCCGGTCAAGCACCGATTGAGGCACCACCACGCCAGGCACCTCGTTGGCCAGAAATTCTGCATTTCTCGCTGAAACCAGCGGCCAGATACCGGCGATAACTGGAATGCGCGCGTCGTCGAGTGTGGCCAGAAACTTCTCCAGCTGCATCGGGTCGAACACGGGCTGGGTAATGGCGTACTCAGCGCCAGCCTCAACCTTCCAGTGAAAACGCCGAAGCTCCTGAACAGGGTCTATCGCCGCAGGGTTTATACCCACACCGATGGCAAAACGGGTGGGCTCGCCAATCGGATTACCACCGGGATCGAGCCCGCGATTGAGGTTGCTCACAAGGTTCGTCAAACCGATGGCGTCGATATCAAAAACCGCCGTCGCGTCTGGATAGGGCCCCATCTTTGGCGGGTCGCCGGTTATCAAAAGCATGTTGCGCAGCCCAAGCGCTGACGCGCCGAGCAGGTCGCTGAGCATGCCAAGCAGATTGCGGTCGCGACAGCAATAGTGGGTGACCGCCTCGATCCCCGTTCGCTCTATCAGGATGCTGGTGGCAATTGCACCCATTCTGCTCTGCGCACGCGGGCCGTCCGGCACGTTGATGGCGTCCACACCCGCCGCGTGCAGCGTGGCAGCGTCCGCCACCAGTCGCGACGTATCCACCCCTCGCGGCGGCACGATTTCCACCGACGTCACGAACTTCTCCTCCGCAAGCCTACCCGCCAAACGCGAGCGCTCGGCAAACGGAGTGGGCTTCTGGCCGACAGATGCCTCCCCAGCAGGCCCTTCACTGCGGTCCTGCCCCACCTTCACGCGTGTGCGAGGAGAAAGTGGGCGCACTCCCTCCACCATTGCGCGGATATGCTCCGGAGTAGTGCCGCAGCAGCCGCCAATTATCTTGGCCCCGGCCTGGACGAGGTGACGGGCATAGGTGGCCATGTACTCGGGGCTAGCCATGTACATCGATCGCCCGTTCACGTCCCGCGGCATACCCGCATTGGGCTGTGCCGAAAGCTTCTTCCGGGTCACCAGCGCCATACGCTCGATGGCGTCCAGAATGGTCTGCGGGCCAACCGAACAGTTGAGCCCAATAATGTCCACGCCCCACCGGTCGAGCGCCCTCGCGATATCTTCGGGGCTCGCACCGTACGCCGTACGGAGTTCAGGCCCAATTGTGGCCTGGGCAATGATCGGCATGGCCGGGTTCACGCTCCGCGCCGCCAGAATCGCCTGCTCCAGCTCCTCGAGGTCGGCGAACGTCTCCAACACAAAACAGTCCGCCCCGCCCTCAGCCAGCCCGCCCATCTGCTCGGCGAAAATCTCGCGTGCCTCTTCCCGCCCCGTAGCTCCGTAGGGCTCAAGACGCACACCCAGCGGCCCGATTGCGCCGGCAACCAGATGGTCGTCCCCCGCCGCCTCTCGAGCCAGCTCCGCGGCCCGACGATTGATCTCGCGCACCTGGGTTTCCAGACCGTAGTGCTTGAGCTTGACACGGTTGGCGCCGAAAGTGTTCGTTTCCAGCACCTCAGCGCCGGCTTTTACATACGCCTGGTGGACTTCGCCGAGCAGGTCGGGAGCGCGCAGGGACAGCTCGTCATAGCACTGATTTATGAAAACACCGTGCGAGTAAAGCACCGTCCCCATGGCGCCGTCGAAGACGACTACCTCGTTGGGGTCGAGAAGACGGGCCAGCAACTCAGCCCGGACACCGGACACGACGCCGGATGAAACGTTATTTACAGCATTGGTCACATCGTCAGGACGATGTTCGATCACGTTCGTCATCAGTATAACTTATGCGGTCTGCTGTGCCCCAACACGGTTCACTGGTGTATTGAGCTGTTCTTCACCGGTTCCGTCAACGTAGCTTCCCGTAACGCACGCAATGTCGATTATCGCACGTCGCACCGCCCGGATTGCCCTTCTCGATCAACTGGTCAAAGAGAGAATACTTCTCATCGACGGCGCGATGGGTACCATGCTGCAAAATCACCGGCTCGGCGAAAAGGAATATCGCGGTGAGCGGTTTGCAAACTGGCCGTCCGACGTCAAGGGCAATAATGATCTTCTCGTCATCACGCAGCCGGACATCGTTGGCGGTATTCACGCTGAGTACCTCGCCGCTGGCGCGGACATTCTCGAAACCAACACGTTCAATGCCAACACGATTTCCATGTCCGATTATGGCATGGAGGAGCTGGCCTACGAACTGAACGTGGCCGGTGCCGCGCTGGCCCGACGGGTGGCAAACGAATTCGAGGCGCGCGAACCCGGCCGTCCGCGGTGGGTGGCCGGTGTGCTCGGCCCCACAAATCGAACCGCATCGCTATCGCCAAAAGTCGACGATCCGGGCGCGCGAAATGTGACTTTCGACCAGCTCGTGGCCGCCTATAGCGAAGCAGCGCGAGGCCTGCTCGAAGGTGGCGCTGATATTCTGCTGGTTGAAACAGTTTTCGACACGCTCAACGCGAAAGCTGCGCTCTTTGCCATCGAAACTGTTTTTGAAGAGGACAGTGTACGTGTCCCAGTGATGATTTCGGGCACCATTACCGATGCCAGCGGTCGCACACTGTCCGGCCAGACTGCAGAAGCATTCTGGACGTCGATGTCACATGTAAAACCATTCTCCATTGGCCTCAACTGCGCACTGGGCGCAGAGCAGTTGCGAGCGTACGTGCAGGAGCTGTCGCGTGTGGCCGACTGTTATGTAAGTGCGCATCCAAACGCCGGCCTGCCCAACGCGTTCGCCGAGTATGATGAAACGCCGGCCATGATGGCGGCGCATATCGGGGAGTGGGCTCAGCATGGATTGCTGAACATCGTCGGTGGATGTTGTGGTACCACGCCAACACATATAGAAGCACTGGCGCAGGTGGTGAAGGGCAAAAAGCCGCGGGCTGTGCCGACTATCGAACCAATGCTGCGACTGTCCGGGCTCGAGCCGGCCAACATGGGTCCGGATACAAACTTCGTGAACGTCGGCGAGCGCACGAATGTAACAGGCTCGAAGCGTTTCGCGTCGCTCGTACTCGAAAACAAGTATGCCGATGCACTTGCGGTTGCTCTTCAGCAGGTGGAAAGCGGCGCTCAGGTGATCGACATCAACATGGATGAAGGGCTGCTCGACTCGAAACATGCGATGGTGACGTTCCTCAATCTCGTTGCCACTGAGCCGGACATTGCACGCGTTCCCATCATGGTCGATTCAAGCAAGTGGACAGTTATCGAAGCCGGCCTCAAATGTCTGCAGGGCAAGGGAATAGTGAACTCGATCTCCCTCAAGGAGGGCGAAGCTGAGTTCATTCGTCAGGCAAAACTGGTGCGGAGATATGGCGCCGCGGTCGTCGTCATGGCGTTTGACGAACAGGGTCAGGCCGATACGGCAGAACGCAAAGTGGAGATCTGCACGCGTGCCTACAGGCTGCTCGTGGACACCGTCGGTTTTCCGCCGCAGGACATCATCTTCGACCCGAACATTTTCGCCATTGGCACCGGCATCGAAGAGCATGCGCGATACGCCGTCGATTACTTCGAAGCAACCCGTGACATCAAGGCGACGCTTCCGCATGTAAAGGTTTCCGGCGGCGTAAGCAACATGTCGTTTTCCTTCCGTGGCAACAATGCACTTCGCGAAGCGATGCATGCTGTGTTCCTATATCATGCGATTCGTGCCGGCATGGATATGGGAATTGTCAATGCAGGGCAACTCATCCCATACGAAGACATTCCTGCCAGTCTTCGTGAACGGGTTGAAGACGTTGTCCTCGCTCGGCGCCCCGATGCGACGGAACGTCTTCTGGAAGTTGCTGACACTGCAACGGGTCGTGCAGCTAAATCAACGGAAGATCTGGAGTGGAGATCATTGCCGGTGGGCGAACGTCTTTCGCATGCACTGGTGCGAGGCATCGACGCGTTTGTCATCGACGATACCGAAGAAGCGCGTCAGTTGGCGGTTGAACCAATCGACGTGATTGAAGGGCCGCTGATGAACGGTATGAATGTGGTGGGAGACCTGTTCGGTTCTGGCCGCATGTTTCTTCCACAGGTCGTGAAAAGCGCACGCGTAATGAAGAAAGCGGTGGCGCATCTCATTCCATTCATCGAAGCGCGAAAGACGGCTAACAGTAAACCGGTTGGTCGTATACTCATGGCCACCGTCAAGGGCGACGTGCACGACATCGGCAAGAACATTGTGAGTGTCGTGTTGCAGTGCAACGGCTACGAAGTGATCGACATGGGTGTGATGGTGTCGTGCGCGAAGATTCTCGACAGGGCGCGAGAAGAGAATGTCGACGCAATCGGATTATCCGGTCTCATTACGCCGTCGCTCGACGAAATGGCATTTGTCGCGAGCGAAATGGAGCGGTTGGAGTTCAAGATGCCATTACTTATCGGCGGTGCGACAACGAGCAAGGCGCATACAGCGCTGCGCATCGAGCCCGAGTACAGTGGACCGGTTGTTCATGTGCTCGACGCCTCGCGCGCAGTTGGTGTGGCCAGCGATCTGCTCAGCGAAGAGCGTTGTGGGCCGTTCGTGAAGGCGCTGCGCACCGAGTATGAGGCAATTCGCGTTGCCCGGTCGGCGCGCAGTCGTGAGGTGAACCGCATTTCAATCGAGGAGGCGCGGGCCAATCGTGTGCCAATCGATCTCGCGGTTCCCGTAACGGTGCCGAGCGTGGCGGGAGCTGATTCTATCGTGCCATTCCCGTTGGAAGAGCTCGTGGATATCATCGACTGGACGCCATTTTTCCAGACGTGGGAGCTAGCCGGCCACTATCCCGATATTCTGTCAGACCCGAAAGTGGGTGAAGCCGCACGTGGGCTCTACGACGATGCGAGAGCGCTGCTTGAGCGGATCGTGCGGGAAAAGAGATTCGAGGCGCGTGCCGCATTCGGGTTCTGGCCCGCGAATTCGGAAAACGAGACTATTCATATTTACGGAAACTCGAGCCGCTCGCAAATTCTGGCGTCCGTGAACATGCCCAGACAGCTCATGAGCAAGAAGAGCAACGGGCGTCCCAATTTCTGTCTGGCCGACTTCGTCGCACCGCTCGATTCAGGCATCGTCGACTATATCGGCGCATTTGCGGTCACCGCTGGGCATGGCGTTCAGGAGTTTGCCGACGAGTTTGTCGCCCGGAACGACGACTACAACGCCATTCTGGCCAAGTCTCTTGGCGACCGGTTGGCGGAAGCGTTGGCGGAGGCTCTTCACCAGCGTGTTCGGCGCAGCATCTGGGGGTACAAGCCCGATGAGCAGCTCACCAACGCGGATTTGGTTCGTGAGGTGTATCAGGGGATTCGCCCCGCGCCAGGCTATCCCGCCTGTCCGGAGCACCGCCAGAAGGATATCATTTTCGAGCTCCTCGACGCCCCAGGCCGAGCGGGCATGAGTTTGACGGAGAGCTGGTCGATGCTTCCTGCAGCGAGCGTGAGTGGATGGTATTTTTGGAGACCGGAATCGGTCTACTTTGGTGTGGGCGCTCAGTGACAGCACAATGCGTCCGCTCGTCTTCCAGGATAGCCGTGTATGATAGCCGAATATGATCGCCACTACTAAGGTCTCACAACAGTCTCTTCAATGACCGCGCCTCCCAGTACGATTTCAGCCGCACCACATAAAGAGAACCTGGGCCAGCGGTCGATAGCGGCAGCGTGGCCCAGAGTCAGCGAAGCGCCGCCCCTGGAAAAAGCCGCGTGGGCCGTTACAGCGGCGATTTTTGTGCTGCTCTTCGCGCGTCCTGCCAGCCTTCTTTTCGACGCCTGGTGGAACGACCCCAACTCGGGGCATGGACTACTGTTGGCGCCTCTTTCGCTGTGGTTGGCATACAAGGCGGGTATTTCGCCCCAGGCCAGGGCTCAGCGCGTGCTGGGGATCAGCATTTTGCTGTTGGCAGTGGTGTCCCGATATGCGGCCGAGTTGGCGGCGGAGCTGTTCGTAATGCGCGGCTCCATGCTGATGGCTCTCGCTGGGATAGTGGTGTGGTATGGCGGCATGCGCCAGCTACTGCATTGGTGGCTGCCGTTTACGCTCGTGGCGCTGTCGATACCAATTCCCGAGGTAGTGCTCAACACCGTTGCCCTTCCGTTGCAATTCACGGCGTCCAAGATCGGTGCGTCACTGCTGGAGTGGCGTCATATTCCGGTGATGATGTCCGGCAACGTCATTCGTATTCCCGGGCAGGAGTTGTTTGTCGCGGAAGCCTGCAGCGGCTTGCGGTCGCTTACCGCCCTGATAAGTCTTGGCGTGCTACTGGGTGCGCTCTTTCTGCAGACGTGGCCGGCGAGACTTCTACTCGTTGCCATAACGATTCCCGTGGCAATCGTCATCAACGGTGTGCGTGTTTTTCTCACCGGTTTTCTGGTGTTGTTTGTGAGCCCGGAAATGGGGCAGGGGTTCATGCATACCAGCGAGGGAATGGTGATGTTTGGCGGTGCATTTCTGATCACCAGTCTCATAACGTGGGGTTTCGGATACGCTGAGCGATTCATTCTCAGGGCTCGCCCCACCACTCAGGAGGTCGCAGTATGAATCGCGCTTATATGATGTTTGCACCCGCGGCGACGTTGCTCGCGGGCCTCCTGCTCGTGTCTGGCGTGCGTGAGCAGTATCAGATGGAGCCGGCGCAGCCCATGGCGGCGATACCGGCTGTGCTGATGGGTGAAAAAGGCGTCGATATGATTGTGCCCGACGAGGAGCGCAAGATCGCCGGCATGTCCGACTACGTGATGCGCGCTTTTGGTGGAGACACGCTCAATTACTCGTTTTCGCTTTACGTGGGCTATTACGACAGACAGGTGCAGGGCAAGACTATCCACTCGCCCAAGAACTGCTTGCCGGGCGCGGGGTGGCAAGTGATGGACGCCCGACAGATTGCATCGCCGGGTGCTTCGGCCAACGGCACCGCTGGAACCGTCAATCGGGTTCTGCTGGCGAATGAAGGTGTGAGGGCGCTGGTGTATTACTGGTATCAGGGTCGCGGACGGGTAGAATCGAACGAGTACAAGGTGAAGTGGGACCTCTTGCGCGACGCAGCCCTGTATGGTCGAACGGAAGAGGCATTGGTGCGAATCGTCGTTCCCGTGGAGATGGGTGAAAAGGGTGCGATGGCGAGGGCGGACGACGCTGCGGTACAAGCAGCGGATTTAGTGGCGCAGAAGGTCGCGGCTCAAGTGACTCCGATGGTTGCTCGAGTAATGCCGGCGTTTCCGGGGAGTTGAACAAGCAGCAACAGTCCCGTATTGCAGTAAAAGAGTGAAGGCCATTCACGTGGGCAACGCCGCGTGTTTCGCAGCCGCGGCCGTATCCACAAAGGGGACAGGTGTGGTCAAACCGGCCATTGAAAGCGTGACCTGTGAGTTGATCAAATGGCGGTGAACGCTAATAGTCGAATTGAGCGGCCGGTGAAGGTTCTAATTGTTGGGCCTTCGCTGGAGATTTTGGGTGGACAGTCGGTGCAGGCTAAACGCTTGTTAGATGGCCTTTCTGAAAGTGCCGTGGTTCACGCTGGCTTTCTTGCGGTAAACCCAAGGCTGTCGGGATTCTTTGGTCGACTTCAACGTATAAAGTACGTTCGCACCGTTATCACGTCCGCGGTTTATTTCGTGCGGCTTTTGAAAACGGTACCGCAGTACGACGTAGTGCACGCATTTTCCGCGTCATATTTTTCGTACCTTCTCGCGCCTTTGCCAGCGATGCTTGTGGCGCGTCTATTTAATCGTCCTACAGTGCTTAACTACCGCAGTGGAGAGGCCCACGATCATCTGAGTCGCTGGACGCTTTCCGGGGCGCCGACAATGCGGCGAATGGCGACGAGGATCGTTGTT
>JBBSTN010000114.1:0-9217 GCA_038235845.1 Gemmatimonadales bacterium | reverse complement strand
GTCCGGCGGATTGAAAACAATCAGTCGTAATGGCGAGATCGTTTGCAAACCGCGGACGTCGCTTATC
The DNA here is from genome assembly GCA_038235845.1 of Gemmatimonadales bacterium. Taxonomy (GTDB): domain Bacteria; phylum Gemmatimonadota; class Gemmatimonadetes; order Gemmatimonadales; family Gemmatimonadaceae; genus Gemmatimonas. Next base: position 9,150 of record JBBSTN010000114.1, on the reverse strand, counting down.
GGCCATCCTTCAATTGCGAAGGTAGAATCGGCAGTGCTTATGTTCAGCAGCGCGGCCACCCGCATGGCATCAAAGGTTTCCAGCATCTGTACAGGCTGGTTTTCCGAACTGCCGAAGCACACCACTCCGGCCGCTATGGGGAACTCAGCGCCACATAGCGGGCAACCCAGGGTTCCGTCGAGGATCACTCGTTTGTAGGAGCGCGCTGCGGCTACCACCAACCATGTTTGTGCGTGATCGCGGGGACACCTGAACAGCTCAGCGAGTTCGATATGCAATGCCGACTCAGTGAGTCGGGACGACGCTATCCACGACGCTACTCACGACGCTGAGAGTCGGAGTTCGTCGATATTGACATGTGATTTGCGGGTTAAAGCCCACAGCACTGCGTCGGCAACATCTTCAGCTTTCAGCATATCTGCCCTGGACGGAAAGCCGGGACGATTGTCGGGATCGATTTGATCCCAGATTGGAGTATCCGTTGCCGAAGGCGAGATGAGCGTGGAACGTACCCCTGCGTTGATTAGCTCCGTGCGCAACACCTCGTGCAGTGCTCGCTGTCCGAACTTGCTCGCCGAATAGGCACCGTTGCCTGGCAAAATCGCTCGGTCGGCAACTGACCCTACAGTGACGATATGTCCGATACCACGCTCGCGCATTGCCGGCAGGAATGCGTTCAGAACGCGAAATGGTCCAACGAGATTTGTATGGACTGTGTTTTCGAAATCGGCGGAGTTCATTTCTGCGACTGCGACCAGCGGGAATACGCCCGCACTGTTCACAAGCACGTCGAGGGTACCGCCGCTCCTATCGAGAACCTTACGTGCCATCTGCTCCACTGAAGTCTGGTCGGTTATATCGCAGACGTGAGCAACAGCGTTCTCTCCTAGATTTTGCGCTGCGCTCTCGATATCAGCTTTGGTTCGCGCAATCATGTGTACGTGAGCGCCCGCGGCGGCGAGCGTCTTTGCGATCGCGAATCCTATGCCTCGCGACGCGCCCGTCACCAGCGCCGACTTCCCCTCGAGGGCTCGAGCGATCGAAGCGCTAACCGCGGAATTATTCATCAATAGGATTGCGATGGACCGTGCGCGAGCCGCAGAAATTCACTGCGGGTCTTTGCGTCGTTCCTGAATTCTCCCCTCAGCGATGATGTAATCGTGCGCGAACTTTGTTTCTCAACTCCACGCATCATCATGCAAAGATGAACGGCATCGATGACGACGCCCACTCCTTTTGGCTCGAGCACTTCTTCAATCGCATTCGCGATCTGCTCGCCGAGTCGTTCCTGGACTTGTAATCGCCGCGCGAAGACATCGACTACCCGCGGAAGTTTTGACAACCCTACAATCCGTCCGTTGGGGATGTAGCCAATGTGTACACGGCCAAAAAACGGCAACATGTGATGTTCGCACATCGAGTACATCTCAATGTCTCGCACCATCACCATATTCTCGTGAGCTTCTTCAAATAGCGCGTCGCCAATGACACCTTCGGCAGTCTGGTCGTAGCCACGGGTAAGCCACGCCATCGACTTGGCCACTCGTGACGGTGTTTTGAGAAGCCCCTCGCGATCAGCGTCTTCGCCAAGCAACTCGAGCTGACGCCGCACGATGGTTTCCAGCTCCAGCATCTGTGCACCCGCGACTGCCAGGTCGTCGGAGTCGGAGACTGGTACTTTCGCGACCGCCGTAAGGTGCGGAAGCATACCATGACGCATCCCGCTCCCCTGATCTTTTTTCGTAGCGCTACTCACCTTTGTAGTCGACATAGTTATTTTCTGTTTCCCATAGTCGTAGCTGCACGAGCTTACCCGGCGCAACCTCGGGCTCCAGAACCCGCCACATCGCCACGACGATATTTTCGGTTGTCGGGTTGATGTCCTTCATGTAACCGACATCGACGTTGAAATTTCTGTGATCGGTTTCCGCAACGATAACGCGTTCCACCAGATCCCGGAGCAGCCCCAGATCGATCACATATCCGGATCTCGGATCGACATGGCCCTCCACCGACACGTCGAGCGTGTAGTTGTGACCGTGCCAGTTCGGGTTATTGCACTTTCCGAACAAGCGGACGTTTTCTGCATCGGACAACGACGGGTTGTGGACGCGGTGCGCGGCGTTGAAGCGCATCCTTCGCGTTACAGTGACCAATGGCACGATGATATTTCCCCATTGATGTTCATGGATTCCGGAGGCCAACGGTCTGGTATCAACCGGATGTTCCAGGCCAGTAAATCATTACCGACTGATGTAGGTAAAAGTTCGTTATGTCGGGCCCCAAATTACGAAGGCCCCGCGTAAACGGAGCCTTCGTAATTGGTACAGGAGCGAAGAGGCGATCTTGAAGCCCAAAGATACAAATAAGACTCTCACCACGCTTTCGTCTTCCCCGCACTGGGGCATGACGTTCACACAGTTTGTTGAACCTTTTCCAAGGACTTATCGGCTCAAGAAGTAAATCTCTCCTTCCCATACGTTGAGTGTGCAACCAACTAATTTCAAAGATAATAACCAGCGTCGCACGACGCGCAATTGGAGCCGCGTTATGGATATTTATCTGATTGGAGCCCTACTGATGATTCTGGCCTGGGCTGGCGTTATCGTGACGACCGAGGCACCCGGCTGGACACATCTGCTATTGACTTTTGGCCTCGCATTGCTCATCTGGCGAATCGTCGCCCGGGGAACCGCGAGGACTTCAACCAACAGAAAAGAGAAAGCGCCCTAAATCTCCCAGTTGGACAGTACCATACCCTTTTCAGGGGAAACTTCGGGCCAACGATGCATGCTCATGCGTAGATCTGTCCAACGCACATGCGCACCCAGTGCGATTAAGGTTCGATAGGCCTCGGGATAGTTACCCTGCAGCCGGATAGCGACTCGTCGCGTACCGGATCGGCGAGCAGCATCAGTGAGTACGCCAAGCATTGCTGGAAGATCCGAACCTTTGGCAAGTACCATCTTGAGTACGCGAAGTTCGTCGCGCGTGCGGCCGTCAACGAGCGGGACAGTGTGACAAAGCGCGAACGCCGACGGCGCTTCAACCGAGCCGAGTATATACGTGTCCCCCAGCGTCATTCGATCGGTGAGCTCTAGTTCACGCGAAAAGTCGTACCCAGGCATCACGCTTTCAGTTAGCCGTCGGCAGGCATCGATTGCCGCATCACGCTCAGACTGATCCAACTTCGAAAGTTGAACGGGGTTATGGTCACTCAGTGCCGAATCCAGAGTGAGCGTTACAGTCAAGTGGCCTGGTACAAATCCGAGATGTGAGTAAAACCCGATGTTGTCCATTGTGCGGGGCATCGTTTCAAGTCCGATCACCCCGACATTCTGTCTGGCAAGCCATGCGAGGCCGGACTTGACGATGATCTTGCCCAGTCCACTACCCTGAAATAGCGGCCGCACACATAGGGGGCCCATCCATCCCTCGGTGCCGGAGTGATGCACGATGTTGAAGGCGATCATGGTGCCGTGCTCGTCGCGCCAGCACAACGCGCCCTCACCAGCGTCCTCGATGGCGTAGCGCCAGATCGACGGATTGAGTGCAGGCACGCGGACTCCCGTGAGACCGTCGCGGCGATAGCGCTCCGTAAACGCTTCGGTGAAGACAGAGTTCAGCGCTTCAATATCTGCGACTGTTGCCACCTGCGGCCCGTCGAACGATCGTGTGCTTCGCGAAACTCTTGGGATGGCACTCATGATACAAGGCTCACAGTGATAGCTCCGGCGTCAACAAATCCAGATCGGAGAGAGAGGTAACTTGGTGATCGTCGAAGCCATTTGTCACCCTACTGGATCCTTTTTCTTCATCGAAGCGCACCACGAGCACGCGATCCATTCCTTCGCGGATCTGCTCAACGTGAGTGATTACGATGACCTGCTCGAATCTATCGTTCAGCCTACGCAAAAGATCGACAACATTTCCACGACGCGTGTCGTCGAGCGAACCAAAAATCTCGTCCAGAATCAGCAGTGAAAATGCCTGCCCCGCGCGATCGGCGATCATCTGGGAAATCGCCAGACGGAGGACGAGGTTGCACAGATCTTCCTCGCCGCCGGAAATAACGGGCTTCGGCACTTCGTCTTCGAGCACAAGCAGGTTGTATTCCTCGTCGAACTCGAGCTGACTGTACCTGCCGTCGGTGAGCGACGAGAGAAAGCCACTGGCAATTTCCGCGAGTTCCGGACGAAGCTGGAAATTGAGATCGGTTCGAAGATCGGTGAATGCGCGATCGAGCTCGTCGTGCATCCGCCTGTCGAGTTCGAGCTGGGCGAGGCGGGTCTGCAAGCGGGTCAGCTCGTCTCGCCGAGCTTCTGCAGACGCTAGCTGTGCCTCCGCACGTTTGCTATCTGACGACGCGGTGATGGCCTCCATCTCTGCCCGGCGCGCTTCTGTCGAAGCGCGTTCGTGCTGAGCTCGCACAGCTTCGAAGTCCATTTCGCCAACAGCGTCGGAAGCCCGTTCCTGTTCGAACGCGTCGCGTTTCTCATGCGCCAGCCCGCGCGTTTCTGAAAGTCGCGCGAGCTTGACGCGCGTATCCTCTTCACGCTCGGCGATTCCTTCCAGACGAGCTGCCCGGGTGGAGATTTCGGACAGCTTCGCAACCTCTTCGCGCAACAGCTTGTGTTGTGTGGCGTCGTACCCCGTTGGCAACTTCGCGAGGGCGGCGCGCGCCTCCGCGAGTCGGACGGCTACCAGCGCTCGCCCCTGGGCGAGCGTCGTTCGTTCTGCCAACCCCGCCTGGATGCGCGCGAGTCGTGTGTCGATCGAGGTAACTGCGGCGTGCGTAGCACGCCGGCGGTCTTCCAGGGCTGAAATCGCGGACGGAATAGTCTTGAGCTGTTCGACGCGCTGGCGGAAATAATTTCCGTCGGCGCGAGCGGTTTCAATCTGCTCCGACAGAAGCTCCACAACCGAGTGAAATGACGCCCCGAGGGGGCGTCCGCAGGTGGGGCACGGGCTTTCCTCGCCGAGCCCCTCGAGCGCTTTCCGCTGGCTTGCCAGATCGGTGTATTGCACGCGCAGAGATTCCAGGCGCGTTTCAGCCTCCTGCCGATCGCGCGCCCAGGCCGTGCGCTGCGCGTCGAGATCGCGCTCTTCCAACTCCATGGCGGTACGCCCCTTCTGCAGCACTAGAAGCGTTTCCTGCTCGAGCGCTGGCGCAGTTTCGAGCCGTAGTGCGCGGTCGGCAAGCTTTGCGTCTTCCTCGGCTATTGCGTTCTCACGCTCAAGTAGCGCCTGTTTACGCGCGTCTGCAGCGGCGAGCGTTTCAAGAAGCGTCAGCTCTTCGCGTGCGACCGGCAGGCGGTGAAGCTTTTTCAATAGCGGAACCACTTCCTTTCGCGCCGCCTCCATCGCGCGGAGCTCCCCCTCAATACGTTCGATCTCGCGCGTCGCAGACTGGATTTCCTGATCTTTGACCCGAATCTCAGCTATCAACTTCTGCAGTCGATCGCGTTCCGCCTGAGCGCCGATCCACCTTGGCGCTATTTCAGAAAGTCTTGTAGAGCTGTTGATCCGGGTTTTCTCAGCTTTGCGCTCGAGCTTTCTGGTCAGTGCGAGCCTGTCGGCGGCATCGGCAACCCCGCGGCCAACTTCGTCCGCATCCGGTATGCCCTGCTTGAGACCATTAATCTCTGCCTGGAGTGCACGTCGACGATCGCGAACAAGCTCCTGTGCGCCGCTGATGCGATCGTAGCCGAGAACGCGAGAAAGAAACCGTGCCCGGTCTGCAGGGCCAAGCGTCGACATGACGTCGATCTCTTTCTGTCCCGTGAAATACGTGTGAAAGAACTCAGTTCGCGTCATGCCAAGCCGACGCTGCATGAGTTCCGACACGCCAGTTATGGTATTTGCTATCGGTTCGTCACCACCGTCGAGGAAACATTCGGCAGTCGTGATGCCACGTATAATGCGATAACTGTGTCCGGCGAGTTCGAATTCAAGCTCTACGCGGACTGATGCGCGTGGTGCGGCGCGCGAGAAACGAATAGAGTCACGTGTTCCACGCGCCGCCGAGTTTCCGTACAACGCCCAGGCGATTGCTTCGAGGAGTGTAGACTTTCCCGCTCCGTTGGGACCGATGATTCCGGTAAGTCCGTTCTCGAATTTGATTCGTGTATCAACGTGCTGACGGAAGTTCTGGAGCCGGAGAGACTTCAACCGCACGTGTTCATCCTTCTATCGCAGGCATCGCGGCACTAACCGCGTCTTCGGCACGTCGAAGGAACTCGAGGCCAGTGGAGACGAAGATCTCGCGTTCGATGTCGGCTTCCAGGGTGCGTTCGTTGAGGCGATTGCTGACGATGTCCGCAAGCGTTTCACGTTTACCCGGTGCTCCGCCAGCCGAACGCTGTATCGCCGTAACCGGTTTGCGCATATCGAGATGGAAATGCATTGCGCGTTTGCGATACGACCGCACCGCAGAATGATCGAGGTCCTGTGAGATATGTCGCGGAATATTTCGAATCATCAACCGGACCAGGCAGTCATCAATGCGCCTGCGTGTTGCATCTTGATCCATGTCGAGCGCGTTGTGTCCATCGCCGAACGCGTCGTGCTCATCCACGCAACTTCTGATCGCCGCGTCCACTTCTGCTGCCGTCATGCCCGCGGCGTCGATGGGGCTCAGGTCAACTAACTGACGCGAGGTAGCTACGGGATGAAACCGATGAACACCTGTTGCGAGGTCGTGCTCGACGAATCCCTTGCCGGGAATGCGACGTTCCTGCTGCTCCAACAATTCTCCCCATGGATTGCTGCTGGTATAATCCAGCGATCCGCTGTAGTACGCGTTTGGCGCGACGTTTCTGTAAACGTGATAGTGTCCAAGCGCGACGTAGCTCCACGCGCTGGAATTCAAGTCCTGTGGTTGAATTTCCATCGCCGCGCGGTCGGACGGGATCAGCCCTCGTGGTAACACTCCCGCAACCTCGCCGTGAAGCAGAAGTGCGGTGTGTCTGACTCCTGGCGGTGGCAGCAGGGGTGGACGGTCGATTCCTGGTACATCCGGCACGGCGAGCACCGCAAAATCGCGCGACGGGAACGTGAACAGCTCCGATTTTGCGTCTGCCACATGCACACCGATCTCGCGGAACAGCCGCAGAATGCACCCGGTGTCCGATGTCCGGGGCGCATCGTGATTTCCTGCCACCATCACGATTGGCGTTTCCGGAAGCGACTCTCTCAACATCGAGAATGCGCGAAACGCATGAACTATCGCCGGGTTGGACGGACGCACGAAATGAAAGACATCGCCACCGATCAGAATGGCGTCTGGGCGAAGGTCGATGATCTGACGGATTGCGCGCAACACAGTATCGGCGACATCAACTTCACGCTGATTGATGCCTGAAGGGGTGAGTCGCTGATACTGCCTGAATCCGAGATGAAGGTCTGCGAGATGAACTATCCGCATCGCGCTACTCGCATCGCGCTACTCGCATCGCATTACTCGCATGACGTTACCGGAACCACAAAATTCGCATGGCGATAATCCTATCGGGATTCGTTCGCCGCCGCCGCTATTTGACTCTGAGGCGCTGCTGGATTCTCATGTCGAGCACCATTGGCGTCGCTGGGCCTGCTGGCCCGGGTGCAACCTCGGTCTGTACTTCCATTACCGTTACGGCGTCGACAATCCACGCCCGCTGACGGTCTACAACGAGTGTCCCTCGCATCGTTCCGGCAGTGATAACTCTCGTACCAGCGGGCATCTCGCGCGCCGCTCCTTCCCGTTCGAGCGTGCCCTCCATCGAAATCCATGCTTCCCGTCCACCCCGCGCAATTGAGTCGAGCCTGAATTTGGCGTGCACGACTCCATCACTCCTGAATCCGCTGATGGGAACCGACGGGAGGACGATGTCTCGATCCCATCGCTCTCCCACCATTACCGCCCGTGACGGCAACATTCCGGGCATGGATGCGAGAGTTGCTCCCAATTCCATGGCGCCTGGAGGCGGATCGTTCACCTTCATGGCGCCGTCCGGTGTAACGCGGACGCGCACTTGTCGACCTTCTTCCGGAAGTGGCATCATCTTCGGCGTTCCGTCTTCCTGCCCGGTACCGGCCCACATTGCCATCGAGTCCGTTGTTGCGAGAAGCGTAGTCATCGTAAGGTCGCTCGCCTCGACCATCGAATGTGCAAATAACATCACCCGGGTAACGCGCGAGTTGGCTCTTGCGCGTCGGGGGCCATAGTCCGGATCCTTGGCCGATGGCGGACTCCTTCGGCCCTCATTCAGTGGCGAAACCGCCGGCGCCGAGGATTCAGCCTTCCTGCCGGTTATCTCGATGATCTGCTCCATCTGAAGATGGAGCGTATCCCCTACGCGCGGTCTGACGATCAACCAGACCGGTTCACTCCGCCCCGACGGGACCTTGGGATTGGCGGTCTGAGCTTGCCCTTGCGCGTGAGCCACCGTGCCAGTTGAAACAGACAAGATGCAGCCCAGCACAGCGAAGCCCCGTTTCAACCACAGGATCGAAGATGCAGCTTTCACCTCGAATTAACCGCCGTATTCATCAATTGCAATTGGTCTCAGTGAACGCGGACGCTGATTCGACAACTCAGCGTCAACTGCCGCTGGCCGACCGTGTCTTGCCAGCTCGCGGGCGAATGCCGCCTTTACATCATCCGGACGACGCCGAAGAACGGCATTCCTGGCCGCAACGACCTGGTGTTCATCGAACATCCGAATGGCCGACCGCACCCAGCCAGCATCGATACCACTGTCGAGCCGCCGAAGATCCCTGGTGATAGAAATGTCTAGCGTCAGTTCCTCCGCCTGCGGGAACCGTTCGACCCCTTCCCTGCCGGACATCACGGAAGGACGCGGAAAGCGGACGAACACAGGTTGCACGAAGTGAGGGTGCCTGATCATCAGTTGGCCCTTGTCGAGCGTCGCCAGGCGTGCCTTTATCGGTGCGCTAAATGTCTGGTAGCCCGGAGTCGCAAGCTCGTCTCCATCCATCCTGCCATACATGGTGGTACCTGCATTTCCGACAACGCGACGATGAACCTGCGAACGGAATTGTTGTGCACCAAACAGCACCAGGCCGAGGTATCTTCCGCGTTCCGAAATGTCGAGGAGCATTTTACGGACGTAGCTGTCCGGACCGTCATGTGGCGCATACTTGTTC
>JBBSTN010000113.1:0-9235 GCA_038235845.1 Gemmatimonadales bacterium | reverse complement strand
CTTTGCGCCGAGCCGCTTCCTCTAGGACTGTAGAGGGATTGACAGCGGTGTGCGGGTATTCCTCCTTAGCCACGATCAAGCCGTACCGTCTACCGTGCCGGCGCCGCTCTCACCTTCTTCATCCACTGTGAGCTCATCGATTATCGACATGATGCGATCTGCTTCTTCCGGCGCTATGCCAGGAAGCTGGAGAAGGTCATCGCGGTCGAGGTCGAGGATGTCGTTCAGTGTGCGGTAACCCGCGTCGGCAAGAATCGCGACTGTGGCCACCTCGAGACCTTCTATTTCGTTGAGAAGCACGTCGGCGACCTCGTCGGCCTCTTCCGGGAGAGGCGCGAACAACGGTGCATCTCCTCCCTTCTCAAGCCACTCTCTACTTGAATAAAGGTCGATTTTCCAGCCGGTCAGCTCGGAGGCAAGTCTTACGTTCTGACCGTTACGACCGATGGCCAGCGAAAGTTGATCTTCATCAACCACCGCTTGTATGGTTCGCGACGTGGTGTCGCTGAATACCCTTGCGACGCGCGCCGGTGCCAGCGCAAGCTTGGCGAAACGCTCGGGATCGGGCGACCATGGCACGATGTCAATTCGCTCCCCGGCGAGTTCATTGACCACAGCCTGCACTCGCGAGCCTTTGAGCCCCACGCAGGCGCCAACCGGATCGACGGCTTCGTCGCGCGAGGTCACAGCGATTTTAGTTCTGCTACCGACCTCGCGAGCGGCGGCTTTGATTTCGACGATTCCGTGTTGAATCTCCGGAACCTCGAGCCTGAACAGCGCCTGGACAAACATAGCGTCGGCCCGACTAAGAATCAGCCGCGGGCCTTTTGACGTATCCTCGACCCGCTTGAGCACCGCGCGAACCGGCTCGCCCTGATGATAGTGCTCGCGATGGTTCTGCTCACGATACGGGATGATTGCCTCTGCCTCGCGAAACTTGCTTAGCATTACTACGAGCTTTCCCCGTTCGATCTGCTGAACTTCACCTAGAAGCAACTCTCCAACGCGACCAGAAAACTCATCACGTATGCGTGAGCGCTCGCCTTCGCGAATGCTTTGGATTACTCGCTGCTTGGCAGCCTGCACGGCCATCCGCCCGAACTCCGCGAAGTCGACGGGAATCTCCATAACGTCGCCGAGCTGGAACTCCGGGTCTTCGAACCGCGCCTCTTCGAGCAGCATCTCACGTGCTGGGTCGACGAGTTCGGACACGACGGTTTTAAGGAGTACGATTTTGATCGTCCCCTTATCCTCGTCGATTTCGATTTCGGCCTGCACGTTCGCACCATGCTTTTTGGCGAGAGCGGCCTGAAAGCCTTCCTCCAGAATGCCATAAAGCCGGGTGCGATCGAGCTGCTTCAAATTGGATAGTTCGCGGAACGCTGCGAGAATCTCCGCCGATCCGACCATCCGTATCCCCTATCGTTTCCAGTGAAACGCCAACCGTGCCGCCGTGATGTCATGCAGGTCGACCGTATGGTCGATACCTTTGATATCACGCAGGGTCACAACTTCGGCGCCTTCCCCGCCGTCCAGAGCGAGGATCTCTACTTCCTGTTTTCCACCTGAAAGCCGACTGCTGGTCACCGTGGCACGGCGCCCAACAAATCGCCGCCAGTCGGCAGCCGACCTCAATGGCCGGTCTGCGCCTGGCGACGAGACTTCCAGAACATATGCCTCTGAAACCAGTGCGTCGGCCTCTAGCTTCTCTTCGAGAACCCGGGAGACACGGGCACAATCACCCACCGAAACCTTTTCGCCATCCCGCCTGTCGATGCGAACCTCGAGCACCGGGCGCGACTTTGACCCTCCTCTGCGAAGCTCGACAAGGTCGAACTCCAGCGCATCAAGTTCTTGCGCGATAAGGGGTTCGACTGATTTATCCATAAACACCTCTAGACTTCTTTGTACGACCAGCTCAATTCCTGGCGTCCGCGATCGCAGAACACTGATAAATCGAAAACCGCTAAAGAACAAAAAAGTGTGGGGGCCATCCCCACACTTCCGTCGCCCCCACAATCAAGGCGATTTCAGTTAACTCGTAGAATCTGAAACTACGTCCCGCGCGCAACGCGGTCAAGCTGACATATCCTTGACAGTACCACCGAGAGATTGGTAGCGCGGGTTCAGGGTGGGAGCAGGGCGATGATACCCAACTGTCTTCCTTCGTCCCCTGCACGGTGCGAAAAAAAACGTTCATTGTGGCAGCGTGTGCATGTGTTCGCCACCGCCACAGATGCTACCCCGGAGGCAAAGGCTCGCTCCCTCAGAACCGATCGCACGTCGAGCAGGCCCTTTTTCGCGATCTGGTGGCGGCCCTCTCCGTGAATTGCGTCGAATACTTCCTTTCCAACCTCATAGCAGCCTCCGCAAATGGACGTGCCCAAGTGCACCCGACACTCCTCAACCGCAAAACCGTTGTCTTGAAAAAGGCGAAGGCCCCGCTCCAGAATCCCTCCTGCAGTTCCGCGCCATCCAGAATGGAGCGCGGCAATGGCGCCTTTGGGATGTAGAATGAATATCGGTGTGCAGTCGGCTACTGTGACCGCGAGGGCTGTGCCGGGAACGGTAGTAAAATGACCATCGCAATCACGTATACGAAGCCAGCCGACCCAGTCGCCGGCGTGGGTGGCAATCTCGACACCATGCGTCTGATGGGAGCTGGCCAGACGGGTAACTCCCAAGGCACCTAGCCTATCCTGAAGCGAACTCCATCTACCAACCACCTCCGAAACCGGCTCAGTCGATGATAGGCCATACGAACCGTCTCTCCGACCGGTGGACCCATAAATGATCTTGTGGCCGGTCGCAAGCTCCAGCTCGTTTCCAAGATCGTCTTCCATCTCAAACCCCATCATCGTCAACGTCCCGAAGATGCCTCGACGGCGGAAGCCGCCGATCGGGCTGCGTCATCTTTCCTCCCGAACTCACGTCTTTCGATCTCAGCTCCCAGCAACCTCAGACGTTCTTCGATCCTCTCATAGCCCCGCTCGATCTGCCCCGCATTGTTGATCGTGCTCGTTCCATTCGCGCAGAGTGCCGCCAGCAACATCGCCATTCCAGCCCTTATATCTGGCGATTCGACTACGCTTGCACGGAGGGGCGATGGCCCCGCAACTATTGCCCGATGCGGGTCGCAAAGGACTATCCGTGCTCCCATTGACACAAGCTTGTCGACAAAAAACAATCTCGACTCGAACATCTTTTCATGCATCAGTATCAGGCCGGAGCATTGAGTGGCGGTCACAATGGCGATCGACATCAGGTCGGCGGGGAACGCTGGCCAGGGCTGATCTTCCAGCTTGGGCACGTGTCCGCCCAGGTCGCTTTCGATTTCCCGTCCCTGCTCTTCCGATACGATTAGATCGTCGCCGTCGACGACGCATTTGATGCCCATACGTTCGAAGCCCAGCAGCGTACTCCGAAGATGCGCAACGCCCGCGTCAGCAATTCTGAGGGTCGATCGTGTCACTGCGGCGAGACCAATGAATGAACCCACTTCAATATGGTCCGGGCCAATTCGGTACGTCGTGCCACCGAGTGTGGCTCCCCCGGTAATGGTGTATACGTTCGACCCCACCCCTTCAATCGATGCACCCATCGAGATGAGGAAGCGCGCGAGATCCTGAACGTGCGGCTCGCTTGCAGCGTTTCTGAGAACCGTCGTTCCACTCGCCATGACAGCGGCCACCAGTGCATTTTCGGTGGCAGTAACGCTGGGCTCATCGAGAAAGACTTCTGCTCCCTTGAGCCCCGATGTACGGAATGTGAACTGTTCCCCCAGCTCGTAAGTCGCACCCAGTGCAGAAAGAACGTGGAAGTGAGTATCGAGCCGCCGACGTCCTATCACATCGCCTCCCGGAGGGGAGAGCGTCACCTCTCCACAACGTCCGAGCATCGGCGCGGCAAGAAGGATGGATGCCCGTATCCGCGCACAAAGCCGCGGATCAAGGTTTCCGGCAACTACAGTCTTTGCGTGAATATGCAGGCTGTTAGGCCCGGACCATTCGCAATGAGCTCCCGTGCTGCGAACCAGATCCGCGAGCGTTTCCACATCGCCGATACGCGGCACATTCTCCAGATACACCGGTTGATCGGAGATCAGCGCCGCTGCAATTATCGGCAATGCGGCATTCTTATTGCCTGCCGGACGTATTGTGCCCGAAAGCTTTCGACCGCCCTTAACGACGAACTGAACAGCTGACATTCTTACTCTGTTGGAATCGGGTGAGCGAGGCATTCTGGTGGAACATCGGGTCTTTAACTGAAACGCCCACATGAGAATGGTCAAGTTTTGATAGCGGAAGTCTTCTCCGCGATCCGCGTGGCAAGCTAGCTTCCGCTCATTCGTTTCGGGTATCTTGCAGTAACCTTGCTGTAGCCAGGTTTACTCCCTTCAGTTCGCGACTTCCTTCAAGCAGAGTCTAATCGCAAAATGCCACTCTCAGATGCAGTGACACTTGGTCTGCTTCAGGCAGCAGCAATATCGGATACACTTGTCGCACACATGATTCCGGTTCGCGATGTTTTCGACTGGGCGAGCGTTATCCTGCAGATCGTGGTATTGCTGCTCGGCGTAGGAATGCTGATCGCAATGCTGATCGTGCTTTTATCGCTTCGAAAGGCGCTACACTCGGTTCAGGAAACAGTTGAGCGGCTCACCAAGAAAGCCGATCCTGCAATCGAAACGGCCACCAGAATCGTTATCGACGCTGGTGAAATTGTGGCGATGGTACGAACGGATATAGACCGGGTCACCGATGCCGCTGCAATCATATCCAAAAAAATGGTTGACGTCGCCGAGGTGACCTCGAGAAGAATCGACGAGGCTAACGCTGTGCTCGACGTCATTCAGACTCAGTTGGAGGAAACGGCAATCGGGACCGTGTCTGCGATGCACGGCCTGCGCATAGGAACGCAGGCACTTGCCGAGGGACTGGTATCCGGTTCGAGCTCAGGCAAGCATCGGCTTCGCAAATTTAGTGAAGAGCTGGAAGACGACTACGACGATGAGGTGGATGACGTCGAAGACGAGATGGAAGCCGATCTGGACGATGATATTTTCGACGATGACGAAAGCGACGCCCGTGATGACCTGGGCCGAGTACGCGGAGCGCCTTCTGCATAGGTGGCTGTTTTTTGCGCTGATCGCCGGGATTGTAGGAATCGCCATTTTCCCTGGCACTCTCTGGGCGTGGACTCCGGGCACGCATGATTTCCTCGGTGACGCAGTGCTTCGAAACCCCGGCCTTCTTCCCGGTAACATTGCCGAGCTGCTTGCCGCTTTTCCAGCCAACTTCCTTTACGGGTCGATCGCTGCTGACACGAGCATAGCAAAGAAGTACGCAGAAGTGGGAAGGCACTGTCACTCGTGGAAAATCGGCCTCGAAATTCACGACGACGCGAATGATCCGGGATTACGGGCGTTCGCCCTTGGCTACATGGCGCACCTTGCAGCGGACGTTGTTGCGCACAACTTCTATGTGCCTAGACAACTTGCGGTGACGTCGAGTACCACCGCGCTGGGGCACAGCTATTGGGAGTCTCGAATCGATACACACATCGGAGATCCCTGGCCACGTCGAGCGAGAGAGCTGCTTTCGATCGATCATTCTCCGGCTGACCAGCATCTGGATCGCATCTTGAGCCCGACCCTATTTGGCACGCCAACAAACCGCCGGATCTTTCGGGGAATGGTTTACGTCACTGATACTGAGTCGTGGCAACGCATCTTTCAATTGGTATCTGAGAACAGTCGATGGGACCTGAGCAATGCCGATGTGTCGCGCTATCTCGTGCGATCGTTCGAATACATCATCGATCTGATGCAGAACTGGGACAAGAGTGAACCCTTCCGATTCGACCCGTCAGGAGACGAGCCGCTTCGAGATGCCAAGCGCGTGAGACGACTGGCAAAGCGGCAAGGCGGCGACATCCGCGCAGCGCTAGAGGCGGATCGAATGTTTGGCATGCCGACAACGAATTTGCGCCACATCAATACTCTCAGCGAACCATTGCTTCAATTGGCCGCGAGTCGCGAAGCAAAAAGCTGATTCACTTTTCTGGGATCCGCGGCTCCTCCCGACTTTTTCATAACGCGGCCCACCATTACCCCGATCAATTTTGACTCACCTGCAAGGAACCTCGTCCACTCCTCCGGCGATTCGGCGACGACCTCATCGATCCAGGAATTAAGCTGAGAGTCGTCGCTCACCTTCAATAAGCCAAGTCGCTCCGCAAGAGTGAGCGGTGCCAGGTTTTCATGCTGCATGAGTTCGAAAACCTGTTTAGCAGCACTGTTTGACAGCTTGCCAGATGTCTCCAGCTTGATAAGCGCACCAAGACGGTCTGCACTTACCCGGTGATCCTCGACGCGGATACCCAGGCTGTTGCTGGACGCCGTCACAACGCCCACTAGCCAGTTTGCAGCTTTCTTCGCATCGCCGGCAAAACGCGCTACATCTTCAAATTGTCGCGCTTGCGACATTGTCGACGTCAGCTGCGATATCTCCGGCGTGGTCAGTTGATAATCGCGGGAGAATCGTGCTCGCTTGGCCGCAGGGAGTTCCGGCATCGACTCCCGAAGTTGCTCGACCCAACTGCTTTCCAGATCGAGCGGTGGCAAATCTGGATCAGGGAAATATCGATAATCCCGACTGTCCTCCTTGCCACGAGCCGGACGCGTTTCGGAGCTGTCGTCGTCCCATAGCAACGTCTGCTGAACTACAACACCACCGCTGGAGACTAATTCGCATTGGCGAGCGTACTCGAGCCTGATGGCCTGCTCCACGTTGGAAAACGAGTTGAGATTCTTGATTTCTGTTCTGGTGCTCAGCGCTGTGCTACCCGTCGGGCGCACCGACACATTGACGTCAACCCGAAGCGAACCCTCCTCCATATTGGCGTCTGACACGCCCGTGTATTCGAGGATCTGTTTGAGGTTTCGGAGATAGGCCAACGCAGTACTGCTGGAGTGAATTTCCGGTTCAGAAACAATTTCGATCAACGGCGTGCCAGCGCGGTTGAGGTCTATGGCCGTGACACGCGGAAATCGATCATGAACCGACTTGCCCGCATCCTCTTCCATGTGGATACGCGTAAGCCGTATACCGGGCGAGTCCATGACATCGGTCTCGTCGCCCGAGGGCACCAGCCCGCCGGAGGCGATTGGATGCTCGAACTGAGAAATCTGATATCCCTTAGGGAGATCGGGGTAAAAGTAATTCTTTCTCGCAAACTGCGAACGAAGGTTAATCCGACACCCAAATGCCAATGCGGCAATGGTTGCAAGTCGAACAGCTTCCATGTTGCAAACTGGTAACGCGCCTGGTAAAGCAAGGCATACCGGACAGGTGTTTCGGTTGGGTGCGTCACCAAAGCTCGTTCTGCATGAGCAGAAAAGTTTAGTTTGCGTTTTGAGCTGACAGTGAACTTCGAGGCCAATCACCAATTCGAAGTCGGTCGACATGTCAGTGCTTGTAGGGCTGCTATTCACGATGCATGTCCGTTTGCGACAACGCGGTCCGGGAGCGCAAGCGCACACTGGAGGGTCTCAGCGACGCGAAACATTGTTGCTTCGTCGAAATGAGATGCGATCAATTGCCCGCCAACCGGAAGCCCATTCGCGTCTCCGATTGGCAGCGACATGGCCGGCACTCCAGCGAGATTGGCGGTGACTGTAAAAACATCGCTCAGATACAACTCATACGGATCGGAAATCGAACCCAGTTTGAACGCCGTGCCGGGAGTTGTAGGCGTGAACAGAACGTGCACACCCTCCGAAAACACTACTGTGAAATCGTTACGGATTCGTTGTCTTACTTCCTGCGCGCGGAGATAATACGCATCGTAGTAACCAGCACTCAGAACGTAGGTCCCGAGGAGTATTCTACGGGTGACTTCCGCACCAAATCCTTTTGAGCGCGTCGCCTCGTACATGGGGCGCAAACCATCCCGCTCCACGCGCATACCGTATCTGACGCCGTCGAACCGAGAGAGGTTGCTGGAGGCTTCCGCAGGTGCCACGACATAATAGACAGGCACCGCCAGCCCGGTATGTGGCAGTGAAACGTTGCGTACTTCCGCGCCCAGTTCGCGCAGTTTCTCCAGCGCTTCTTCGCATCGCGTGCGGATTCCCTCGTCCAACGACTCGGGAAAATATTCCGAAGGTTTCCCGATCACCAATCCCTTTAGCGGCAAGCTGGGATTTGCTGTCGATTTCGACATTGCAAATGATGTCCGTGCTGACGCCACGACTTTCTCGAAGTCGGGAACAGGAGTGTCTACCGACGTAGCATCGAACGAATCCTGGCCGGATATGATCTGCAATGTCAGCGCAGCGTCTTCGACGGTTTTTCCGAACACTCCGATCTGGTCGAGCGACGATGCGAATGCCACGAGTCCGAAACGACTCACACGTCCGTACGTCGGCTTGACACCGACGATCCCGCAAAACGCGGCAGGCTGTCTCACCGACCCGCCCGTTTCGGAACCAAGCGCTATTCGAACGACCCCCGCCGCAACCGCAGCGGCTGATCCGCCGGACGATCCGCCCGGTACACGCGATCGGTCGAGCGGGTTGAGTGTCGCACCGTAAGCGCTGTTCTCGGTAGATGACCCCATGGCGAATTCGTCCATGTTCGTTTTTCCCACCACGATTGCGCCCGCGGCTCTCAGCCGGGTGATCGCCGTAGCCTCATACGGGCTGATGTAACCCTCGAGGATCTTGGACGCGCAACCTGTGGGCATGCGAAGCGTTGCAATGTTGTCCTTGACTGCTACGGGGACGCCATGCAGCCGCCGGTCCGAACTGCCGCTAGTGGAATGATCTGCAAGCTGCTCGGCGGCACTCAGCGCGCCCTCCGGATCGAGTGCACGAAATGCGTTTAACGCACCATCCCCATGTTCGGTTTGATATATGCGCTCGAAAGTGCGATCAAGTACGGTCATGGCATCCAGAGATCCGTCGAGAAGTGCCGCGCTCATTTCTCTGACGGAAAACATTGAAACATTCATTGCGTTCTGGTCACTCATGCGAATCGAGACGTGGGACCAGGAAAAACCCATCGCGAACGAGAACCTCACCATTGCGATCATTTCGTGCACCTACCAGAGGCATCATCTCTCCTGCGGGAGTGGTCGGTTCATCGACGCGAAGCTTCATACCGGGCCATTTCTCGCCCGCTGCATCAGCTGCCATATCAAGGTTTTGCAGAACGTCCATGTGTTCCAGTAT
>JBBSTN010000112.1:0-9241 GCA_038235845.1 Gemmatimonadales bacterium | reverse complement strand
TGGGTGCACGTGGCCTATGCGCTGACCGGCCCTGAGGGATCGGGGGTTTTTTACGCGCATCAGATGGATCCCCGTTCGGCTTTTGAACCTCCCCGTGTGATTGTGTATGGCGACAAACTTGGCGCGGCCCGGGTCGCAACGTCGGGTGACATCGTGGCAGTTGCCTACGAAGATCCCAATAGCGGATCACGCTCCCGTGTTTCTTTGGCGTTGTCGAGAACCAACGGCCATGATTTTCCCGAGCGTCTCACGGCCAGTGCGGATAATGCGTCTGCGCTCGATCCCTGGGTGGCGGTTCGGGGCAGAGCGGTAGTCGTGGGATGGAGCGATGTGACCAGCGGCTCCACCCCGGTATTCCGAATTCGTCGAGCGAGAATCGAGTAGGACCTGATCCGTGAGACCCTCCATTCAATCCTGAGACCAGAAATGTTGCTATTGGGAGCACACTGCATCGACAACGGCGGAATTCAGATGTCGGCTAAGCGGGCCGGACGCGGTGGGATGAAATCGCTGCAGATCTTCAGCGCGATTCCCAAATTTTACAATGACAAAAATGGAATCAAGCCAGATAGGGTCGAACGGTTTCGCCAGGCGCTCGCCGAGGCGGATATACCGGCGGAGAATGTCGTCGTGCATGCGGCTTACGTGCTCAATTGCGCAACGCCGGACGAAGAGAAGTGGAATCGGGCTTCGGCTGGCCTGGCGAAGGAGTTCGAACGTTCGACCGCACTTGGGATTGGCGGCGTTTGTTTTCATCCCGGAGCGGCTACCGATGGCGATCGCGACGCGGGTGTAGCGCGAGTCGCGTTGGCAATGAGACGTGCACTCGACGCCGTTCCCTCGGGAACGACTCGACTTCTCATTGAGAACACCGCCGGTGCAGGAAACACCGTTGGTCGCACTCCGGAGGAAATCGGAGGGATGCTCGCGAACTTTTCGGGGGCGGATCGCAAGCGCGTTGGTTACGGCCTCGATACCTGTCACCTCTTCGCATCGGGTTATCCCATCAACGAGTCGCGTGAGGCACTTACCGGAATTCTTGACATGTTCGAAGCCGTCACCGGAGAGCCGCCCTCATTCTTTCATCTTAACGACAGTGAGGGAGCGCTCGGCTCCAACCGGGATCGCCATAAGGTCATCGGCGAAGGCGAGATCGGAGCGGAGGCATTTGGGTGGCTAGTGAACGACAAACGGGCGAAAGATGTCCCGCTCATACTCGAAACTCCGCAGTTCAAACCCGACATTGACGACGACGACGACACGCCCGATCCATGGGATGTGAACTCCATCGCGCGCCTTCGGGAATTGGCTTCGAGTTGACTTCGACCGCCTCTATCGGGGCAAATACAACCATTCCTGACGAATAATGCGAGAAATTTGCGATATTTGAGAGGGAAAACGCATTTAGCCCTATTGCGCGTTCATTCAGTGATTGTAGTTTGTGGCGCGTCCGTGCTCTCGTGCGCGAATGACCACGCGATTCCGCACGACGCAAATGACCCAAATAACCACCAGGAGACAGCATGGCCGCTGCTAAGAAGTCCGCGAAAAAGGCTGCGAAGAAGGCTGCGCCGAAAAAGGCGATGAAGAAGTCGGCGCCGGCGAAGAAAGCCGCACCGAAGAACGCGATGAAGAACGCCGCTCCAGCGAAAAAGGCCGCTCCAGCAAAGAAGGCTGCAAACAAGGCGCCCGCCAAGCGGAAGCCAAATGCGGCGTTCATGAAGGCGCTGACGCCAAGCCCGCAGCTCGCGGCGGTCATCGGTGATAAGCCTGTTCCACGTACCGAAGTTGTGAAGAAGCTCTGGATTTATATCAAGAAGAACGACCTTCAGGATGCGAAGAACAGACGCATGATCAACGCCGACGAAAAACTCAAACCCGTTTTCGGTGGTAAGGGTCAGGTCAGCATGTTCGACATGACGAAACTGGTATCCAAGCACCTTTCCTGAGCACCAAGCTGTAACCTCGGGTAAATTCCGGCGTATGTGAGGGGGTGTATTCCACAGGGATGCACCCCCTCAACTGCATATTCCTGCATATTCATTTGCACGAACCTGTGCAGTACGACGGTGGCTCTGCGTTCTTTTAACTGTCTCCTCCCACTCTGGTCTCTTGGCTTCGAAGCGCAAATCTCCACCTCCCAGCAACTCCGTATCCGCACTTCGTTCCGGTAAGCGTGGCACCGGCTCTGCCGCGGGAGCGGGTAACGCCGGAAAGAGTTCTGGCAGTGGCCCGGGGGCACGTTCGACGGCATGGGAGAACATCAAGGCAGTCGTTGTTACGATCGTCATCTTTCTCGTTATCCGGGCCTTCCTCATGGAAGCGTATCGGATTCCGTCGGGCAGCATGATCCCCACACTTCTGGTGGGCGATTGGTTATTCGTGAACAAGCTTGCCTACGGTCCCAACATCCCGTTCACCGATGTGAATCTCCCGGGCTACGATGAGCCTGAGCGAAATGACGTCATCGTGTTTGTTTCACCGCCGCAGAGCGATCAGCCCTGGGATCCAACTCCGATGCTGGTGAAACGCTGTGTCGCTGTCGCGGGTGACACTATCCAGATGAAGTCGAGTGTTCTATTCGTAAACGGAGTGGCCAAACCTCAGGGGCCCGAAGCATCCGTCAATGGTCGTGGGGATGGATCGTTCTCCGTCCCACTCTTCGAATGGCAAAAGAAGTTCGAGATCAGGGGGAGCCGGTTCGGTGAACCGGCTGCAACGTCGACGCTCGACGATTGGGGGCCGATGGTTGTGCCACCGCGTCGCCTGTTCATGCTGGGCGACAATCGCTACGACAGCAAGGACAGCCGCTACTGGGGGTTCGTACCGCGTGAGAATCTCCGTGGTCGGCCTTTGTTCGTTTACTACTCGTATCGATCGGGTGAGAGCACTGACGCACTTCCGTTCCTCACCGATATCCGGTGGGGTCGAATTGGCACCGTGATAAGGTGACGTGAACAAGTTTGCCGCGTTGCTGATAACCGCTGCTGCAGGGACGGCAGCGGTTGGCGGGTCCGCGCCGGCCACTAGCCTGTCACGTTTCGCGATGGGAGCCGCCAGTGTGCAAACGGCTAGCTCGAAGACGTTGGCGTCTGGCACCGTCCGCACCGATACGATGTGGGCGCAGTCACTGGGGATAAGAAAATCACTCGTCGTCTATCTTCCGCCGTCGTATAGCAGTAGTCCCACGCGCCGATATCCCGTTCTGGTGTATCTGCATGGTCTGACGGGAAATGAGCGCAACTGGATCGAGCAGGGCAGATTGGCAGCAACTCTCGATTCACTTGCAGCAGCCGGTAAGCCGGAAGCGATCGTCGTAATGCCCGATGGTGATGACGGCTGGTATACCACCTGGAACCAGTTGATCGATGCCTCCGCGTGCCGGGCTGACACCGTCCGCAAGGAACGGGCGGAAAGCTATTGCGTCCCCTGGCCGCACTACGACGACTACATCGCCCGCGATGTAGTCGGATACGTGGATTCACACTATCGCACGCTGGGCAGTCCTGAGTCGCGCGGAATCGCGGGTCTCAGCATGGGTGGATACGGCGCAATAGCATTGGCGCTCTCGTATCCCGACGTGTTTACCGCAGCCGCGAGTCATTCCGGTGTTGTTTCGCCAACTTTGCTGGGCCCGAACCCATTCGTACCACCTGGCCGGTTTGCGCTCGATAGCAGTGGATTTCGCATTTCGTCCGGATCCTTGTTCAAGTCGATGTCTCCCGCGTTTGGTCGCGATTCGATTGGCTGGTATGCCCGCGACCCGGCTCGAATCGCCGCTCGGCTCCAAGCTGCTAATCGTGACCGAATGCAGGACATGGGAGTCGCGGCCCCCCGGTTTCCCCACTTGATGCTCGACTGTGGACGAGACGATCCGTACATCGATCAGAATCGTGCATTGCACCAGAAGCTACAGCGTCTCGGAGTCCAACATCGATACGCCGAGTGGCCGGGCAAGCACGACTGGAACTACTGGCGAGCTCACAGCGCGGAAAGCGCGATGTTTCTTCTGGAGCACATAGCGACGCGATAGTGCGCAACCCGTAGGTCGTTTCGTACCTGCTGATTTCCCTCTATGGCTGGCGCTGCTTTCGCCCAGCCATAGTTTGCATCAAATGTCCCGGTTCTTTCCACGCGATGTCGTCCACTGGGGCGAGCAGCAGTTGCACCCGCTGCGCGCGTTCGCTATTCGCACGATCGAACCCGCTGGAATTACGGGCGTAGTTATTCGATTATTTCGCGCAATGCTGTTAAGCGCGAGCGGGACTGTCGAAACGTTTGCCTTTTTTGGTGCCATTCTTGTCGGCATTCTCTTTCTCTGTGGAATGCTCACCTGGCACCTTGGCAATTTTCCACTGCGACGTTGGCCGCTCCGGGCCGCACTGTTCATTCTCGTTGAAGTGGCGGTCGAAGTTGGCGTGAGTTCGTTGCTCATCGCTTTTGGACGGGAGCGACTTGGCTCGCGGGTTGCAGGTTGGGCCGATTGGTGGCCAATGGCCGGACAGACACTTTTTGAGCGGTCTGCAATCATGATCATTTTCGTCGTGATCCTCGCGGTAACGGTGCAGATCGTTCGACGAATCATCGACAGGCGTGAGCCAAAGCTGGCGAAACCAGTAGTTTGAATGGTGGCGACCGACACCGCTGGCTTGGTCGACGCCATATTTCTCCGCTGGCCCCAGAACCATTTTCGCTGATCGCTGCTGATTGTTGTCGATTCCTGCTGACTGTTGCCGATCCCTACTGATTGTTGCTCACAGACGAGATTTTTCCGATGACACGAAACCGATTTATCACACCTGTATTCGTTGCCGCCGTCACCGCACTTCTTGCGCCGACGCCTTCCTCTGCTCAATCCCTCGTGGCGCCCGTTACACCTGGCGCCCGCGTTTCCGGCTCAACTGCGGCGGATACGTTGCGGCCATTTGGTACGCTTCGGGATCAGGCGCTTAAACAGCAGAAATGGCTTGAGCTGCGAATGGAGCGCACGCTGCCAATGCTCATGCGGCGCGAAGGAATCGACATGTGGGTCGTCCCGATGCGCGAATACGCCGAGGATCCGGTGTTCACGGCCATCACATCGCCCACCACGTTTGCTGCGCGCCGGCGGACAATCTACGTATTTTTCGATCGCGGCCCCGTGAAAGGCGTCGAACGAATCGCACTTGGCGGTACATCTCAGGGCGGCGTATTCGAGGCGGTGCGAAGCATGAAGGCAGTTCCCGCACCGGCTGCGGGAAGCGGCAACAACGATCGGAGCGCTGAACTATGGGGCGATGAGCAATGGAATATTCTCAAGACCGTGATCGAAGAGCGTTCACCAAAAAAGATTGCCGTGAACACATCGCGCATCTTTGCATTCTCCGACGGCCTCACAAGCGGTGAACGTGATGGCATGCTGGAAGCACTTGGATCCGCATGGGCGGCGAAAGTGGTACCGGCGAACGCGCTCGCGATAGATCTCATCGCCTCTCGTCAACCGGAGGAAGAGCCCGTCTACTCAGAGATGAACAAGGTGGCGTGGGCGATCATCGAGGAAGCGTTTTCGAACAAGGTTGTGAAGCCCGGAATTACGCGCACTGAGGACGTGGTCTGGTGGATGAGGCAGCGTGTAAATGACCTTGGCCTTGGTACGTGGTTTCAGCCCAGCGTCGAGGTCCAGCGTGCGCCCACCGCTGGAAACAAGGAGTCGCTCGAATACAACCCGGTAATCATGCCGGGCGACGTGCTTCATTGCGATTTTGGCATCACTGCCATGGGTCTCAACACAGATACACAGCACATGGGGTACGTGCTCAAGCCCGGCGAAACCGACGTTCCCGCCGGACTCAAGGCGGCGTTGCTCGCTTCGAACAAGCTTCAGGACATCACTGTCGAGGAGCTCAAGCCGGGGCGAACTGGAAACGAGGTGTTGAAATCGGCCCTGACCCGCATGCGTGCAGCAGGCATCGACGGCACTATCTACTCTCATCCGATTGGTCTGCATGGTCACGGCGCCGGAGCGCTACTGGGCTTATGGGACTACCAGGACGGGGTGCCGGGCCGAGGCGACCACACAGTTATTCCCGGCATGTGGTACAGTATCGAACTTCAGGCAACCTCCAAGGTATCTGAGTGGGGAAATACTCCCGTTCGGAGCGCTCAGGAAGAAGACGTCATGATTGGGCAGGATGGCAAGGTGAGATGGGCGAACAAGCGTCAGTCCGCCTTTCATCTGGTCCGTCCCGCCGTCACGAGCAGTTCTAGATAGCTAGATTTCTGCACGCAACACGAGTCTACAGGAAAACATGCGAAAACATGCTTCGAAAGGATAAAGAGCTGATTGTCGTGGGCGACCGCGTCTTGGTGCGCGTCGGCGATGGTGAGCAGCGTACAAAAGTTGGTTTGTATCTTCCGGCAAGCGCCGTCGATAATCTTGCGGTGCAGGGGGGCGATATAGTTTCAACTGGCCCTGGCTTGGCTTTACCCGATATTAGCGAAAGCGACGGCGAAGAGACATGGCGAATAACCAACAGCTCGC
The DNA here is from genome assembly GCA_038235845.1 of Gemmatimonadales bacterium. GTDB lineage: Bacteria > Gemmatimonadota > Gemmatimonadetes > Gemmatimonadales > Gemmatimonadaceae > Gemmatimonas. The sequence goes on along the minus strand of JBBSTN010000112.1, from coordinate 2,721 downwards.
GGGAGCCACGTTATGTGCCAATGCAGGCGAGAGTTGGAGATCACGCCCTGTTTTTTCGGAAGGCCGCCGTGGAGATCACGTTCGATAACGAGCAATTTCTGATTGTGCCGCAATCGGCAATCCTGGTTCTCGTTCGGGAACCTGGTTATCAAGACGACGATCCGGATTATTGATCCGGCGGTCTGCACACGGCGAACATGTTGTAACGAGTTTTCAGAGCGTCCGGTCTGGCCCGTGACATGCTGAAACGATGAAAGATAAAGTGAATTCAACGCGCCTCGCGGCGCTGCAAAAGGAGATGTAAAATGATGTACCCGGAACAGATAGTGGCACCGATGCGGCAGGAACTTACGCGTTTGGGTGTGGAAGAGCTTAGAAGTGCCGAAGCAGTTGATTCGAAGCTGCAGGATCTCAAGGGGACGGCGATGGTGATCGTTAACTCTGTCTGTGGTTGTGCTGCACGTAACGCTCGTCCAGCAGTGGCAGCCGCCATGTCGCACGAGGCAAAACCCGACGCTACCTACACAGTGTTTGCCGGACAGGACACGGCAGCTACACAGCGTGCCCGCGAGTACTTCACGGGTTACGCGCCAAGCTCCCCCAGTATCGCGTTGCTCAAGGATGGAGAAGTCGTGTACATGCTGGAGCGCCATCGCATTGAAGGGCGCAGCGCCGAACAGATCGCGATGGATCTCAAGAGCGCTTTCGATCGATATTGCACGCAAACCGGCGCCGCCGTTTAACTCCTCGATAACAGGGAATTTTGCCTGTATTGCGCGACGTCGCGATGTTCACTCCCGGTGAAAGGAGCTGTGACGTCGCGCAATCGATCATACGAACTGTACGCATCGCATGATTGATCCGACGGATCTCACCGCGATTGCGCTGGCGCAGGCAGTAAACGGGCAATTCCGTCTTGAGCGAGAGATCGGTCGCGGCGGAATGGGTGTCGTCTACCTGGCCACCGATCTGCAGCTTCGTCGCGAGGTGGCAATCAAGACTCTGCCGCCTCATCTGGCAGCAGATGCTGCAGTACGCGACCGCTTCGTTCGCGAGGCCCGCACAGCCGCTGCGCTTTCGCATCCGAACATCGTCCCGATTTACCAGGCTGCAGAGCGCGATGGCGTCGTGTATTTCGCGATGGGTTATATACCCGGTGACTCGCTGGCCGAAAAGTTGGCGCGGGACGGATGCATGTCCATGGATGCGTTGGCCGGGATGCTCAGCCAGTTGGCGGACGCGCTCGGATATGCGCACAGCCTGGGCGTCGTGCACCGCGATGTGAAAGCCGAAAATGTGATGATCGACAGTCGAAATGGACGTATGATGATCACCGATTTCGGAATTGCGCGCGTAACCGAAGCACAGCCGCTAACAGCAACCGGTAACGTACTCGGCACCGTGCATTATATGAGCCCGGAACAGGTGATGGGCGAAACCCTGGATGGTCGCAGCGATCTGTACGCGCTTGGCGTGCTCGCATTCAAGGCGGCGACGGGCGAGTTCCCATTCGAGCGATCGAATGCGTCTGCTGTTCTTGTAGCACATGTGAATAACGCGGCGCCTCGCCTGCACTCGTTGCGGCCCGACGCGCCGGATTCGATGGATGAGATTATCGCGCGGCTGCTGGAGAAACGTCCCTCCGATCGATTCTCGGATGGCGCTGCGCTAAGGGCTGCATTGCAGGACACGAACGGTTCGGGATACCCCTCGCAACGCGGCGTGCAAACACCGTTACGGGCAACACAGCTTGAGCCGGTTGAGAGAGGAAATCGCCAGTATGTAGCCAGCCCCGCCGCACCCGTAGTGCTTTCGTCAGACGACGCGCAGGAAGTGTGGGCGAGAGCTGCAGAGCTGCAGGCAAACACCGGCCTCATGGCACCTCCTCCTGCCTTTGCGCTGCGTGCACTGGATGTCGACCCGGTGACACGAGGTTACGACGCGGCGCTTGTGCGCGCGTCCGCGGCTGAAGCGGGTATCGATGCGCGGTATGTCGACCTCGCTCTCGCCGAGCGCAACGCGATGGCTCCGATCACCGTCGAAGCAGGCCCCGTGATGCAGCAATCTTCAACATGGTTCGCGGGCGCGAAGACTAAGCTCGAATACAGATCGAGTCTCGACGGTGAGCTCACAGACATCGGGTTCGAGGAGATTGCCGAGGAGCTTCGCAACTCCCTCGGCGAGATGGTGAGCGTGAGTGCGGTGGGCCGCACACTAACTGCCACGATGATTGGACAGGGTCGAGCCGGCCGGCACGGAAACCGCCCGCGCGTGCTTCAGGTGTATATCTCGTCGCGAAATGGCAAGACGAACATTCGCGCGTTTGAAGATCTCAAGCAGATTGCTGGTGGCCTGTTTGGCGGCATTGGCGGAGGTTTTGGTTTGGGAATGGGGTTTCCAGTTGCGGCATCGATGCTCACACACGGGCAAGGCTTGCTCGGCATCGCGGCCGGCGGTGCAGTTATGTTGACGGCGTACGGCGGGGCTCGCGCGATTTTTACGTATCTGTCGCGCAAACGTCAGAGAGAACTGAAGGAGATTGTAGAGCGCGTAGTGCAAAATGCGCGACAGCATCTGGTGAGTGGTCCGTAGCAAGTAGTGCTCAACGGTAACTGAAGCGGCTCCGACTCAACGCATAGCGAGGCAACGAAGATCAAGCTCATGAATTTCTGTGTGCATATCAGCAATTTCGAGAATGAGAACTCGAACGGAGGCACGCCG
>JBBSTN010000111.1:0-9262 GCA_038235845.1 Gemmatimonadales bacterium | reverse complement strand
GTTCCCGCATCTGCTCGATCTTTGCCCCGATGCGGTCCGGTGGATCACCGTGCATCACGTAAGCATCACAGGATCCCGTAATGAGCGTTTTCGCCGCGTCGGACTCTCCGCCCGCGTAAATCACCGGGTGTTGACGACTGAAGCTCGAAAGCGGCTTGGGCTCGACCACAAGGTCCTCAACGGAGTAAAACTTACCGCGATAGCTGAACGGGTTGTCTCCCCACGCCCCATGAAGTACATCCAACCACTCGGCAGTTCTGGCATACCTGCTGTCATGCTCGTCGAACTGACTTCCGTATCGGCGCGCTTCGTCCTTCCACCACGAAGAAACCACATTCAGGGACAATCGCCCATTGCTGATTCTATCGATATTGGCCGCCTGCTTGGCCAACGTGGCCGGATGATGAAAAGTTGGTCGCACCGCGACCATGAGCTCCAATCGCTGAGTCACCGCTGCGAGCGCGGCGGCCGTTGTCCATGCATCCAGCGCTGGAGCTTCTATACCCTTTATGTCGTTGAGAAAGAGTTCTGCAATTAACGTGAGATCGTAGCCAAGCTCTTCGCTACGACGCGCAAGTCGCTGCACGTATTGCCACGTTGCCTCCATTCCTTCGTCGGGAACGTTTCGCAGCCAGCCACCGAAAACGGGAAGCCAATATCCAAAGCGCATCAGGCGACCCTCTCGAGTGGAGTGTCGACTGAAACTGCACTCGCACTCTCGATCTTTGCTTCGATGTAATCGACGAAATTGACGAATGGGTCAAATCCAATCACGTTGACGGGATCGGCGACGAAGTTGGACAGTGCGTTGATGTCGTAGAAGTACGGCTTTCCATCCCGGTCATCAACGAGATACTCGACACCACCAATATCGATGCCCGCCGCCTGCACGATTCTTTCAACTTGCTGAATTATTTCTGCGGACGGAGTGAATGCCTCAACTTTCAACCCGCTCTGCGGCGCATCGATCGCGCATGCACCGCGAACTAGTTCGACTCCACCTGTTGTCTGACATACATCTGCCGGACAAAGGTCAAATGAGCCTTTCGCAGGAAAGACTTTAATAGCATACAGATACTTGCCATTAAGCGTTTCCACCCTGGTTATATGTCCATCACGTAGTGGCGATAATTCCTGAACCAACAGTGTTCCATCCACTCCCGGTTCCACCAAACCTCTGGTGATTGCCGCTACGAGTTCTTCCGGTGTGTCATATCTTACGATTCCGGCTCCGCTGCCACCCACGTTCTCCTTGAGCAGTATTGGATATCTCAGCTTTTCAGCTGCGCCGACGGCCTGACCTGCATCGTTTATAACTCGCGTTTTTGGAGCAGGCACGCCAAGACCGTGCAGCAAACTCAATTGGCTGGCCTTCGATAGTTCGAACTCGTACGCACGGGCGCCGTTGATGACCGGCGTCCCGATGCTCTCGAGATGCCTGACCCAGTGGAGGGTATGAAAAGTCGATTGCACGTTGCCCCGCAGGTGGGCAGACGGGCTGGCGCGATTGACAACCAAGGACCACGGCGAGCTATTCTCCCCGGGATCGTATGAATGTGACGACGCATCCACCCGCTCGTAGGGAATGCCTCGTTGCTCCAGCTCCTTGAAGAGAGGCCGAAACCAGTCGGGATGCTCATGGTAAATCGCGATCGGACGGTCTGACATGAAATTCTCCATCTTGATGACGCCGTCCATATACGACAAAGCCCGGCAGTTGAGGCCGCCGGGCATCGCGTTTTAGCTCATTATTTTACGTGGCGGCAAGAGGCGGCAAATGACCACGATATCTGTTTTTTTGTAAACCTTGAGCGCGCGCACTCGACGAGCTCCTGTAACGACTTCCAATGCACTTATAACTATTCTTGCTGTTGGCTGATGTCAACCTGCAACTTCTCATCCAACTCATCTACAACCCGTACTGGTAATCATGCGAAACACTTCATCCACCTCAACACGATTTCGCCGCATTGCGTACGCGGTTCTGTTTTTCTTTGCTACAGTCTCCACCGTTGGGGCAACCGGAGGGGTCGTTCCACTTCAAGCACAGCCAGCAAGGAAAGGTCCGCTCATGATCGTCGGCGGCGGCACGCAGCCCCCTGAGCTGGTAAGCGAGTTCGTGCGGCTGGCGGGTGGCCCTGGTAAGGCCAGAATAGTTGTTATCGCAATGGCCAGCGTGAACGGAGAGAAAAGCGGCGCCAGTAAAGCCGAAGATCTGATAAAGCTTGGTGCCGACGCCATTAATCTCTGGTTCACGCGCGAGATTGCAAATGACGAGCGCATCGTACAGCAGCTTGATTCTGCAACCGGAATATGGTTTGGTGGCGGAGATCAGAATCGACTTACGGAAATCGTTCGCGGTACACGAGTAGAAGTTGCAATCCGAAAACGATGGGAGAGTGGTGCGGTAGTGGGAGGTACGTCCGCTGGTGCCGCGGTTCTGTCTACGCCAATGATTACCGGCACCGAACTCGGCGATTCACGTGATACATCCGAGTCGTGGACGCGTATCGAGGGTGGAAGCGTGCAGGTGGACAGCGGTTTCGGCTTCATAACCAACGCCATTATCGATCAACACTTTGTTCGTCGCAAGCGCAGCAATCGACTGTTGTCCCTCGTGCTGTCGTCTCCGCCCCATCTGGGTGCTGGCATCGACGAGGGAACTGCGATCCTCGTTACAGCAGACGGCAAGTGGCACATCATGGGCAGAAGCGTCGTCATTGTCTACGATGCCAGACGCGCAGAAATTGACAAGAGTGGCGCACTTTCCGCTCGCGGCATTCGTATGGACGTACTTTCCAACGGAATGACATTCGACCCCACAAATAAACCGCGCTGAGTATCAGGGGCGAGGGCGTGTTTTCTCAATAGCCAACTTCACCGCTGCGAATGCATCAACCACTCCCCCGCTTCGCGATAGCGCGGAGAATTTCACTCTTCCACTTTCGCCTGGTCCAACCACTTCCAGATCGCCCAGGTTCCTTGCCGATGTTATGAGTATGTCCCTCACCTCTTTGGCATTGAGGGTTGGGAAATATGCCATGATCAGCGCGGCCACGCCGCTCACGACGGGTGCGGCCATGCTCGTACCGCTTTCCTCTCCCGTCTCGCCGTTTGGCAGTGTCGAGAGGATGTCCACACCCGGTGCAAAGACATCCACCCTCGTCTTGGAGTAATTGGAGAAGTTCGCGGGAATTTCGGCGCCGCCTTTCCATGAAGACGCACCGATCTCGAGCCAACCACTCACTCGTGCACCAGTCGTTAGTGAAGCATTCGGAAACGAAGGCGATCGATCAACATTCGCGCCGTCGTTACCAGCAGCATGGACGAATAAAATTCCTTTCGATTCTGCGTACCTGACAGCCGAATCGACAGCTGATTTGCGGGGCGAATACGCTTTGCCAAAACTCATGTTGATTATGTTCGCACCATGGTCTGCCGCATATCTGATCGCATTTGCAATGTCACCATCCCGCTCATCACCATCAGGCACCGCACGAATGGCCATTAGCGAAACGTTGGGGGCAATGCCAATCACACTACCTCCACCGTCTCGTCGCGCACCGATAATTCCGGCTACGTGCGTACCATGTTTGGCGTCGGGGCCCATCACGTCTCGATTCCCGTACGTCGAGTTCGTTTGACCTGACCTACCCTCAACCAGTGAGTGAGGGTTGAATGTCGTGTCCAGTCCGTATCTGAGCTGTGACTCGTATGCCGCCTTCGCCTCGTCCAGATCTTTCTCGCCGATTCCATTTGCATTGAGCTGCAGCCATACGCTCCTGGCGTTCTCTTCGTCTACTCCAGGCGGACGGTACGTCCGCACCTTTGCTTCGGTCAAATTGGTGGTGCCGAGGGCCGTTCGCAGCGTGCCGGTTGCGCGATCCATAGCCATCTTCATCCCTGCAATCTGACCCAGCGTTGATGCGATCTCCTGCTTCTTGCTGGCGAATGCCCTTCCAAGCGCCGCACAATCACCACTTGCCGGCCGATCCAGTCCTTCGCCCGCAGGCAACCCACGGCAGGCACTGTATAGACGCGTGAGTTCGAAAGTGTCGTATTGCACCGACTCACCATTTGGCCGCACCGAGTAATTCCATCCGAGTCCGTCGTCTACCAACCCGTTGTTGTCGTCATCCTTTCCGTCGACATTTCGATCTTTCTCGTTGCGCCACAGGTTCGAAGCCAACAGTGTGTTCGCTGTATCGACACCGCCGTCAATAACTGCGACAACAACCCGCCGCTGCGGCTGTTTGTCGGCGAGAAGTTCGCGGAGTGCCCGTTCCGAACCAACGCCCAGCACCCCATCCTGCTCGAGATCCATCCGATGCCAACCTGGCTGAGCAGAACTTCGTGTTGCAGGCCTGAGACGAGACCCCATCGCAACTGATGAGGCCTGCGCGGGATCATTGCTCGGCCGGGCAGTTTGCGCCGTGGGAGGTGGAGTGGGCGAAGGCGATGTGACAGGAGTTGGTCCGCGCGCGCAACCAACAACTAAAAGCAATGCGGCAGGTGTTGCGAGAAGGCGTGCAATGACGCGGCTAATCATCATTGATCTCTGGTTGTTTGGTGTCAGCGGCGCCGGTCGACTGGAGCAGACGATGGCACAGCCCGGGGCCACACGTTGTCGGTCGAATCACGATCAGGAAAACGTCTGTCTGGATCGAGTGTCACGCTCTCGATCTTTCGTCCGCCGAACACGAGATTCGCGGTATAGGAGCGATTGCCGGAAAACCACACGTCCACCGGATAAGTAATCACGGCAGTGGTGTCGTCGACAATTACACTGTTATTCATCGCGCGAACGGCCGGGCCAGTCTTGGCGAATTTTACGCGAAGTATGATTGGAGAAGGCATCTGCCCTGCCTGTTCTACCACCACCTTTGTGTTGATACCAGCGCTTGTCACACTTTCAATTCGGCCGTCGACACTTTCGGTGGTAAAAAGCCAGCTATACCAGAACCAGTCGAGATTTCTGCCAAGTGCGCGGTTCATGAAAAACATGTAGTCCCATGGCGCCGGATGCTTGAACATCCACGCTTGCGCCCACTCCTTATGCGCGCGTTGCACGGCGCTGTCACCCACGATACCGCCGAGTGCTGAGAGCATCATCGGTGTTTTGCTGTAGGTTGTGAAGCCATAGCGGGTGGGCCCATCGTAGTTGGCGTTCCACATCATGGGCGCCTCACTCTCGTCGCCACTCACCTTGCCGTACTCCTGTCCAGCGCCATCGAACGAGGCCGGGCGCCCGGCTCTGTCTGCCGCCGACAGAACGTTCATGTACTGATTGAAGCCTTCGTCCATCCATCCGTACCAGGTCTCGTTATTGCTCACGACCATCGGCCACCACTGGTGCCCGGTTTCGTGATCGGCTGCGCCCTGATTCGAGTTTATAACCATCGGGTACTCCATTCCGGCACTAGGGCCGTCCTGGAGCGTCATCTGCGGAAACTGGTACGGAAACCAGAGCCTCGAGTAAAACTCGAGAGCATGTCGGGTAAGGCTTCCCGCGTTGTTGAAGAGGGCTGCTCTTCCCGGCTGGAAGAGCATGTTAATGGGAACCGCACCCTTGCCGGGAATTGTTGCCCGGGTGGCCTGCCACACATACTTTTTCGCTGTTGCCCATGCGAAGTCGTTGACATTCTCCGCCCTGAGATGCCAAACGAGACGCCCATTTTTGCCGACTGCCGTGGCCTTTCCCGGACCCACCTCGTCGGCACCCACGATCGTAGTGACTGAGTCGGTAGACAGTACTTTTGACAGTTGTCGTCTAGCGTTTTCGGTGAGTACTTCGGTCGGGTTTTGCAACACACCGGTACCGCTCACTATCCAGCCCGCTGGGACATCGATCCGCACATCGAATCTGCCGAAGTTATTGTAGAACTCCGATGGTCCGAGATACAGCTCGGGATCCCATCCCCTCAAATCGTCGTATACGGCGATGCGGGGATACCACTGCGTAGGCTGGTAGAGGGTGTCTGCCCATCGCTGCACCATGCGATGCCCGGAGCCCGGTCCGCCCGGCAACCGGTGATTCCAATCGATTTCTATGATCGAGGTCGCCTTGGGGGCGATGGGCGTCGACAGCCGGATGCGCGCGTTGGTGGATCGCCCGTTGAGGAGAGTTGGCTCTCCGTTGCCGGCAGCACTCGCCGCTGTGGCTGCCGCGGCTTCCGCGGCGCGGGCACCTGTGCTTCCGTCGCCGGGAGGCGCAGACGAGGCGATGTTGACAGTTCGACCATCCACCGTCATACGGGTAATGACCATCCCCTCGGTTACTTCCGCTGGCACCCAGGGCCAGGCGTGAGGCGCATTACCCAAGAAAAGATTCGGATCAAGTCTGAGTCCGATCTGCGAAAGAGCATCAGGACTGTTGTTCGTGAGTGTTATCCGGGCTTTCCCGCTCAGTCGGGATATCGACGTATCGAGACTGACGTCGATAGAATAGTCGGTCTTCAGCTGCCAGTAATTTCGCCCGGGCCGGCCGGTCGAGTCGCGGGTTCCGGCCGCATAGGCACGACGGATGGCGTTGGTGATCGGTATGTCGCGCCGGATGGCTCGTGGAGCGAGATCCCTGTTCGATGCCGGTAAGGCAGCGGGCTGGCCCATTAAAGCCGCTGGGCTTGCCAGCACGATGGCCAGGAGGATTGCCCTATAGGCGTTTACGACGTTTTTGCTATCCGCCGGAAGGAACGCGGAGGCGAGATGCGGGTCGATTCGCTGCATTCGAAACCTGAAGATGAGAACTAATTAAGTGGCCTTAAGAACAATATGCCCGCTGTGCCGCCACCCGACGCATTTTACGCCTTCGTTTTCTTCAGGTCGTCCTCGCTCAGATCCATGGCGGGCCGTGCGGGAGCGGCCAATACCCGGGCCACCTCGTGAGCAAGTCGTATTGGCTCCATCGGCTTCGTGAGGTAACCGTCGCAGCCCACCCGATAGGCCATTTGCCAGTCTTCAGGCTGGACATGTGCGGTGTAGGCGATAACCGGTATGTGCTTGGTGTCCTCACCCATTTTGAGGGTTCTGGTGACAGTCCACCCATCAATGTCTGGGAGACCCACATCCATCAGAACCACAGCCGGATGCAGCCGACGTGCTGCGGACAGCCCCTCGTTGCCGGTAACTGCCTCGGCGACCCTGTAACCCACATGTCGCAGCATGGTTGCAGCAACTACTCTATTGTCTTCATTATCTTCTACGATCAACACCAGCGGAGCTTCTGATCCATTCCGCTTGGCGCCTTCTATTTGCAGACTCATGATGGCGAACGGGTAGTTGTCCAGCCGCCAAGGCGACGGGAACGGAGGCTTAAGGTGGGGAGAAAGACGTCTTCAATTGCGCGGGGATCCAGCAGCAAGCCCTTTACACTTCGACCATCTCAACACGACGAACAGTCGAGATGCAAACACCGGACCGCGGGGAAGCGTTGTTATGCACCCTGTTGGTTGAAGAAGAGAATTGTCGCAGCGACAGCCACAAGCACCACCACGAGAAAGGAGATTTTCCATACCGACCACGGACGATCCCCCTTCACTTCGCCCGTTTGTCCGTTCACCACGACCCGCCAGGCCTTTCCGCGAAACATGTATGAACAGATCCACGCGGGCAGCAGAATGTGCTTGAAGGTCAGCCCGTCATAGCTGCTATTGACAGTTGATACGCGTTGATGATCGCCCCCTATGTCCTGTCGGACCGCCTGCAGAATGCCATCGTCGAATACCTCCTTTGCTTGACCGAAGGCCGGTTCAAGGCCCAGTTGATACGCTTCCACCGTAAAGCCGGCCAGGTAGTCGTCCTCGCAGGGAACCAGCGTTGTAACGTCCCAACCGTGAAGTACGTCGGCGAGGTTCGCGGGGACGCTTTTAGAAGCAGGAACGAGGGTGTCATCAAACACGAGTTCCAGGTAGCCGGACGCATAGTGCCAATCCGTTACCGTTCTCGTAGCCGCCACGCGATTGCCCTGTGAGTCCGTGCGATAGTATCGCTCCTGCCGATCCACGCCACGCTGCCCCGTATAGCTGCTGGAGGTCCGCGCGTCGAAGGTCCAGCATGGAAGGTAGACACCCCGCACTCCTTCGGTCCGACTTACGGCCTTCGCGAGTTCGTTGGGAGCAAGCCATCGGCTCCTCACCCAGTGGCGAAATTTCTCCTGGACGGCGGGCCGATCCACCCTGAAGGGGACCAGTGCGCGAGGCTGTATGATTCGCCCCTCGTGAGCGGCCACTGATATCAACGGTGTCGCGCAGAATGCGCACGCATCCGCAACCACATGCTCTCCAAGCTGCGTCGCAGCTCCGCATTGGGGGCACTCCACCAGCTGCGGGCTGATGCTGGGCTCGTTTCCCGCCTGCCGGCGGAGGAACATCAGATAGTCCAGCTCCTCTATCGCATGGGCGCGTGTAATCGCGCTGGCATTGGGTAGCTCATTCGCCGTGCCGCAGTTGGCGCAGAGTAAAGTGCCCGTGTCGGGGGAAAACCGAAGCGACGCCCCACAATTGATGCATGGGAATACCCTCGCTGCAGACACCGGCTCGGCGACGTCAGGAACCGATTCGAATTGGAGGTTGTCTGCGTCGGAATCCATCCGCACAAATTACATTGGGGATTAAAGGCTGTGGTGAGCGCCCGTCGTGTTGCTAAATCTCACTTAATGAGTTAAGTTCATTATCTGTGCTCCACGAGAATCCAATGGTGGCGCGCACTATTTCCGATCCAACACGGGCCCTGCCGAAACGAGCGGGCCCGTTTTGTTATTTCACGCACTCCCAATTCGAGGTAGTCTTATGAAGCATGATGCGATCGAGTTCGAAGGAGTCGTATCCGACGTCTTACCGAGCGCGATGTTCCGCGTCGGTCTGGAAAACGGGCATTCGTTGCTGGCAACCGTGGCCGGCAAAATGCGCAAGTTTCGTATCCGAATCCTGGCAGGTGACAAGGTCACCGTAGAAGTCTCGCCGTACGACCTGAGTCGCGGCAGAATCACTTTTCGCCACAAGTAGTAACCGAGTAATAACAAAGTATCAATCAATGAGAAAGCACGGGGGCATCCAAATGGATCGCCCCCGCTCTTTATTGTTTTACGATCCTTTTTACGATTGGAGCTCGCTACGCTAGTTCCTGTCGCCGGGCGCCTGTTCTGCCCCTTCCATGAACGCGACCAGCTTGTCAATCGAGCTTGTCCAGCCCTCCCTGTGCCCATCCCGGCTCCCCACAGACTCAAATCCGGTCTGCGTGAAAACAATCCTGGCCGCGCCCTTCT
>JBBSTN010000110.1:0-9268 GCA_038235845.1 Gemmatimonadales bacterium | reverse complement strand
GAGTGGCAAAACTTTCTCATCCCGAACGTAGTAGCCGAGGATGCGGGGAAACGTGCCTAGCGCCCGTGGGTGAATCAGGCCTTTGAAGGTGGCTGGATCGATTGCGCCCGCATCCGTACCAATCTTCATCCATGGCTGCTGCAGATTTAGTCGAACGTTTGCTTCATTCATGAGGAAGTAAGTCGTTTCGACGCGACTGCGCTCGGTGAGCACAAGGTTCATGACTGCTTCCACCCAATCCGTTTTCATCGCCGTCGCGATTTCGTTCAGTCGCTTGCCGGCATACTGCGCAAGCAGGGGCGAACTGAGACGCGAGATCAATACGTTTTCGGGCGTTGCAAGCTCACAGAGGTTTTCCCAGTCGTAAGTTGGATGTTCGATCTCTGCACGCATTTTCGCGCGCACATCCTGGCTGGCGAGATTAACAAAAAGCTTTCCGTCGGCGGCGCTCCAGGGTGGCAGGCACGATGTCAAACCGGTTGCACCAGCGATGTATGGATACATATCCGCCTGCACGTCCAAACCGGATTCACGCGCCGCGTTTATACGGGCGATTGCCTGCGAGCCCTTGATATGGTTACGCGTGCCGCTTGCCTTCAGATGATATATCTCGGCGGGAATACCACTTTCCCGACTGATCCGAATCACCTCATCTATCGATTCCAGCAGCTTGTCGCCTTCGGATCTCATGTGAGTGATGTAGATCCCGCCCGCCTCGCGAACAACCGTTGCGATCTCCACAAGCTCCTCCGTGGTTGCGAAGGTGCTCGGTGGATAGATCAAAGCTGTGGAGAAGCCGAGCGCGCCGTCTTCCATGGCGCGCGAGGCTGCCCCTTTCATGGCCTCGAGGGCGGCGGCCTTCGGCGCGCCTTCAGCGAGTCCCATGCCGAACTCACGAAGCGTGCTGCCTCCAACAAACGCACCCACGTTTACACTTGCGCCGCGCGACTCGATTGCGCTGAACATCTCGGCAAACCCGTGCGGCGTTGCGAAACGCGGCAACAGCCGTCGAGAAATCGAATCGTTCGGCTCGAGCGAAGCCATGGAGCGTTGCAACATCTCCGCGCTCAACGGTGCAGGCGTTCCTCCTTCGCCAAAAACCTCAGTGGTCACACCTTGGGTAACTTTGCCGATAACACGTGAATCGCCGCGAATAAATGCGTTTGTTGATCCGCTTTGTATGTCTATGAATCCGGGAGCGACAACCATGTTGGTTGCGTCGACTCGCTGATGCGCCTTTGCCTCTCGCAGCAAGCCGCGCGGGGTCACGACGACTATCCGATCGCCGGTAACGCCAACGTCGCCGTAGAACCACGCAGCGCCCGAACCGTCGACAACCTTTCCGTTTTCGATAACAAGATCAAACTGCGCGGAGGGCTGCGACGTCGTGGAGAGGGAGGTGCGTGATGTACAGCCGAGCAGGGTGAAAAGGAGCAATGCAGAGGCGAGGCGTTTCACAGTGCGGTCCTTGTCGGAAGGGTGCTGAAGCTGAATATGGGTCGGTTGCGCAAGTAATGATGGAGAGTATTTTAGCAATCTTGTATGGCTGCTGTGTAAAATCAGTCAACAGACAGACTTCAATGGGACAGCGAACTGAAAACAACGTCGAGACTCTGGCGCTGTTCATGCAAAAGGTTTGGAGCGCTGGACTATGAGCGGCACAAACTCGGGGACGCTCGGTGATCGACCGCCAACCGGCGCGCGTATAAGTGTCAAAGGGATGACAATACATTACTTCCGAAAGGGCCGAATAGCTGGCCATTCGCAAGTCGCTGACCGGCTTGCCGTGGTGCAGCAGCTTGCGCCTGGCCGCTAGCGCTTAGCGGTGGGAAGTGCTCCGCAACGCATTTCACGACTTTTCCCCTCACCCGAGCGACTCATGCGCTACCTCTTGAAACAAAAGCTCTTCTCGTTCGGCGACGATTTCTTCATCAGGGACGTTGCCGATAACGAAATCTATTTTGTGGACGGGAAAGCGTTCAGCTTTGGAGACCAGCTCTCATTTCAGGATTTGAACGGAAACGAGCTCGCGTTTATCAAGCAACGCGTATTCTCGTGGGGAAAGACCTACGAGATCGTGCGCGGCGGCGAGACTGCTGCAGTTGTCCGGAAGCATCTGCTCTCTCCTTTTCATCACCGTTTCACCGTCGGCGTTCCTGGCCCTGACGACCTGGAAGCGGAGGGTAATTTTCTCGATCACGAGTACGTGCTTCGTCGAGGCGATCGGCCGGTGGCAACAGTCTCGAAGCGTTGGTTCAGCTTTAGTGACAGCTATGGAGTGGACGTTGAAAGCGCCGAGGATCCGGTTCTGATACTTGCCAGTGCGGTTGTCATCGACCAGGTGTGCCATTCCGGGGGAAAGCGGCATTGACGAGGCAGGATAATCAGAACAACCCGTTGCATGGAATTACTCTCAAGGACATGGTGGAGCACCTTGCTGAACGTTATGGCTGGCCGGGTTTAGGGGAACGAATTTCGATCCGCTGCTTTACTCACGACCCGAGTGTGACTTCGTCGCTCAAGTTTCTTCGGAAGACGCCATGGGCCCGCGCGAAGGTGGAGTCGCTGTACCTGCATTCCGTCGCACATCCTCGAAAAAGTGCGCCAGGAATGGGCGAGTAGTCGACCACCAACCTCCTCAGATCAATCCGGGCGGCCGTTTCTTCGCAGTGCGTGCCGGTTCGGCGCGTTGCGCGGGTGCTCGCTGTGGCTCTGCACGTTGAGCTGGTGCCCGGTTCGGTTCCGCACGTTGAGGAACGTCAAATCGTGGTCGTGCCACCCGCGCCGGAGCGCTTGGGAAGGATCTGTTTCCGCTTGCCTGATTGCCGCCTCGCTCGCCTCGCAGCGAACCGAGTGCCGGAGAAGCCACATTGTCGCGGTCTGCCTCGCGCGCTGCACTTCGACCTGCACTAGCCGCACCGTCGCCGGAACGCGCACGCTCGACCCGCGCTATGGTGGGGCGACGGTAACCTTCCGGCGTCGCCACTGCCTGACCATCACGCGGCTGCGCCCGTCGCACGTTGTCAACGTTGTCGTCGAAACCGCGACCGTTCGTGCCGCTACGGCCACGACCATCATTGTTGCCCGCGTTGCGGGTGCGCCAATCGCCATAGGCTGAGCGATTGCGATCGAACCATGCATCAGGATGTATTCGAGAATATCGATCGACATTGCGATAATCGATGCCGCGATTCCAGGTATTTCGGTTTACATAGACTGTCCGATAGCGCGAATTGACGTAGACATTCGTAATGTTCACGTACGGACGAGAATAGCTACGCCATCCGCCGCCCAAACCGTAGTAACGCGGTTCCCAACCGTGGTAATACACGGCTCGTCGGCCCCAGTCGAGATCGTACGATAGCCAGCCGCCTATTGGGAAGCCAACGCCAAACGACCAGTACCGACTGTACGTGTTTACGGAAAAGATCGGCCGCGTGTACACAAGAATGGGATCGTACACCGGCACGTATATTACGCGAGGGTTGGCCGGTGCGATGATGTAAAAGTTCTCCTCCCGTACAACGCGTTGCTGCGACGACGATACGAGGTTGCCTTGCTCGGCGGCCATCGCGCGCAATCGCTGCACGGCCAGCATTACATCAGCCGATTGATATGCATATGCTCGACCCAGAGTGGCGGTCCAATCGAGCTTGTCATCAAGCATGTTCAGCGCTGATGGATAATGCGCAACTGACTTGACACTGACGTCCCAGGGTTGATCGTCGATGCCGTCGGTACCATGTGCACGCACCCAGCTCGCAGCATCTTCCACCTGATCGGGAAAAGTTGCCGCAACAAGCACCTGAGCGAGAAGGGCATCAGGATAAAGCGCAACAGGAGAAAGCAGATTATCCAACTGGTCTGCACTGTAGCGCGCATCGGAATACCCATCTGTGCTGCTCCCTGCGGAGGGGAGCGGATTCTGCGCCTCGGAGGTAGCACCAGGAATCAGCAACGCGATAGCAACGGCGGTAAGCGCGAATCGCGCGAAGGTGATGAACGGTGTTCGAATCATGGGAGCTCCAGAAAGGATTGGGAGCGTAGTTATTGCTGTAGGAAGAGAACGCACGATCTGTTCCGATTCCTGTGACACCGCTCACCGAGGAGAAATCGACTAAAGTCGAACCGAATGACCCCTGATCAGGACATGGTACTGTACCTCAGAGAGGACGCGGCGGCCTAACAGCAGCGACCCGAGCGTCATTGGCGTGCGACAACTCAACGAAATCCTGGCAACCGAACCGCGCGTCTCCGCTACAGCTGTGCAAACTGTTGGCAGCAAAGGGTATGACGGCTTTTCGCTCGCCATGGTGCTCTCGGACCGATAAAGCCGAGCGACGCGTAACGCGTCCTGTACGAAAGGCACGTCCGGGGTGTAGAATGTGGCTGGATCGTCGAGTTCAGCGAATTTCCATACTAACCGGACGTCAACATGCGTCACGTAATTCTGATTCTCGCTTTGAGCGGCTGTGCGAGCGCCGCATCCAGATCGGACGAAAGCACACCGCGGCAGGCCACGATCTTCACGGGAAATGACGTGCCCACAATTTATGCGGACCGTCCGGTAGCCGCAGAGCTGAAGGTGAACAGGCCCTCGGCACAGGTGTGGAAGGCGGTGAAGGAAGTCTATCTTGGAGTGCAGGTTCCGGTTGCAATGGAAAATCCGCAGGCTCACCAGCTCGGTAACGCCGACTTTTACCGAACGAACAGATTTGCCGGACGTTCGATGACCGAGTTCGTCGATTGTGGCACAAGTATCACCGGGCCAAAAGCTGCAAGTTTCAGGATCTATATGTCGCTGCTTTCCACCGTCAAAAGTGACGCCGATTCTGTTACCACAGTCAAGACGACGTTCGTCGCGACGGGTCAGAACATGGCCGGCGGAAACAGCAGCGACAAAATTCATTGCGCAACAACCGGCAATCTTGAAGAGCTCATTGCCCAACGAATCAGGCAGACGCTCGGCATTCAGTGAGACCGAGGGAACTTCAGGTGCGAGTTGGGAATAGGTGTGCCTGAGAAGCCAGGACAAATCCTCTTTCCAAAATGACATCATGGACCCAAGAAACGCAGAAGTTGCTGATGCAACTCAGCCGATCGTCAAGCTCGACAAGCCGCATGGCGATTGGAAGGCTGTTCTAACTCCGGAGCAGTATCAGGTGCTTTTCGAAGAGCACACAGAGCGCTCAGGCAGCAGTTCGCTAAATGCAGAAAAACGCCCGGGCACATTCATCTGTGCAGCCTGTTACCTCCCGCTGTTCCCCTCTGATACCAAGTTCGAGAGCGGGACGGGTTGGCCAAGTTTTTTTGCACCAATCGAAGAGCACATCGAAACCAAGCGTGATTTCAAAATGATTCTGCCCCGCACCGAATATCATTGCGCACGCTGCGGCGGTCATCAGGGTCACCGATTTGGCGACGGTCCGAAGCCCACCGGTCAACGCTACTGCAACAACGGAGTTGCTCTGCAGTTTGTGGAGTCCGGTAATGAACTACCGGAGTTGAGAGGATGAGCATGCGACCCCGAATGCTCCTGACCATAGCTGCTGGTGTTGTAATCGTGGCGGCATGTCGCGAGCAGGATGCCGCTCGGGATGTCGCGCCCGCGGGGCGTGTCGAGGTAACCCAGATAGCGAACGTCGAGTCGGTTGGCGCACCGCTATTGGAAGCCGACGGCACTACACAACAGCTTGATACTGCTATATTTGCCGGCGGCTGTTTTTGGTGCATGGAGCCGCCTTTCGACAAGCTCGACGGTGTGCGCTCGACCACTTCAGGTTACACGGGAGGCAGTCTCCCCAACCCGACTTACGAGCAGGTGTCAGCCGGCGGAACAGGCCACGCAGAAGCGGTTCGCGTAATTTTCGAACCGTCGAAAGTGGGTTATTCCAAGCTGCTCGATGTATTCTGGCACAACGTCGACCCGCTTACGGCCAACCGGCAGTTCTGCGACGGTGGAAGTCAGTATCGTTCCGCCATTTTTGCGCAGGATGCGCCGCAAAAACGTGCTGCCGATTCGAGTTTGAGCGCACTCGCCAACTCCGGTCGTTTCAAATCGAAGATCGTTACAGAGATTCTTGGCTCGACGCCGTTTTATGCGGCGGAAGAATACCATCAGGACTACTACGAGAAGAATCCCATCAGATACAAGTTTTACCGCAGCCGATGCGGACGCGACAATCGACTCGAGGAAGTGTGGGGAAAGAAAGCAAACTAGCAGTTATTTCTTGTGCTTCTTGCCTTCTTCGTCCAATCCTTCAAAGTCGTCTACCGAAAGTTTGATTTTGCTCGCAGCAACATTCTCTTCGAGATGCGCCACCTTTGACGTTCCTGGTATTGGCAGCATGACCGGACTGCGTGCGAGCATCCACGCCAATGCGATCTGACTTGGCGCAGCGTCGTGCTTTTTGGCTATCGAATCAAGTATCGAACCAGGTTTCGCAAGGTCGCCCGCGGCGAGCGGGAACCATGGGATAAACCCGATACCGTTGTCCTCGCAATAATCGAGTACATCTTCGCTCTCGCGGTCAACGAGATTATATCGATTCTGCACGGTCGCAACCGGAAACACGTCTCGCGCCGCCTTTATGTCTTCCACTGATACTTCGCTCAGGCCGGCATGCCTTATCACACCATCCGAAAGCAGTTTCTTCACCGCACCGAACTGATCCGCGCGCGGAGTTTTCGTATCGATACGATGTAGTTGCCAAAGGCCGATGCAATCCACGCCCAATCGACGCCTGCTCGTGTGCGCCTGTTGAATGAGATATTCCGGTCGGCCCACGGGGGTCCACTTATTGGGGCCGGTGCGAGTGAGGCCGGCCTTCGTTGCAATCAGCATATCGGAATACGGATAAAGCACCTCGCGAATCAATTCTTCGGAGACATTTGGCCCATATGAATCTGCGGTGTCAATGAAATTGACGCCCAGTTCAGGCAGCCGTTTGAGCACGCGAATCGCTTCATCGCGATCGTCCGGTTCGCCCCACACACCATCGCCGGTGATACGCATCGCACCGTAGCCAAGCCGGTTGATCTGAATGTCATCGCCGATGGCGAACGTCGAGGATGTCGCCAACGTCGACGAAACGTTTGTTTTGGTCACGTAATACCTTCTTTACTTGAGTAGACGTCGACAAAATTGTCGACGTGATGACTGCGAATGAGTTCTGCGTTTGTCACGCCACTTTCTGTCTGCAAAATTCTATCTGCACATATTTTTATGCGCATATAGCGTGCGAGTAGGCAATTTCCAGAAAACGGGGAATGGATGTCTAGTGAAGACATCACGGCTGATTCAACTCTCACTTAAGCCAATTCCGAAGTTCCGCTCCGAAGACAAAGGGCGGAAATGCTAGGCCGCTGCGGATACGACCGAATTTTTCGACTGGTCGAAGGCCGGGCGCGTCTCATTCCCCAGCCTCAAGCCCTGAACCGCCACCCTGCTTACCATCTGCGGAAGCTCCAAGATGAGAAACTCCGCCGGTTTTAGCGGTGCGAAGCCGACGAGATCGTGCGGCGGCTCGGCGACCGGGTGGCCTAACCCCCGGCTGGGTGATCGATCGTACGAGCCGTCGGCTGATGGCGCGAGAGGTTCGAAACGGGGGCCCCACTCGCCCGTCTCGTATCGGGCACCGGGGCGACGCCCCGGCGGACGAGCTGCTCGATGACAAACAGCGGACGACGCTTGGCCTCGATGTACAAACGCCCGAGGTACTCCCCGATGACCCCCAACACGAGCAGCTGCACGCTGCCCATCATCAGCACCACCGCCATGAGGCTCGTCCAGCCCCGGATGGTGTCGTGCACGAGCCATGAGTGCATGGTGTACACGAGGAGCAGGCATCCGACGGCGGCGGCCGCGGCCCCAGCGTACGAGGCGAGGCGCAGCGGCTTGACCGAGAACCCGGTGATTGCGTCAATCGCGAACTTGAGCATCCGGGTAACTGGATACTTCGTGTCGCCCGCGTAGCGCGGGTCGCGATCGTACCGGATGGGTACCTGCCTGAGACCAATCCATGTCACCATCCCGCGGATGAATCGGGACTGCTCCGGCAGTGAGAGGAGCACGTCGAGCGCGTGGCGGTTCATCAGTCGGAAGTCGCCCGTGTCGCGCGGGATCGGTACGTCGGCCAGCGAGCTGAGGACGCGATAGAAGAGGCCCGCCGTCCATAGCTTGAAGACGCTCTCCCCGGCGCGCGTGCCACGCTGCCCGTAGACAACGTCTGCCCCGTCGTCCATCAGCCGCATCATCTCCGCGAGCATCTCCGGCGGATCCTGCAGATCGGCATCGAGGATCAGGACGCGTTCGCCCCGGCACACGGTGAGGCCTGCGGTGAGCGCCAGCTGGTGCCCGTGATTGCGCGAGAGCTTCACCGCCGTTACCGTCTCCTGGTCGATGGCGAGGCGCCGCAGCACCTCCCAGCTTCCGTCTGACGATCCGTCGTCCACGAGCACGATCTCGTACGCGCGGCCGACGACCTGCTCGCAGGCGTTCCGTACGCGACTATACAGTTCGGCGAGGTTCGGCGCCTCATTATAGCACGGCGCGACGACCGAGAGCGAGGGCCGCGACTCAAGCGCGGCGGCGTCGCTGCACGAAGCGTGGGCACCCACTGGGATAGTCATGACAGTTGCAAGTTGAAGGAGCGCTTCGGTCCCGGCCGCGTCACCAGTGGGGCGAGCTCGCCGTCGCGCGGGCCGAGCGAGTACAAGTTACCCGGGCGACGGCGGGGCCGCATCTTGCAGTAGCCGTCCCGAGAGCAACGCAGCTGCGCGCGGGTTATCCGTCAGGCCAGCTGCGCGGCGCGGTCCGAGTCGGCCCGGCGCCGATCGGGGATCGGCAGTGACAGCGGAGGGATATGGAGCACGGAACAGCGGAACGTCGGGATGTCGAGCGCACGGTGCCGAGTGTGCGGGAGTCGCCGCTCGTGTCGGTCATCATCCCTTGCTACAACCAGGCGCGGTATCTCGGCGAGGCGATAGAGAGCGTGCGCGCGCAGAGCTACGAGTGCTACGAGATCATCGTCGTGGACGATGAGTCTCCGGACGACGTGGCGCGCGTGGCGCACGCACACGGGGGCGTTCGCTACGTCCGCCAGCCGAACGGCGGCGTTTCGGTGGCGCGGAACAGGGGCGTGCAGGAGAGTCGTGGCAAGTATCTCGTATTTCTCGACGCCGACGACCAATTACTTCCCAATGCACTCGAAGCCGGAGTGCGTGCCCTGACGGCGCACCCGGACTGTGCCTTCGTCTATGGCCGTTG
>JBBSTN010000109.1:0-9364 GCA_038235845.1 Gemmatimonadales bacterium | reverse complement strand
GTGAATACTCGGCGTCGTTGCGGGATCGCGTGGGTAGCACGATCACCCAAGTCTTGAAGTAGCATACGAGAAACTCAAGCTGTATGTTGCGCTGTTCTTGGGGGTTGGACGGATGATGCCCGATGGTCGGTCAGCGCGTTTCGTGACTAGATCAGCACGGGATTCGCTCCAGGTCGTCCGATGAGGGAGACCGCCAAGCCGACGGCCAGTAAACGATTCATGGAACTCTTGGGAAGTCTCATCTTCGGTGCAGCATAACGCCGCGCTATGCTGTAAGGGCTCTAATAAAATAGCTGTGAACGGAGCATCGCGAAGCACTGCGCAGCTACACAGCGTACCTCAATGCCTTTGACTGCAGCAACGCTCGGTTAGGCCGCACTCTCCCGGCGGACCGACGCGAAGAGGACCGCCGCAAACGCCGCCTCAACAGCCGCTCCCACAAAGGCGCTTGCTCCCGGCGGTGCCTCCGCGCGGCCAAGTGCGTACCCGGCCAGGATCAGGGCGGCGCCAGCGAACCAGAATAGGCGGGTACCAAACACTGTCGCGAAGGTGAGATAGCGTCCGCCGATCACGAACAGCATTGCCGGAAAGAACCACTGGATGTGGTAGCGCGAAACGACGTAAGCGAGCGGCAGCGAGACGACGAGCCAGATCGTTGTGGCGAACGCCAGCGCGCTCAATGGGTTCCCGGCAGCGTGAGCCGCCGAGCGGCCGAGCGCTTTGCTCAGAACGCCGGACACGGGATGGATGAGCGCTCCTCCGATCAAGAGCGCCCAGACGCCGGACGTCGGCGCGACTCGATAGGACACGACACCGGCTACCACCCACGCTGTCGCGGACGTGATCATGCCTGGTGCACCACCATAGTAGGCGCGGCGCATGTCGTGCTGGGCGTCGGAGATGAGCAGAGGAGTGTCTTCCAGTCGTGAGGGATCCGCGTCGGCCTTACGCCGGCTTCTGCTGCGGGCGATCAGATCAATGCGAGCGCAGCGAGCTTCCTCAACTCGCTCGTCAGCAGCAAGCTGATGTTAGCTCGTACCTATCGAAGCGCGATGAATTCTTCTGCGGTGAGACCGATATCTTTGGCGATCTGTCGAATGAGGACCGGCGATATCTCCCGCCCGCCGTGATCCGGAACCGTCGTGCCGCGACCATCCGCATGGCGAAACTGTTTATGCGAGCCGCGCTGGCGGACTTCCGCGAATCCTAGAGACGAAAGCACGGCAATCACCTCGCGCGGACGAAGCGGCGGAATGCGCCCCATGGGAGCTACGCCACTTCAAGCGTCTGCGTTCCAACGAATTCGGCACTTAAGGCCGGCTCGCCATCCTCGAGCAACATGGCTACCACCTCACCAAGATTGGCGCGCAGCTCGTCTAGGCTTGCCCCCTGCGAATGAGCACCCGCCCACCCAGGTACGTAGCCAACATACAATTTCGACTCTTGGTCACGTTCAATGACCGCCGTGTACGTCCGCATTCTTTGCTCCGTGTGGGGACACCTATAATCTGGCAATACTCCAGCCGCTGGACAAATCGAGCTAACGCCCAAGCTAACTTGCGAGCGAATCCAACAACAGGCGAGCGAAGCGAGCTTCGATAGATCGCTCGTCAAGTTCAGCGTTCGTTATATCGGACGCTCCGACCAACCGTACTCAATCGGTGCCCGGCCGCCACCCGTGATCCATCGTGTCTACCGGACGCAGATCACCTCGAGTCCGAGGGCGGCGGCAACCGACGTAGCGAAGTCACAAATTGAGGGAAACTCTGTCGCGGCGTGCGTGGCGTAGACCAGGGACAGCCCAGTTTCTCGCGCGAATAGCTCAGTGTACAACGACCCCTCTCCTGTACGGAATGTGTCGCACCCGAGTGTGCTCGCCTCGGCTAGGTAGCTGGTGGATCCGCCGCCGCCGGGTACGACGGCGACACGGCGAAAAATGGGATTGTTTTGCCACGCTCTGACGGGCGCCCCCAATCGCGTGGCGACCACTTGCAGCCACGCGTCGAACGAGATGTTTGGCGCGTGGCCAATTGCCAGGTCGCCGTTCCCAGCGTGTTCCAAGACCAGGTCGAGCTGTCGCGCCAAGCTGCCACCGACGCTCTCGTCCGGGGCCCGATCGAGGGCCTCATGGGCCGCATACAGCGACATGCCGGCGTCACGCGCGGCGGTCAACTTGCGTTAAATGGAGGTCGATCTCCGTCCATGGCGCGTGACGCACGAGGAGCAGGTCGGCGCCGGCTTTCGCGGCGCCAGCGATTGTTTCGAAGGACGTGTTTAGTGCCGCCGCGATTCGCCCGATGCTCGGGCGACCGCGAACGAGCAACCCGTTGCCGGTTCGATCCGCGTGCGCCGCAACATCCAATCGCTTGTCGAGATAGTGCTTAACGGCGGCGAGTGTGTGGGGCACGAGGACACGCGATGAGAGTGAGGGAGAAATTGTAGCCCGGTGCGATATAACGCTGGCTTCTGTAGCGGGCGTTCAAACAAAATGCGAGCGCAGCGAGCTTCCACACCGCCCGTCTGCAGCAAGCATCGTTATGCGGTGCGTCGTCGAGTCGGCGGCCTCGGGGCGCGCGCCGCCATGACGCTCGCCAGCGATCGCAGGGCCTCGTTCACAGTCGCGGCATTCGGAAATACCGCCGCGACGTCAGGCTCAAGCACGACAATGTTCGACCCCGCAGCGTAGCGGGCGGCATGCGGATTGCGCACTGCCTTGCTCCAGTCGTACTCCGGCTGGATTTCATCGGCCGCGCGACGGGTCGGCTTAGCGGAAGTCTTCTTCATATTTTCGTCGCTCATGCGAGGTAGCGCAGCGGGCACTGATTATGCGAACCAGTTCGTCGCTGCGGTCGGTGAAGAGCCCTGCGAGCAATCGATTCTCGGATGATCGCCCCAAAAGCAACAAGCGACGCTCGCTTTGCGCGGATCCCACTCGAACGACAAACCCATGCTTGGAATCTACTGCGAAATCCCGGCACCCGCATAATGCCCGGCGTGTGCTTCGAAATCAGGACCCGTTCATGATGGCTGCGCCATTGGTTAGCAGGGTACCGACACGTTTAGTACCGCCACGTATCAATCGCAGGTGCGTCGTCCACAAAACCAGACGTGATGAACGTATTTCCGCGGGCGTCTTCTACGATTGTCTCAAGCGGTAGTACGAGTACCCGCGGCGGTGTGCACCCAACGGCCGACACAACGAGATACTCCTCGAACTTGGTTCGGAATGAGGCTTCGGTTCTTATCCAGACCGTTCCGTCACTCGCGAATCGCACGCTGCGAAAGGGCGGTAGCGACGGGGGACGCACAACGAGTCGGCGCACCACGGCCCAATCGACTTTCACAATATCGCTCACCGCCGACGGTGGTCCGACCGTGAGCAAACCCGCCTCGTACGCCGCATTCGTAAGCGGCTGCACTGGTCTACTTATGAGACACGTACGAACCAACTTGCCGTCGTTACTCCATTGACGCAGCCGAAGGTTGATTGACGCTCCGGCACGACCCGCCGTGTCGAGCACAACAATTCCACCGCCTTCGCGAGCGACGGCCCATGCGGATGAGTACACAAACGGTTGTTCGCGAGGCATGTTGGCCGGCTGCCCACGAAGTATTGCAGGGATGTTCATCCCAAGGGTGCCTCGTTGGAGGTGCGCGATCAGATCAATTTTTGACGTGCCATGCGGACGCAAAAACAGTTTGATGTCGCTCGTTCTCCCAGCCGCCGGCCCGGTCGGACTGTTACCGACCATGACCAGCGCAGAGGGTCCGTACGCAAACGCGTGAACGTCGAATACCCCCGGCGCTGTCGCGGTGGTGGTGCTCACCGTACGCAATCCGTTCCCCTTGAGCGACAGGATGGTGACACGACTGAGCGACCCGTCCGGGAAAGCGATCGAATCGCCAAGGAATGTCATTTGCGAGGTTCGCTGCATTTCGCCCGGTCCGCGTCCAGATCTCGACATTTGTCGCACTTGCTTGGCACCGTCCAGTACATGAATGACGCGGTTTTCGGGATCCATTACGTACACCAGTCCATTCGTTCCCAAGAGCGCCGTTCCCACTGAGTCAATGGGCGTGTTCGCGTTCTCACCCGTGTATCGCCGATTCAGCTGCAGTTCCGGTTTCGACTGCGGTGCCGATTGACCGTCCAGAGCAACGAGCGAAATTACTGCGCATGGGGCACAGACAGCCAGCCAGAAAACACTCCGTTCGGAGCCGAAAAAGCCTGTCATCGTAACCACCTCTTGCTTCTGGTGTTGGTGCTACTTGCCACGTCATCCTCAGCATAACGCCCCAGCTCACCTGCAGACGAGTCAAATAAGAAGCGAATGCGAAGCATTCGCAAATCCTCAGATCACCTGACTGGTGCAGCGCTCGTTACACAGCCGGCGAGTCGATCTCGCCTGCAACGCTCGGTGCGTGCGATGCGAACCACTCGCCGACTGCCCAGCGATGACTTTCGGGCGTCAAGAGCGCTCTCGCCTCGCCGACTAACATCCACTCCAGTGCGTGATCTGTCTCAGTCGGAGTGCCGACAGGGTGGAGCACGGCGGCGTCACAGAAGGTGCTGCGCTTCTCGAAGTGCGTCTGTTCCGTCACGGAGAAGACATATTCGATCGCCTTGCGGCGCCACGTCCCGACTCGAACCGCGAGTCCGCATTCCTCCTGCGTCCATTAACAATCCCGTAAGCGCTCGGACGAATCGTCGCGGGCCCATTCGTCGACGGCTCACCAGAAGCCGGAACGTTGTGCCAGTCAGTCATTCATCAAGGTCATGTGGCCGTATAACGAGTATTAGTCTGCGTGCGATCACTGCGTGAGAACGATTAGACAGCAACTCCGCGCAGTCTATCGCATACGTTCGCTTGCGGCATCCTTCGCTACAACCCGTTGTCGAGAATGTACTTGCGAACGTTCTGAAGTAAATCATCTCCGGTTTATGCAGCGCATATTGCAGCCTAAACCAACTCTTCGCCGAGAGCGCGCGCGGCTATCGTGTTGACTCCGGTCTGTGCGGTCGCCGAGTCGAGCAGACTCCGTACCCCCGGTCATCCGCGGTACTGTGCTGCGTGTACATCGTCGTTGAACGTCGCACTACCAATCGGTTCCCGCGCTTCGGCTAGCGTGCCTGATCCGGTCTAACCGACGAAATCGCGATCCTGAAACCGTCTGGATCTTCGAGACGCATCAGCCGATTTCCCCAAGGCGTGTCCATCGGTTCGGTGGTGAGCTTACCACCGTTCTCCTTAATGCGCATCGCCACTTCGTCAATGTTTTGTTCGGTGGTGAAGTTGAGCGAAAAGCCCTCGCCCTTCACTCGGTCCCAACCCTTCGCCCCATCGTCAAGCCCGAGCAGAATGCGCACTTCTCCCGCGCGCATGGCATAACCCCGGAGTTTGCCTTCGCGCTCGTACCGCTGATCGACTGCAAAGCCAAGTACGTTCATGTACCAGTCCTTGCTGGCCTCGACATCCTTCACCGTCAACGACGCAGCGAGTGCAATTGCGGTGAAGGAATGCGTCTCGACTGAGGCAGCTGCGTCGGTTTCGTTTGTGGACATTGTTTCTCTTGAAAAGGAAAGTGATTACCCGGCGAACAATGGCGAGCTGCTACGCCGCCAGGGGAGTGCCCGAAGCGGAGAGCAAAGTCACCGCGGCTACGGCTACGAGCGACGCTGGTAGTAGGTGACGACGTGTAAACATCGGTGGCCTTCCTGAATGGTTTTAGCGATTCGCGCACTGATGGTATGATAACCGCGACCGGGTCAATCCTGACGGCGATAGCCGCCCTCACCCCAAGACCCCCTCTCGGAAAGCAGGTGCGCTGAACCAGCAAATCGCCTCGAAACTATATCGCGCAGCCCGCTCTTGCATTTAATTTCCCGCCTCAGGCTCAACAATAGCACTACGCTTTCTCGAATTTCTGCGATCCAGCCGATCGGTCCGCGCCGATCCATCCTTCCCTCCTCCCACAACAACCCGCGTGTCATCGGACTCGAATAACAGTTCGTCCAACGAAGCATGGGGAAGTCGCCTTGGCCTCATTCTCGCCATGGCGGGAAATGCAGTAGGCCTCGGCAACTTCCTCCGCTTTCCACGACAGGCCGCAGCCAACGGCGGCGGCTCCTACATGATCGCCTACTTCATCGCGCTAGTGCTGCTCGGCATTCCACTCATGTGGATCGAGTGGGGCATCGGGCGAAACGGTGGCCGCTACCGCAAAGGACACCTGCCCGGGATGTTCGCCGCGATATGGAAACATCCACTCGCCAAGTATCTCGGCGTAGTCGGCATGGTCATTCCGCTCGCGATCATGATCTACTACACCTACATCGAAAGCTGGACGCTCGGCTTCGCGATATTCTCCGCCACTCGTGACTACTGGGGGCAGACCACGCAGCAGGAGATGCTGCAATATCTCCACTCTTTCCAGTCAATTCCCACACCGGGTGACCCGGTATATCACCACGCCTATACCGCGTATGGTTTCTTCGCTGTCACACTTCTCATCAACATTTACGTGTTGTCGAAGGGTATTTCAGGTGGTATCGAGAAACTGGCAAAGATCGGCATGCCGATTCTTTTCGTATTCGCCATTGTGCTGGTTGTGGTGGTGCTCAACATGCCGGCGCAACCTGGCATCGGCACGACGCCCGCCGACGGTCTCAATTTCATCTATGATCCTGATCTCTCTCGACTGAATTCGCCGGGCATATGGCTCGCGGCAGCAGGACAGATATTCTTCACGCTCTCCGTTGGTCTCGGCTCGCTCCAGGCTTACGCGTCCTATCTCTCCACAAAGGACGACATAGCGCTAAACGGCCTGGCCACTGCAGCCACCAACGAAGCCACAGAAGTCGTTCTGGGTGGCTCGATTGCCATTCCTGCGGCAGTTGTTTTCTTCGGTGTCGCGGGTGCCATGCAGATCGCTCAGGGTGGTTCTTTCGACCTTGGCTTCGCCACGATGCCGGTTGTTTTTCAGCAGATCGATAAGACTTTGCCCATCGGCAACCTGCTTGGTGTGATGTGGTTTGGCCTGCTCTTCTTCGCCGGAATTACGTCGTCGGTAGCAATGCTCACTCCGGTGGTCGCATTCTTCCGCGAAGAGTTCGGAATCAAGCGGGAAACCGTCGCATGGTCTCTTGGCGTGCTCTGCTTTGGAGTCGGGTTAATGCATGTGCACTGGCTTCAACACGGCTTCCTCGACGAGTGGGATTACTGGGCTGGAACGTTTGGCCTCGTGCTCGTTGCGGTGCTGGAAACGGTCATCTTCATGTGGGTCATGAAACCCGAAGAAGCGTGGAAGTCTATTCATATGGGCGCCGACATCCGGATACCGTCAATTTTCAAGTTCGTGATGACATACATCACACCGCTCTATCTCTTCGTTATTCTGCTCTGGTGGGGCAAGGAAGACGCGCTCCCGATTCTGCTCAACCAGCATGCGGCGGGTGGCGCAAATCCGGTAAGCAACGCGGACATGCCATACATCCTTATTTCGCGCGGCGTGCTCGTGCTCATCGCAATAACGTTCCTCGTTTTCATTCGAGTGGCATGGAAGCGTAACGGATACGACGATCGCCAGGGATTCGCCGAAATTCCCACCAACCGCGCGGAGGCTATCTGATGCATACCGAAGCACTCATTTTCATGGTGTGCAGCTGGACGGTAGTGCTTGGACTGGTAACATGGTGTTTCTACAAACTGTTGACCATGAAGAGACACTTCGATCCGGATGGAATCGGGCCCGCGTCGCCTCCTGAACCGGCGCACGGCAAAAAGCTTTAATCTTACCTCGGCACAACACCGATAGCTGCGGCGATTGAACGGAAATGCACATCCTGTTCAATCGCCGCAAAGACTTTACGAGAGCCTATCCATACGAGATCTGTTGCGTGCTGTGCCAGCGCCTCATCCAGACGCGCGAGGCACCCTGCGCTATTTCCAGTCGCCGCCTCGATTTCCGCTCGCATCACCTGCGACACATATCGACCCTCAGCCTTTGAATCCAGCCGAGTCAGAATCTGTCTGGCCTCATCTGCCTGACCATCGAGGCCCAGTATCACTCCGCGAGCCGCCAAAGCTTCCATGCTCTCGCCGAGCAATGCGTCTGCGCGGTCGAGCGATGCGAGTGCGCTTGCCCTGTCGCCCGCATCGGCCTGTACTCGAGCGAGAAAATAATGCGCCATGCCAAACTGCGGATGTCGCTCTATAACCATGGTGAGGACCTGACGGGCGGTCGCGTGGTCCCCCTGCGCGTGATGGGCTATACCCTGCGTGCACCACACAGATGGTGATATCGGGTCGATGGCACGCGCATTCCTGAGTTGCACGTGAGCTTCGTCAAATCGCTTCATTGGCAGTAGCATATTCGCCGCATACCACTGCGCCGCTGTTGCCGTTGCTGACGATGATTTCACGGCGGTCAGAAAGTGATGTTCTGCTTCCGCCCAGTCATGATCGTACATACCGAGTATACATCCCAGCGACCCGTGTGCCGCACCGGGATTTGCTCGACGCTCTATCGCATCGAGCGCCAGTTGGCGTGCTCGAGGTAAGACCTCCGTCGGTGCGACGGCTCCATATACCGCAAGCGTTACCATGGTCTCCGCCAACGCAGCCTTGGCGTCGGCAAACGTGGGGTCGCGCTCGATCGCGTTCGACAACAGCTCCTGACTGCGTTCGATAGACGCGGTGGTACGCTGGTTCCAGTTGAATCGCGCTTCCAGGAACATCTCATACGCAGTCATGTCGGCAGTCTTGACACGTGAGTTGGTACTAACCGTCGCGTGAATGGTCCCCTCAAGCGCACTCACAATAGATCGACTGATTTCATCCTGAACTGCAAAAACGTCTGTGAAATCGTTGTCGAAGCGCTGTGACCACTTCTCGAAGCCTGTTTTTGCATCGACAAGTCGTGCGGTGACGCGCAGGCGACTTCCCTGTCGGCGAACGCTTCCTTCCAGCAACGACGACACCCTGAGTTCCTTTCCCACGGAACGTATATCGCCCTGATAATTCCTGAACTGAAACGAGGAAGTACGAGCTACTACACGCAGGTCGCTCACCCTGGCCAGCGCATAAATCAGCTCCTCGGCGAGACCATCGCTGAGTATTTCATCAGCTGGTTCGCCCCCGACATTTATAAATGGCAGAACGGCAATGCTCGCGTGTGGGACTTGCGGTTCGACTGACACGGGCAATGAGTTCCGCACGTTTGACGAGGGCGACCCAGCGATGCTCGACGTGTTGCCGAGATCGTCGATAAGCTGCGCCACCGTGTCATACCGATCTGCAGGATCATTCGCCAGCGCGTGCATGACGACATCGACAACATGCGAAGGTGCACCAATTAGCGCGCC
>JBBSTN010000108.1:0-9372 GCA_038235845.1 Gemmatimonadales bacterium | reverse complement strand
CTGATTGCTACTACACGACAGCCCTGCTCAACCAGTAGTTGCGCGGCAATCGACCCCACATTGCCGAAGCCCTGTACTGCAACGGTCGCATCCTTTATCGGGATACCCAAGTGCTGCATCGCTTCGCGGGTGACGAGCATACATCCGCGACCCGTCGCCTCCCTTCGACCAAGCGATCCACCCATTTCAACAGGCTTGCCGGTGACCACGGAGTTCTCGGTTCGGCCGACATGCATGGAATACGTATCCATGACCCATGCCATGATTCGTTCATTCGTGTTCACGTCTGGTGCCGGGACGTCGGTATCGGGGCCGAGCAATGAGATGATGCCCTTGGTGTAGCGACGCGTGACCCGCTCGAGTTCACCAATGCTCATTTTCAACGGGTCGCAGATCACGCCGCCTTTCGCTCCCCCAAACGGAAGATTCACGACCGCGCATTTCCAGGTCATCCACGCGGCCAGGGCTTTGACCTCTTCGAGCGTCACGCGCATATCGAAACGGATGCCGCCCTTCGCCGGACCGCGAGACGTGTTATACAGCACTCGAAAACCGGTGTATACCTCTACATCTCCATTATCCAGTTGAACCGGAACAGAAACGATCAGCTGCTTTTCCGGATTCCGGAGAATCTTATAGATACCGGGTTCAAGGTCCAACAGCTCGGCGGCCCTGTCGAAGCGGGACATCATTGCCTCAAAGGGATCTTCCTCGTTCAACACCGGATCCTTGTCCGGGCGGACGATCTGGGAGGTCGGCACCTGCAGATTTATGGCCATGAGCAAAAATTATGTGAGATCATCCGGAAACGGCGTGGGAGGAAGCTCGCGCGTCGAGCAACCGGTCCAACGATCCATCCAGATGCTCGGCGCCCCGTTGGACAACAAGCGACTGCGAAACATACCAAAGCGCAGGCGCTTCGCGAGGCCAGATTGGTTGAAGTTTGACTGCATCCTTGAGAGTGCAAACTACGCCGGAAGTGTCCCTGGCGAGCGACACGAGTCGTTGCGCGTCGAGCGGAGAATAAGCATGATGATCCCGAAATCTCACCGATTGATGAAGATTGGCTCCTGCTGAGCGCAACTGACTTTCGAATGAGTCAGGGTCACCGATTGCGCTCGCGGCGACCACCGTCTTGCCGGAAAGCCACTCCGCCGGTTCGCTTAAGGGTGCCGAGCGTGATCCGCGCGCATTCATGTTGAGAGTGGCGACAAGTCTGATTCGAGCAAAAGCAATTCGCATGATCGCGATCGGCAATGCTGAATTCTCCCTCTTCATCGCTCGAACGACCTCGTCGACCATTTCCGGCGAAGCTGTCTTCGAAGTGACAACGCCAATGGTTGCCCGCCGGAGTGACGAAAGGGGCTCCCGAAATGGACCAGCGGGCAGAAGTCTCGCCCGACCACTCCACTTGTCCGCACTCAGAATTACGAGGTCTACGATACGAGAAATTCGACGGTGTTGAAATGCGTCGTCCAGAACGGCGCAGTCCGCGCCACGTGTGCAAGCAGTGTACACACCGGCCACCCGGTCTGGCGTGACGACTACGGGAACATTCGGATTCAGCAATGCGTGTACCTTCCATTCATCGTCGCCGTAGCCGCGGAGTACGATAGCAGGATGTGCATTTCGCTTCCGTAACTCCGCGGCAAACCAGGCTGCCACTGGCGTCTTGCCGGTACCACCAACGGTAAGATTTCCAATCGAAACTGCAGGAAGCGCCGACGCTATCACCGCGCCTGTATCATATCGAGCGTTTCGTCGTCCTACTACCAGACCATACGCCAGCTCGGCAGGTGTGAGTGAGAAGCGCGCTGCCTTTGCTAACGCACCGTCGCTCTCCCAAAGTGATTCAACGAAAGACAACGTTAAATCCGGGAAGTCAAACGATCGCTGGGCATCGCATCAGTTAGCGGCGGCGTTAGCAAAAGCAGCAGCTCGAACGGCCTCATCACTCATGTGCTTAACGAAGGTGGCCGCCTGCGCGGAGGCGTCTCTCATGTTTTCAGCAACCACTCTAACCGGCGCGGAGTAGACTAGATCAATACGCGCAAATGGCTTGGGTACTTCGAAACGATCCCACGACTTAAAGCGCCAGGCTCTGCTGACGTGAGTCGTAACAGAAATCATCGGCGCCTCGCCACGGAAGGACAATAGTAATGCACCGGGCGCAAAACTATGGCGTGGCCCGCGCGGGCCGTCGGGAGTTACCGCAACATCGCGCGTTTCGCGAAGCACTGAGGCCGCGTGAAGCAGTGCACGCGCGCCGCCACGTGATGTGGAGCCCCGGATAGCAGATAGCCCGAACAACTTTACTATCTGCGTAATGATTTCACCGTCGCGATGCTCGCTGATCATTACCGACGTCGGCCACTTGTGCGCATACGCACATGCGAGCATCTGTCCGTGCCAGAGGATAAAGATTACCGGCGTGCCGGAGGCATGACACGCATTGACATTCTCCTCGTTGTGAATGCGCAACCGCCATGTCATACCGAGAGTCTTGACAAGCCAGCCGCCTAACTTGATTGCCAACCGAGTCCGAATGCTTAGCACACTTTTGTTACGATCGGACTCGTCACTCACGCAACCAGGTCCCTGGCAATCCTCGCCACACGCTCAGCGGCTCCAGGACTGCCAAGCTTGCCAGTAACCTCGGCCAGCTCCTTTAATGCGACTACATGCTGTGCACTGTTTGAATCAAGCAGCGGCTCCAGCGCGTCAGCGACGCGCGCAGGAACAAAATTGGCTTGAATAAACTCGCGCGAAACCTCACGTTCCGCGACCACATTCACGAGGCCAATGTGCGGAATTTTCACTACACGACGAGCAATGGCGAACTCAAGCGAACTCGTCCGATAACCAATGACATGCGGCAGGCCGGATACAGCGGCCTCAAGAGTAGTTGTCCCGCTTTTTAACAGGCCTGCCGTAGCGGCTCTCAGTACGGTAAACGAAGAATCGTAGATGAGTGGAAATGGACAGGAACCCGCCTTGATGGACACCGTTGGCGCCACACTTACAATCACTTGAAGCGACGGAACTCGCCGTTTGAGCTCCTGCGCAGTTTCCACAAACGGTTCGAGATGTCTCGCTAGCTCGCTTCGTCTGCTCCCCGGAAAAACCGCAAGTATCTCTGCGTCTTCCGCATAGCCAAGCTGAACGCGTGCCTCGCTTTTCGTCGGCAAGTTTGCCGCCCTATCCAGCAAGGGATGGCCAACGAAGGTCGCATCGATGTGATGCTGTCGAAGAAGCTGTTCCTCGAATGGCAGGATACACGCAGCTTTGGTTACAACTCTCGCAATTTGTGGCAATCGCCTGGCTCCCCACGCCCAGACCTGTGGAGTGATGTAATACAGCACAGGAATGTTCGCGTCACGAGCAACCTTCGCCACTTTGAGATTCAATCCGGGATAGTCGAGAAGAATTACAAGAGCAACATTGCCACTTTTAATTCGCGCTTCGAGTTTCCGCAACAGCTGCCAATGCTTTGGCAGATGTCGGAGTACTCCCACAAAACCCATGACTGCAAGATTCTCTGCATGCTCGATGATGCGTACGCCGGCAGCCTGCATTTTGTTGCCGCCCACGCCCGCGAGCGTAAATCCGGGCAACATGAGCAATAGCTCTTCCGCTACTTTGGCGGCATGCAGATCACCCGACGCTTCTCCAGCTACGAATAAGATTTCACGCACGAGCTTCGCTGCGAGGTTCGCTGCGAGGGTCATGCAACACCCTTGCTTCATCGATCGCCGAAACAATGCGTAAGGCTGCTTCCAACGCCTCCCGTCCTTCCTGGCCAGTTACCGCGACAGGGTTCTGCCCACCCACTGCACCGAGAAATTGCGTCAGTTCAAGCACCAGCGGTTCAGCATCGGGCGCATCGATAATGATTCGCTCGACAAAATCCTCGAGTGCGCGGGGTGCACGCGCAAGCTGCGCTGGGTCAAAGTCGTCTCGAAGTCGAAAGAACTCTCCGGTTCCTTCGGCAAGATCGAGCGACAGATAACCGCTACGCTGAAATATTCGTAACTTTCTCAAGCGCTCTCTTGAAACGCGACTTGCCGTGATGTTCGCAACAACGCCGTTGGCAAAAGTCAAACGGGCATTTGCTATGTCGATTTGTGGCGTAAGTACAGGAATGCCCATCGCGTGCACGTTTTCCACTCGAGCCTTCACCAGGGTGTGAACGAGATCGAGATCGTGAATCATAAGATCGAGCACGACGGCGACGTCCGAGCCCCGTGGACTGAATGGCGCGAGCCGGTCGCTCTCGATAAAGCGAGGTTTGTCGACATACTGCATTGCCGATCGCACAGCGCGATTAAATCGTTCGACATGCCCCACCTGCAACACCACGCCCGCCTGCTCCGCCATATCGATAAGCTCGTCAGCCTCGTCAAGTGTTACGGTGAACGGCTTCTCGACGAAGACATGCTTACCTGCCCTGAGCGATTGAGCAGCGATTGAGTAGTGCGATGCCGTAGGAACAACAATTGAAATAGCATCGATCTGCTCGAGCATTGCGTCGAGCGATCCGTACGCCGTTACACCAAGCGAAGATGCCACCTCACGAGCACGCGCAGGATTTTCGTCGACGAATCCAGAAAATCGGTCACCTGCCAGATCGCGAAGAATCCGTACATGGTGAACGCCTAGCCCACCCGCGCCAGCAACTCCAATGCGACATGCTGAAGAGTGCGAAAAAGCTCTTGCGTCTGGCTGTTCAGACATACTTCCGGCGGATTTACCAGATCGGGCGCTCAGAACCCGACTCCGCGATCGCTCGTCTCGATGAAATTGAGGAACTGCTGGATCTCGTTGTACATCTGCAGTTCCTCACGTACACGCACTACGCCCTGTGAGAGTGGGATTTTAGAATTGAAGCAAATGCGGTAGGCTTTCTTCAACTCGAAGACCACGTCCTCATTCATTCCCGCTCGCTGCAGGCCAATGGAATTCAGCCCGTAGAGCTTCAGTGGATTGCCCACGGCCCGCGCAAAAGGAGGAACATCCTGCGAAATGCGCGAACATCCACCAATGAACGCAAATCGCCCAACACGTACAAATTGGTGCAGCGCACACAGGCCGGAAATTGTTACCCGGTCTTCGACGACTACATGTCCGGCTAACTGAGTGCCGTTCGATATGATGACGTTGTCGCCAAGTACACAGTCGTGAGCGAGATGCACGTAGCTCATTATGAAACAACCGCGCCCGACACGCGTGGTAAGCGAATGCGACGTGCCGCGATTAATCGTTGCGTACTCCCGTATCGACGTATCGTCACCAATGTCAACCCACGTTTCTTCACCTCTGTACTTGAGGTCCTGCGGTTGTCCTCCGAGAATGGCGCCGATCCCCACCTGCACACGTTCCCCGAGTCTGACATTTCGCTCGAGAGTAGCGCGTGCCGATATCATGCAGCCACTTGGCACCACACAGTTTTCGCCGACAATCGCCCATGGGCCTATTTCGGCATCCTCCGCTACTTCTGCTGACAGGTCCACAATCGCGGAAGGATGAATCCGGGTGGTCATAATGCCGCTCATCGATCGCGAATCATGGCTGCAAACTCCGCTTCCGTTGCCACCTCACCGTCGACACGCGCAACTCCCCTCATTCGACAGGTTGAGCCTCGCAGCTGTATTACCTCGAGCTCTATGAGCAATTGATCACCAGGCTTTACCGCGCGTCGGAACTTCACGTTGTCCATCGATATGAAGTAGACCACCTTCGACGCATGATCGTTTACAGTTCTCATCAATAACATTCCACCAACCTGCGCCATCGCTTCGATAATCAGAACGCCCGGCATGATCGGATGTCCCGGAAAGTGGCCCTGAAAAAATGGCTCGTTGATCGTGACGTTCTTCAATCCCACGATCCGCTTGCCGTCCTCAGCCTCGAGAATCCGATCGACTAGCAGAAAAGGGTATCGATGCGGAAGCACCTGCATGATGTCTTCGACTGTATACACGGATGGCTCCTTGACAGCGTTTTCCACGATTGCTCTCACCAGGGCTACTGTGCCTCGATGACTTGGTTTATGGGCTACGATATGCGCTCGCACTCTCGCACCTGCGAGTACCAGATCTCCGATGCAATCGAGCGCCTTATGTCGCACGAACTCGTCTGGCCAACGCAGCGAATTATTCAACACCTCATCGCCATCAACAACGATTGCGTTTTCGGTTGTCGCTCCCTTAATCAGTCCTTTCGCGCGGAGTGCATCGACCTCTTCGATAAATCCAAAGGTTCGTGCTCCCGCGAGCTCCCGCGCAAACGACTCCGCCCCGACAGTGTAGCTCCCGGTCTGGCGGCCGATAAGTGAGTTCGGAAATTCGATCGAGACATCGAGCGAGAGCTGGTTACAAGGATGAGCTTCGTAAACCGACTCGCCCTGCTCGATACGCACCGGCTTCCGAAGCACCAGCCAGTCGGGACGCCCTCCGTTAGCGCAAAGACCGGCACCATTTAGCGCCGTCAGAAACGCCAGTGCGCTGCCGTCCATCACAGGCGGCTCCGGGGCGTCCATTTCTATCTGGAGGTCATCGATACCCAGAGCCCCAACGGCGGCAAGGACATGTTCAACGGTGTGGAAGGCATCATCGCCATGACCTAGCTGCGTGCGACGCTCCGCGTCCACCGCAATAGCCACCGTCGCACGAATCGGAGTTGTATTGGCCCTGTCAGATCGCCTGAAAGTTATGCCGTGCCCAGTCGGCGCCGGTCGAAATACAAGCTTGCACGGTTGTCCGAGGTGAAGACCAATACCCTCGACCGAAGCCTCCGAGGAGATGGTGCAACGTTCACCGGGGTGCGACTGCCTGCTCACTTGTCTCCTTTTGAGCTGAGGAGCGCTTCGAGTGGACGCACGATTTTTGCCAGTCGATGAAGTGCTGCGGTTCTACGAAGCTCTTCCCGGTGTGGCCTGGCGGGATATCCCGACCATGTCTCCCCTGCCGGGACATCGCCAAAAACTCCTGCCTGTCCACCTATCGTCGCTCGCTTGCCAACTGTAAGGTGGCCGCCCAGACCCGCCTGCCCGCCAACTTGTACGCCATCTTCGAGACGAGCCGAACCCGCTATGCCGGTCTGCGCTGCTATGAAACACATGCGACCAATACGCACGTTGTGCGCGATGTGCACAAGGTTATCCACCTTGGTGCCTGCACCGATGATCGTATCATCGATGCTTCCGCGATCTACACAGCTGTTGCAACCAATTTCGACATCGTCCTCGAGAATACAACGTCCCACGTGCGGAATTCGGGTAGACCCCGCAGTGCCGGGCACAAATCCGAATCCGTCGCTACCGATTGATGCGCCAGAGTGAATCACAACCCTGTCACCCACTTCCACCATGGGATAGATCACGACCGACGGATCTATTGTCACGTCTTTTCCAACGATGGCGCCGGCGCCCACTGATGAATTCGCCCCGATTGTACTTCGATCGCCGATGACAACTCCGTCGCCAATTACTGCACAAGCGCCGATCGTAACATCCTCTCCGATTGATGCCAGCGAACTAACCACAGCTCGATCGTGGACACCCGCAGACTTAGCCGGTGCTCGGTAAAACTTTGCCAATACCGGAATGATCGCCACGGTCGGACGCTCCACGACAACTCGCGTGGCAGGATGGCCGGGCGTTGATTCAAACTCGGGAGCTACCACCACAATTCCGGCATTCGATTTAATGAACCAGCCGAGATAGCGGCGATGCGACAGCAGGCTAAGATCCGCCTCCGTGGCACGATCCAGCGGCGCAATTCCACGAACATGGACAGACGGATCACCGATCAGTCTGCCTTCGGTAAGTTCGGCAACGTCAGCGGCGGTGAGGGACTCTCGCCACTCACCGCCGCTTCCCGCTTCAGATCCTTCCCCGTTTGTCACCGACGATCTACGAAGCTCGGAATCGTGTCTGGTGGTGGCTTACGCAGGCCGGCAGGAGCTGCAGTGGGGCCATTCGGCTTAGTCACGGCACGCGGAGCACTGAGCTTCACCTTGGCTACGACCTTGTCGGTAATGTCCAGGTTTTTGTCAGCGGACACAATGAAACTTCCGGCTGCGACGTCGAAAATGAACGAGTAACCTCCCTCCATTCTGATCTCGTCGAGTGCCTTTCGCACGTTTTCGAGAATGGGCTGCATAAGTTCACCTTCGCGCTGCTGAGCCTGATCGTTGAGCTTCTGAACTCGCTCCTCGTATTCCGTGTTCTTGTCACGGAGAGCCTTCATTCTCGTCTCCTTGACGGCCGGCGAAAGTGTAAGCTGCTCCTTCTGATACGCCTCATTTAGCGCCGTCAGTGAATCGCCCAGCTTCTGCACCTGGGCCCGAAGCGACTCCATTTCCTTCTGGAAAGTCGATTGAGCCTCGGCGGCGCCGGGCGAGGCCGCTAGAATGGACTGAGAGTTGATGAAAGCGAACTTCTGCGCAGTGGCCGAAGCCTGCGCGGAAGCTACGGCGGAAACGCTACAGAATAGCGTTAGCGCACCGGCAAGAATGGCACGACGCATAATAAATCCCCTAGAAAAGCTGACCGAGCCGGAAATGAAACTGCCACCGCGGGTCCGGACGCACGCGGTTCGTGAGCGGGTCGAAGATGACCCTGTCAAAGCCATACGCCAGATCGAGTCCTAGTGGCCCAAGAGGCGTGATTGTTGATACACCAAAGCCGGCTGAACGGAAGAGCCGGGTAGGATTGATCTGTTTGGCGGAGCGCCAATTGTTTCCGCCCTCTGTGAAAGCGTTCAGATACAACTGCTGACCGAGTCGGAATCCGATCTCTCCCGTCAACGTGAGAAACGCGTTACCTAAGGCTGCTGGATCAGTCCTCTGTTGACTTGTGTTGGGATCGAAACCGTCCGGCGTTATCGAAAACTCCGGATAACCTCGCAAAGCCTGCCCGTACTGTACACCGCCAACCGCGAACTGCTGCTGGAAAAAGAAGGGACCCGAGTTGCCGAACAGAGCGCCCGACTTGGCGGTGAGGCCCAGCACAAACTTCATTGGCTGCGAGCCTGGGTTATTACCGCCAATCTGCCCCAGCAATGCATAGGCTCGCATCTCAGTCGTTACTCGCTGAAAACTCACGGTGCCGCCCAGTGGACCACCGCTCAAATCCACATTTATAGAGCGAAGAGAGCCCTCAGTGGCAAACGGGAGGTCAACGCGTGTGTCATGGGTGTATTCCGCTCCGATATTTGACCGAAAGCAGTTTTTGGAACAGCCAGTGGACAGCGTGCCCTGGGTGAAAGTCGCCGCCTCGCCGTTATAGGAAACCGCCAGTGTGGACTGATAGGACCACGGTACGGGCAAGCCGAACCGCACGGAACCACCGGTTCGAATATTCTGACCGAG
>JBBSTN010000107.1:0-9404 GCA_038235845.1 Gemmatimonadales bacterium | reverse complement strand
CGATTCAGTGATTTCGTTGCCAATATGGTCTTTCGAGGCCATTTCGTCCGCTTCTCCTACCTGAAGTTTATAAAGTCGATTGTATAACCCGTTCTGCACCAGAAGCTCGCGATGAGACCCTCGTTCGGCCACCTCGCCGTGATGAAGCACCAGAATCTCGTCTGCGTCGAGTATGGTGCTCAACCGGTGAGCGATCGCAATTGTCGTGCGCCCACGCATCAGCTCAGCCACCGCCCCCTGGATCAACGCTTCGATTTCAGAGTCGACCGCGCTCGTCGCTTCGTCAAGTACCAGTAGCGCAGGATCGGCCGCAATAGCACGGGCGAAGGAGAGAAGCTGTCGCTCGCCAACGCTAACGTTTGCTCCCCGCTCACCCAGCTCGTGCGACCACCCCCCGGGAAGCCTGGATACGACCCGATCGGCGCCAACCCGCGCCGCCGCCCGATGAAGGCCCTCGTCATCTATGGGAGAACCCAACCTGATATTGCTCGCAATATCACCCGCAAAGAGGAATATGTCCTGCTGCACATATCCGATCACCGATCGGAGCACGTCCACCGGCATGTCACGAATGTCGACACCGTTGATGAGAATTCTGCCCTTTTGAGGCTCATAGAAGCGCAGGAGTAGATTCACGATGGTCGTTTTGCCAGCACCCGTATGTCCTACCAGCGCCACAGTCTGGCCGGGGGCCGCCGAGAAGGAGACATCGCGGAGCACCCATCTCCGCTCGTCGTCGGAGGGCGTTACGCTTTCGGATGGTTTGCGCTGGGCATCGACAGCGGCGGCTCGTGACGAACTGTCCTCCAGCACGGCGTCGGACGAGCTGTACGCGAACCACACCCCCTCGAATGACACCGTGATTCCGGCGTTCCTCAGCGCCGCGACCTGCTCGTCATGCCCGGCGGACGGCGTTAGCCCGGGAGCTTCGGGAGTATCGACGAGGTCAAATATCCGTTCTGAAGCAGCCATAGCCGCCTGCAGGATGTTGTACTTCTCCGACAAATCCTGGAGCGGGGAGAAAAAGCGTCGGACGAGCTGAAGGAATGCGGCCACGGTCCCGACAGTCAAGGCTCCGGTGCTCACCCTGGGCCCACTCGACACCAGCAAGCTCGCCAGAGCGAACGTGGTGAGAAACTCGATGACCGGGAAATACAGAGCGTACACGGTAATTGACTTGAGATGCGCGTCGAGGTGCGATCTGTTCAGTACCTCGAATCGATCCGCCTCAGACCGTTCTCGATTGAAGATCTGGACAATTCGCATTCCCGACAGACGTTCCTGAAGGAACGCGTTCAGCACGGCAAGCCTTGTGCGAATGT
Source organism: Gemmatimonadales bacterium (assembly GCA_038235845.1). Classification (GTDB taxonomy): domain Bacteria; phylum Gemmatimonadota; class Gemmatimonadetes; order Gemmatimonadales; family Gemmatimonadaceae; genus Gemmatimonas. The sequence goes on along the minus strand of JBBSTN010000107.1, from coordinate 8,082 downwards.
CGCGATATGCCGTTCGCACCTGCGACTGGAACAAACGTGAAGCCAGAAACACAAACGGGATTACAGCAAATGATGCAAGTGCGAGCCGCCAGTCGACCACCAACATGACCACAGAGATCGAAAGCAGCGTGAACAGATCACCCAAACCCGCCACGACGCCCGCAGTGAATAGTTCATTCAGAGACTCAACATCGCTCGTTACCCGGGTTACGAGCCGACCCACCGGCGAGCGGTCGAAGAACGTGATGGGAAGTTTCTGCAGATGAGCGAAGAGCTGCGAGCGGAGATCTCTCATTACGCGCTGGCCCAACAAGCTCGTCATGATCGTCTCGCCATAGGCGGCGCCAAATTGCGCCACCAGCATGACCACGTAGAGGAGCGCCACTTGCACGACGAGCCTGGTATCCCTCGCGGGGAGCGCCTTATCAATCACCCAGCGGGTGAGAAGCGGCCCAACGAGCTGCATCGCAGATTCGATCACGATAAGCGAAAGTGCGCCTACCACGAGAATCCGGTACGGTCGCACATAGGTGAGCAGGCGCCGTATCAGGCGCGCGTCATACGCCTTCCCTACGGCATCTTCATCGTGGCTGTGAACAGACATGCAACCGGAATCTACTATGCGCGCGGGATAGTTTTGTAACCATGTCCGGAAACAGCAAAGACCGCATCAGGATTCGCGGCGCTCGTCAGCACAACCTGACGGGATTCGACCTCGACATTCCACGTCGGGCGCTCACGGTGGTAACGGGCGTCTCCGGGTCGGGCAAGTCGTCGCTCGCATTCGATACGCTTTACGCCGAGGGGCAGCGCCGATACGTGGAGTCGCTGTCGGCTTATGCTCGACAGTTTCTGGAGAGGATGGAAAAACCACTCGTGGATTCCATCGAAGGAATGTCGCCCGCCGTCGCCATCGAGCAGAAGAACCCAACGCGAACATCGCGCTCGACGGTTGGTACGGCAACCGAAATCTACGATTACCTGCGACTGCTTTGGGCGCGCGTGGGACGCACCTATTGCGGGGTTTGCGGTCGCGAACTGAAGCCGGACACCGTGCAGTCGGTCACCGACGTGCTAACCTCGCTCCCCGCCGGCACCCGGTTCGCAATAGCCTGTCCGCTCGTGCGTTCGGCTAAAGTGACGCACGAGGTACTCGACGAGAATCTTCGCCAGCGAGGGTTTGTGCGGGTGGCGCTCGGCGAGCGACTGATGCAACTCGACGAGGTCGCTGCCGAAGGCATCGATCTGGCCGAAGCAAAAGACGTACAGATCGTCATCGACCGACTTATCGTGGACGAAAGCGTTGCGGGGCGTGCCGCAGACGCGGTGCAGACCGCGTTCAACGAAGGCGACGGTGATGCAGTTCTCCTGTTCACGGAGCCACTGATGCCTCCGCCGTCTCTTCGCAGTGCAAAGCACGAAGGTCCGGTGACGAGGCTTTCATTCACCGAGCGTTTCGAATGTCCCAACGACGGAACGAGAGCGCCAGTACCCACGCCGCAGCTTTTTTCGTTCAACAATCCGCGTGGCGCGTGTGCCACATGCAACGGGTTTGGTGCGATCCTGGCTTACGACGAAGCTTTGATCGTACCCAACGACACTCGTTCGCTCCGTGATGGGGCGATCGATCCGTGGACCAAGCCGCGTTACGAAAAGGAGCGCCGACTGGTAGTTGAATTTGCGCGCGAGCAGCGAGTTTCGGCTGACACACCCTGGCGCGAGTTGCCAAAGGCGGTGCGCACGCAATTTCTCCAGGCGGTAACCAAGGGTCGCGGTGGCTATAAGGGAATTTTTCCGTTTCTCGAAGCGCTGGAGGAGAAGAAGTACAAGCAGTACATCCGGATATTCCTCAGACAGTATCAAAGCGCAAAAACCTGTCCCGATTGCGATGGTACTCGGCTGCAACCCGACGCGCGCCGCGTGCGAATTGCGGGGCGTGCAATTTCAGAAATTACTTCGCTTGCGATCAGCGACCTGCGAGATTGGCTCGACATGCTCGCCCTTACCGGCATGGAAGCCGAGATCGCCGAAGCTGTTTTGCGCGAGGCGCGCGACAGAACCCGATTTCTCGCGGATGTGGGACTCACGTATCTCACGCTCGATCGTGCTACGCGCACTCTGTCCGGTGGCGAGGCGCAGAGGATAACATTGTCCAACGCGCTTGGAGCGTCACTTGTCGATGCAACCTATGTACTCGACGAGCCGAGCATCGGGTTGCATCCACGTGACCTCGATTCATTACTCGCACTGTTGCTTAAACTGCGCGACCGCGGAAACACTGTCGTGATGGTGGAGCACGACCTCGATGCGATTCGCGTGGCGGACTACATGGTGGAGCTTGGGCCGGGCGCTGGTGAGCATGGTGGTCAGATCGTGTTTGCGGGGCCAATGAGCACGTCGGCAGATAGCCCGCTTACGGGGAAGTATCTCAGTGGCGAAAAGTGCATTGCGATTCCCTCGAAGCGACGAGCACTGGGGCCGCGCTGGCTCGAGTTGAAGGGCGCACGTGCGCACAACGTTAGCGGTGTTGATCTCCGGATTCCACTAGCAGCGATGACGGCGGTTACCGGCGTGTCGGGTTCCGGCAAGAGCACGCTAATACATGACATCCTCTATCGCGCAATCGAAACTCATCTTCACGGCGAGAACTCGGCCAAAGAGCATCTTGGTGAAACAGTTGGACGTTTTGATTCGCTTACGGGCGTCGATTTTCTGGACGACGTCGTACTGGTTGACCAGACGCCAATTGGTCGGTCGCCGAGATCTAATCCAGTCACGTATGTGAAGGCGTTTGACGAGATAAGGAAACTGTTTGCCGCTATTCCAACGTCGAAGCTCAAGGGATATACACCGGGACACTTTTCGTTCAACGTCGCAGGGGGACGTTGCGAAGTTTGTGAGGGAGCTGGCGCAATCGAGGTGGAGATGGTGTTCATGGCGGACGTGTTCGTTCCATGTGACGCCTGTGGTGGCAAACGATTCAAACCCGAGATACTCGACGTCCGGTTCAAGGGAAAGAACATTGCCGATGTGCTGGAGATGACGGTCGACGAGTCGATCCGGTTCTTTCCAAAGGAGGACAAGCTTGCCCAAGCGTTGTGGCATGTGCAGCAGGTTGGACTTGGTTATCTACGTCTGGGACAACCTGCCACGACGTTGTCGGGCGGTGAAGCGCAGCGGCTAAAGATCGCGCGTGAGCTTGCGCTCAACGCCCGCGGCGGCGCGAAAAAGCTGTATCTACTTGACGAGCCCACGACGGGCTTGCATCTCGAGGATATCCAGAAGCTGGCTACGGTATTCGAGCGGTTGCTTCAGCAGGGGCACACGCTGTTGCTAGTCGAGCATAATCTCGACGTCATCAAGCTTGCCGACTGGGTCGTAGACATGGGGCCTGAGGGTGGCTCGGGCGGCGGAAAGATCGTGGCGACCGGGCGGCCGGAGGAAATCGCTGAGATCGAGGGATCGTATACCGGACAATGGCTGAGGGAGGTGTTGCACATGGCGGAGAGATGACCCGGGTTGTGCGCGCATCGCTACTCGCGGTTGTTGGAGTCGCCGCCCTCGCTGTGTATTGGCGCACTGCCTATCCGACCATTACCTGGTGGGATTCGTCGTCATATTCCTTGGCCGCGTATACGCTGGGGGTAACTGGCCCACCGGGGTCGCTGCTGCTTACGTTGCTGGGCTGGACAGTGGCGCACCTTCCACTTGGGATTCCTGTTGCACGGGTGCTCAACATGTTCGCGGGCGTGCTCGCGACAGTTACAGTGCTGCTGCTGTTCTCGGTGGCTTCGCGTTTTGTGGCGCTCGCATCCGATGCCCACGAGCGCAAACCGTCCGACGAGGTACCCCCAGCGGGAGTAGCTACCGAGGCGCAGAAGAATTCAAGTGCGCGCGCGGTTACTTCTGCTGGAATAGCGCTAGGTGCCCTTACCTTCGCGTTCAGCAGCACCCTGTGGGAATACGCCGTTCAGTTCACGCCCTACGTGCTCACCACGGTGTTTACCGGGCTTATTTATCTGGTGCTGCTGCGCTGGTGGGCATCTGCATATGAAGTCGGTTCATGGCGCCTTCTCGCTGTTCTGGCGTTTCTTTTTGGATTGGATTTCAGCGTACACCGCACCAACGCGCTGCTGATTCCGTGTGCATTGGTGTGGATCTATCTCAGGCGTCGCGACGCGTTGCGCGAGATGTCTAACTACATCGCCGGTGCCGCTGGTATCGCATCGGGTCTGGCCGTACAGCTACTGCTGATTCCGATTGCACGCCGCAGCACCTCGCCAATGATGTGGGATGCGCCCACCGATTTTAGCAGTTTCTGGAGATTTGTTTCGCTCGACCGGCTGGGCGGCGGTTTCATGCTCGGATTGCTTCCACGCAAGTCGAACTTCCTGACGCAGCAGTGGGCCGACCTGATCCGCGTGACGGGTGACAACTTTGCGAACATGCACGGGCCATTTCGCGCTTTGGGAGTTCTGACATTTGTCGCGGTCTTATTTGGTACAATCTCGCTCACTCGATCGACACTACCTGCCGGTTTTCTTTACAATCGCCATTGCGATGTGCATCGGTTTCGGCGTGATGCTGGCGTGGGCAATTCGAGTTGCAAGATCGAGGTCGGCCTGGCCGTTGCGAACTATCTCCGCGGTGTTGGTTCTTGCAATCGCTATGGCGGCGCCCGCAGCTGCGATTAACATGTGGCCTTCGCACGACGCGTCGAAACGTTTCTTTGCCGACGACTTTGCGCAAAATGTGCTGCGGTCTCTGCCTCCAAACGCCATCTACTTTACTGTCGGAGATAACGATACGTTTCCGGTGCTCTACATGCAGGCTGTCGAGGGTGTTCGCCGCGACGTACAGGTGGTAAACGTGAATCTCACATATTCGGACGTGTATCTCGAAGGGTTGCTGCGGTTGGATCCCGCCTTTCCGCTCACCCCTGGCCTACCGTATGCCAGATGGCCATCCGATTCGACCCGCACCGACAGCACGTTCGAATTGCATGTCAGCGGTGAGCCGGGAGCGCTTGGTTTGGCGTCGGATGAAACTATTCCGGAGGTCCTAACAGTGCACGCGAAACCCCGGTATACGAAGACGATGTACCTGGGTGACTTTGCAATTATCGACATTGTAACCACGAACATGTGGCGCCGACCGCTGACATTTGCCATGACTGCCACTGAGTCACGTGATTGGCTTGAACCATTCACTCGGCTCGATGGTTTGTATTGGCGAGTCGTTCCGTCCAACCATCCGCGGGTGAGACTGGATACACTCGTCGCAAGCCTTTTCCGGAATGAGTTCCGAGGTTTCAACGACGGTTCTGTGGCGCTCGATGACGTAACGCGTAGCATTGGCGACAGCTACTACGGAGCGTTCGATGTGCTCCTTGCCGCGACACGCGCTAATGAGGGAGATGCTCGATGCAAAGAACTCGAGCGTCGCATCGAAGCGCTTGCTCCTCGCGCTCGACTCGAGGGGGTTGCAGTCGGCGCGACTGCGCGAAAGCCGCTCTGTACGGATCGGTAAGTGCAGCGTTCGGCGTTCAGCGTGCCGCATTTGCGTTGACATCGTCGTTCGGTTCGCGATTTTGGTGTTGCCGTCGCTCAACTTCAACCCGGGGTCACTCGCCAGATCTCTCCGCCATGTCCACCAACATCCGTCGCGATGTACATCGCACCATCGGGCCCCGTGACCGGTACCAGCAATCGCGTTTTCTCGTCAGCGAATAAATTCGTTTGCGTCTTCAACGAACCATCCCTGTTAAACGTGAGCACCACCAGTTTTTCGCCCACAAGCTGTGCAATCGCAAACGCGCCGTTCCACGTTCCCCACGTTGTTCCAGTAATAAAAGTCCCGCCCGACGGACGAAATGCCATACCTTGCACGTTGCGATGACAGTACGTGTAAATGCGCGGTTCGGCTGTGACACCGTTCACCGTTATCGTGGGATTGCCGGGTGCAGGTGCACCATCACCTGTAACCCGGAGAACCTTTCCGCCAAGAGAGGCAAGCGACTGCGGATTGACGCCATTCGCCACGTCGACTGTGCCAATCCAGAGCATGCCGTCCGGCCGAATGGCGGCCGAGAGCAGGAATGTCGACCACCGCTGCCCCACGCAACCCAGTTAGAATGTCATGCGCATCACCATTGGGCAAAAAAGCGATGTCCCAGGGGTTACCGAGCCCGGTGACTCAGACCGTCCGCGTAACAGCGGGTGCGATGCTCTCTGGCGAAATCGGCGGATTGGGCGGCGTGGACGCGTTGTCGGCACCGCACGCGCCGGCGGAGCGTTTGAAATCTGAGAATATCAACCAGCGCGCGCCGGAGTTATTCAATCGAAATCGTTAGACGGTCGACTCCGGCGCGAATCGGCTCATCACGTTCCCCGATGCCAAGCCGCTGGTTTATCTCCCCGCCTGGGAAGTGATGGACATGCGACGCGGGCCGCTGCAGATGAAGACAGTGCTCTTCCAGAGTGAACCGAGAGGGACTACGACCGCTGAGGGTCGGCTGATAGTTGCACTCGATGATCACTATGAGTTGCGCACGTACAATTCTAGCGGAGATCTCATGCGAGTGGTCTCTCTTGCGCGGGAGCTTCGGCCGATTTCGTCGGATGACCAGGCAGCGACCCTGTCCGTTCACGGTGGTACGATTGAGCGGGGGATGGCTAGTCGGGGAGCTAAGGGCGCAGCGATGTCAAAATCGATACTGGAGAACGTCTCCGTCGCTCGAGGCGCTGTTTCCGGGTTCGTCTGAGTGGGACGTCTTCGACAAGGACGGGCGGTACAGCGGTATGACGCAATTCCCGGAGACATTTCGACCAGTCGCACCGACCAGCGACGGTGTAGGAGGAGTGGAAACAGATTCATCGGGCGTTCAGAGCATCGTGCGCCTTCAGCTACAATCTCCCAATTCTGGAAGGTAATTCAGGGGACATTTCTATCCGCGTTTGACAAGTCGTTGACCGGCGCTTGACGTCACCCTGAAAAACGACGACTTTACGAGCTTATTCCCGGGTAGCTCAGCTGGTAGAGCAGGTGACTGTTAATCACCCTGTCGGGGGTTCAAGTCCCTCCCCGGGAGCTTTTTGAAAAGACCGACAAGCGAAGAAATTTCGCTTGTCGGTCTTTTCGTTTCGATATTCCCGTGTTGTCGAGTCAAGTGAGCTACGGCTTCGACACCCATTTGTGTTCCGAAGTCTGGGTTCAAGCAATCGAGGTGAAATTTCCTTACGCACTTCAACGTGCGGTGTATTTACAATCCGGACGTACAGTATTCACACTCCTGTCTCGTATTGAGACCCGATAGCCAACATTTCTCGCATCGCGATTGTCGGTGAGGGTACACTCGCCACGATTTATATTTTGTCTGCACTTTGCATTGTGATCCGGACGTGAACAATGAAATGAGCACACAACGTCGCCGTACGTTTCCATTCGAGAGGAGACCCACCCCCGCCATGAACTTCCTGTCCTACTCAGGTTCAGTGTCACCACTCAAGCAGCTCGTTGCGTTTTCGCGGCCGATGCCGAGCTTGATTGCCTCTCTCCTTGTGCTGACTGCCTTCCCGCTTGTCGCTCAGCAACCTGCAACCGCGCGTCCAGCACCTCGCACCACACCCGGCACCACCGCGCGCCAAACGGCCCTAACCACCGCCGTCACCCGCCCCGTCCGCATCGTGCGCGACACGCTCGGCATCAATCACATCTACGCCGAAAACGAACACGACCTCTTTTTCGCGCAGGGATACGCCGCAGCCGTCGACCGGCTTTTCCAGCTGGAAGTCTGGCGACGCCAGGCCACCGGCACGGTCGCCGAGCTTCTGGGCTCGCGTGAGCTCAAACGAGATATTGGCGCACGACTGTTCGCTTTTCGTGGCGATATGACAGCTGAACTCGCGCACTACCATCCACGAAGCACGGCCATTATCCGCGCCTTTGTCGACGGAGTGAATGCGAGGATTGCGGAAACCGAGCGAAATCCGTCGCTGTTGCCGATGGAGTTCGGTTTACTGGGAACCAAACCGGGCCGCTGGACGCCCGCAATTGTTATTTCACGGCATCAGGGGCTCCTCG
>JBBSTN010000106.1:0-9500 GCA_038235845.1 Gemmatimonadales bacterium | reverse complement strand
CCGCGGAAAATGGCGAGCCCGGATGTGTGGTGGTGTGAGAGGGAAGTCGGAGGAGCATTCCTCCGACTTCCTGAAGGAGGCCTTTTGAGGCGAACTGGATGTCGTCTACAAGTGAGTGGCCGAAAGCAGATTTCGATCGGTCGCGACGTACTCATTGATTCGACAATACGCATCGTCACCCTCGTTTTGTCGCTGGCTGAGGCGCCTGCCATACACAACGATGTTGTTCGTTGATTCTCACCTTTTCGAAAACTTCTCTCGACACGGTGCATGTCTCGCCTCCGTATGAAACGAGCGTGTTGAGTGGCACCTTCGAGGTAACGATCCGGGAATCATATCTGCGCCCACCCGGCAGCGGAATGCACGCCGCGAGAGCTACCGTCAACAAAACCACCACAAATCCCGGACGTGCTGCTATCGACTTCACTCAGTCTCCTATGAAATGCCAACAATGTCCCATCAATCTCCGCGTAGTGCATCGCTCAGCGGCACGTCGAGTACTTTTTTTGTTGGCACCCAGATCGCCATGAGAACGAGTGCCACAATTGACACCGACACGACGATTGCAATCGTGATAGCCACCAGCCCACTTATCGGAAAGTAGTGCTGGAACACTAATGCGATCACCGCAAGTAGAGGCGCTGCTAATACGCTTCCAACACCAAGCTGACGCCCCCCCTGCGTCAGCAGCATGCGCGCCACGACTCTATCGCTGGCGCCGAGCGCACGACGCACACCAAGTTCACGCGTTCTGAGGCCGATGGAATGCGACATCAATGCGTATGTGCCCACAAGCGCCAGCAGCAGAGCGAAGCCGAAACAGAAAGCAAAAAGCCTCGACACTGATCGGGCAATCAGCCCAGCTTTGCGAAGTATCTCGTCGAATGGCTGAATCTTGTCAGGTATGAGGAGCGGGTCGACCGCTGCAAACTCCGCAAGGAGAGCCTGACGCGCAGCCGTCTCGCTCGAACGAAATCGCACGAGTAATGCGGAATAGGTATTTGTGCTCTGCAGTAAGGGCACGTAGATCGCGTCCGATGTTCGATTGCGCGAAAGCGGATTGCCCAGCGCGATGTCGCTCGTAACGCCAACGATCGTTCGGAATTCTGTGGTATCATCAACACCCGCAAGACGAAGCTGCTCGCCAAGCGGCGAACGTATGCCCCAGATTCTATTCGCCAGCGAGCTGCTTATCATCACAACCCGCTCTCTGCTAATGTCATCGCCCGAATTGAGCGCGCGACCCTCACGCACCTTGATTCCCAACGTAGCAAGATCGCCAAGTACGGCTTGTATGTGCGCGGACGGAAGAACAGCGGTGGCGCGGGTGTCACGCACTGCGAATCGCCCCCGGTCCGACTGCTGATCGGCAAGCGATGTTCGAAGTATCACTCCGTCAAATTCCGCGTCGCCGGCAAGTCGATCATGCAGATTGCGAAACAACGCTGCTCGCGAACGCTCGCTAGTGTATCGCGCAACTGGCGGTGCTATTCCACTCTGAAGCAACTTAGTTGTACTGAACCCGGGGTTTAACGTCATAACGCGATCAGCAATCACTCCCGCCATCACCCCGAAAAACATGAGCGCAGTTACTGTCGTGACCTGCGCTGCCACGAGAGTGCGTGATAGTCGCCCTTCGCGTTGTGATCCGGAGCGTGCGCTTCCGTCTTGCATTACCTCGCGCACGTTCATTCGCATCGTTCGAAGCGATATCACGCTGCCGAGTACCACGACTGCCACTGTAACCCATGCCGCCGCCGTGATCAGTGTTACGCCATCCATTTGCCAAACCCACCAGAAGGCGAGATTTCCTTCCAAATTGGAACGGGTCCAGCCAGTGATGGCGCGGAGACCCCATGCAACTCCGGCCGTTCCCAAAGCTCCGCCGGCGATACAGAGAATTATGGTCTCCCACATTCCCCGCATGACGAGCCGTCCCGACGAGGCGCCGAGGGCGAGTCGCACCGCGGTTTCACGGGTGCGTTCGTTGGCGCGAGCAAGCAGCAAGTTGGTGACGTTTACCAGTGCGAGGAGAAGAATCAACGTCGCGAGGACGTTGAGAGCAGTGAAGACGAGTGTACGCTCTTCGCCAATCTGAACTGACGGAAACGACTCGACGGCTACCTTCATGGTGGCGGCTCGCGGTGATGAATCACGAGCGCTGACGGCGAGCCGTAATAGGTGAGTGGCTTCTGCAGCTGCCTCGTTGTAAGAAGCGTTTGGAGCGAGCCGCGCCACCAGTCTGAGACTTGCAGCGCCAGGTTTCGTCGCTTCCAGGGTGGGCGCGGGCAGCGGCATCCATGCTTGCGAGGACACTGGAAATCCGTACCCCTTTGGCATGATGCCAACGACGCGAGTGCTTACACCGTTGAGCGGAATCAGACTGTTTAGCAATCTGCTGTCCGCGCCAAAGTCGACCTCCCAGGTGCGGTAGGAGAGCACGATTACGGGCTCCGCTCCCGGGTGCGCGTCAGCGGGAACAAGTGTCCGCCCCATGAGTGCGGGCGTGCGCGCGATCGAAAAAAGCACCGGTTCGGTTACTGTCGGGTCGATGACATGACGCTCACCTAAGCGTCCTACTACCACTTCTCGTCCAGTGTAGCCGCCAATTTCTGTGACGGTTCGAAGAGAGGTTCGCAGCGGTGCCACGTCTACGGCGTCGACCTCCAGACGTTTGCCCTGGACCACCGGATCAACTCGAACGATTCGCTCACCATCGCTGAGGGGAAGCGGGCGAACCATTGCTGTGTAAAGAAACGAAAACGTGAATGTACTGAGGCCAAGGCCGCCTGCGAGTACCAGAATTGTGATGAGCGTGAAGCCGGGGCTGCGACGCAGAAGGCGGAGGGCGTACTGGATATCGGCGGCGCGGAAGGGAGTCATGGTCAGGATTACGGTTCCCGCGCGCGTTGGTTTCCAACCGTTATCCAGTTCTGGTATCCAGTTCTGGTATCCAGTTCTGGTATCCAGTTCTGGCTAGCGTGTTACCCAGCCACGCTCACGAGCGTGGCGTTCGAACATCTCAGTATTGGCAGAAAGCACCAGGTCAGAGCCCACGGTCTCAAGTTGAGCGCGAAACGATTCTATCTGGTGGAGTCGAGCCGACTCGTTGCGCACCAGGCGGATCCAGATGGCGCGTACGCGTCCCGGATGTGTCATGGCGGCACGGAAATAGAGATCTGGATCTTCGTGAACATCGTCGCCAATGAGGAGCATGCCGACGTCTGGATAACGGGTCGCAAGGGCACTTACGTGCACGCCCTTGTGTAAATGTGAAACGGGGTGAAATCCGCGTTGGCGCGACCCCCAGTCATTCAACAGAATAGGGCCTGCAGGAAGCTCGTGTTCATCCAGATAATCGACGACATAGTCGTAGAGGTTCCACGCGCCACTCGAGATATAGCAAAGAGGATTCTGGGCGTTTCCCGAAGCACCGTCGCGCAGTCGACGATATAGCGAGGGCACGCCCGGAATCGGATGGCGAAGTCGCGCACTCCTCAACAGCACCGTTCGGAGCATTCGCGGCGTGTGAGGCGTGTGCGTGTCCATGGCCGTGTCATCGAGATCGCTGATTATCAACATCGATGCTTCGTCGCCAGGGACATAAACGGTAGAGACACCGCGAGCGAATTCTGGAAGGGACGAACCATTGGTGAATGCGTCGCCGCACAGGCTCGCCTCGACCCGGTGACTACCAGCGATCCATACCGATTGTGATGGTGCTTCGAGATCAGCCAGGAAATACCCTCCCCGGTCTGCCTCGACGATGCGCTCCTGACCCTCGCACGATACCAGGACCTTAGCGCCGGGAATATCGAGGGCATCGAAGGAGCGATATACCGAAACCAGATGTTCGCGCGCCGATATGGCACCTGAGCGTCGAAGCTTTCGCTTGCGCGTTTCGACCATTCGTACCACTCGTCCACGCACGCTTATCCGTCTTGAATCGCCGAAGCTTCGGTACAGGAGGACGCGGACCTCCTTCTCGGCCGCGCGCAAATGCGGCGGTCGAAGCAGAGACAGCGCTGACTCGATAAGCGTGCCAGCGCGGGCAGCGCGGGCAATTACGCTTGGATCCATTCACGAAAGCTAACGCGAGGCAATTTTCGCAGCGAAGGCGCCGTCCTCTCGCCCCAAGCGTGGTGATACCCTAGTTTTCGCCGCCATGGCTACCCGAATTCAACCGCAGCTCGAGATCCCACCGCCGCCGCCCGAATGGACGGTGGAATCCGCACGTGCACTCTACAACGTCGACGGCTGGGGGGTCGGATATTTCGACATCAACGACCGCGGCAACGTCGTGGTGCGACCCGACCCGACCCGCCAGAGTTTTTCACTTGATCTGAAAGATCTCGCGACTGATCTCGAAGAGCAGGGCATTCAGCTTCCGGTGCTGCTTCGCTTTTCAGACATTCTTCGTTCGCGCATCGAAACGCTGAGCGAACGTTTTGCGCACGCCATGAAAGAGTTCGAGTACACTGGCGGTTATACGACCGTGTACCCGATCAAGGTGAATCAGCAACGGCACGTGGTGGAGGAAATTGTCGGCTTCGGAAAGCGTCACGGAGTTGGTCTGGAGTGTGGGTCGAAACCCGAGCTTCAGGCTGTGCTTGGGCTCTCCGAGTCTACTGAACACATCATCGTCTGCAACGGCTACAAGGATCATGAGTTCATGCGACTTGCTCTCATGGGGCAGAAGCTTGGACACCGCGTCTTTATCGTACTGGAACAGCTGAGCGAGCTCGATGTTTTGCTGGAGGTGGCCGATGAATTGAACGTCGTGCCAATGTGCGGAGTTCGAATCAAGCTAGCGAGTGAGGGCGCGGGTCGGTGGGCGCAAAGCGGCGGTGAAAAGAGCAAGTTCGGACTCGGATCTGCAGAGTTGATCAAACTGATCGATCGGCTGGGCGCGGAAGGACGACTCGAAATTCTCAAGCTTATTCATTTCCATCTCGGCAGTCAGATTACTGATATTCGATTCATCAAGTCAGGTCTGCAGGAAGTGGCGCGCTTTTATCTCGAGATGCGCGCGATTGGTGTGGATATCACGCACGTCGATGTGGGTGGCGGATTGGGTGTGGATTATGATGGCACCAATTCCACCAACGATGCGAGTGTGAACTACTCGCTTCAGGAGTATGCGAACGACGTGATATACACCATCGGCGAGGCATGCCGGGAAGCCGAACTTCCCATGCCACACGTCATCAGTGAATCTGGTCGTGCACTCACCGCCCATCACGCACTGTTGCTCGTCAAGGTAATCGACGTTGAATCGCAGGCAGCTCAGGTGATGCCGTCGTTAACTGATGATGATCATTCCCTTTTGCACGAGATGTACGAGGATTGGCGCACGATTACGGAACGTGGTGCGAAGCCAAGAAAGATGTTCGAGGTTTTTCACGACGCATCCTTCGATAAGGATCGAGCGCGACAGTATTTCAACAGCGGCGTGCTTGACCTGCGCGGATTGGCCAAGGCCGAAGTGATGTGGCAGGCCACCATGAATGCGATTTATCTGGTTGCTCTGACAGATCGGGATACCTATTCGGATATTCTGCCAGAGCTGGAAGCCGCGCTCGTCGACCGTTATTTCTGCAACTTCTCGCTTTTTCAGTCGCTTCCGGACAGTTGGGCGATCGACCAACTCTTTCCCATCATGCCGATTCATCGCCTGCTGGAGGAGCCGTTGCGCCGAGGTACCCTCCAGGACGTTACCTGCGATTCGGATGGCAAGATAGACCGTTTTGTTGGGGACAAGAAGGGCCGTCCAAGTCTGGAACTACATCCCTTTGTAGACGGTGAAGACTACATACTTGGCATATTTCTCACCGGAGCTTACCAGGAAATTCTGGGAGATCTGCACAATCTTTTTGGTGATACGAATGCTGTTCATGTGCGATTGAACGAGAAGGGGTCTTACGATATCACCGACCTCGTGCAGGGTGACACGGTGACGGAAGTGCTCAATTATGTGCAGTTTGGCGCGTCGCAACTATTGGCCACATTCAGACGTAAGGTCAGCGCCACTTCTTCTCTTACACGAGAAGAAGCCAACGCATTTATCGCGGACTATGTGGCGGGGCTCGAAGGATACACTTACCTCGAGGGCGAGGCGGCGCGTTGAAGATGCGCGGCAAGGACCGTCAGATTGCGTCAGACTGCGGCAGCTTTGTTGACTTGATCATTCGACACTTTCAATGGAGATCGCGTGACTGCATCAGATGCTGAACTCGCCCCTGCACCAAAGGGCGGATTGATCGAAGATTTTGTGGATGTATTTGTCCATCCCACTTCGCTCTTCAACCGGGTTAGAAACAGTAGCTTCGTCAGGCCTGCTCTGATTCAGACCGTTATTTTTCTCGTGCTTGTCCTCGCGGTGCGCAATCTGGTTTCGCCCTTTATGGAGGCCGAAATCGAAAGGAGCATGGGAGTCGCTGCAGCCAGTGGGCAGCCTGTTCCCGAAAATGCGCAGGCGATGGGAAGCACGATTGCCAGGTTTTCATCCATGGTCGGTCCAGTTATCGCTCCCTGGTTCATGGCGATATTCGGTGGGCTGGCAACACTTATCGGCGCACGAATTGCGGGAGCAAAGCTTAGCTTCGGACAGTCGGCGATGGTTGCGTCGTGGTCTGCAATGCCCAGCATTCTGGGATATATGGCACTCGCCATACAAGGCGCAGTATTGGACACGTCGTCGCTGCGTGGCGTGAGTGACGGTTCCATTGGACCGACGCGCTTTCTCAATCCTGATACGACGCCGCCAGTGGTTATCAGCTTGCTGAATCAGCTCGACTTGTTTTCGATCTGGGGTCTGGTAATAACGGCGATTGGCGTATCTGTGGTTGCAAAGGTTGACCGCTCTGCGGGAGCGCTGGCCGCCGTTATAAAGTTCGCTCTATTTGCGCTTCTGACACTCATACCGGCGCTGATGCGGTAGATCGGCCGCTGCCGATATACGACGCGCGGGCACAGCGCAGCGGTACAAGATGCAAAACGGGGCCAACAAATCATCGTTGGCCCCGCTTTAACTATGCGAAAATTATAGGTAGTGCGCAGGTTGAAAACTGCGATGCAACCAGATCGGACTACGCAGCCTGCATGAGCTTCTGTACTTCGCTCCAGTTCACGACATTCCACCAGGCAGCGAGGTAATCGGCGCGTTTGTTCTGATACTTGAGGTAGTACGCGTGCTCCCACACGTCCACGCCAAGCACCGCTTTTTTACCTTCCATGAGCGGATTGTCCTGATTTGGAGTGCTCATGATTGAAAGCGACCCGTTGTCGGATACGAGCCAGGCCCAGCCCGAACCGAACCGTCCGGTGGCTGCGTCCTGAAACTGTTCCTTGAATTTTGAGAACGAGCCAAACGCCTTGTTGATGCCGTCGGAAACCGCGCCGGTTGGTTCACCACCGGCATTGGGGCCCATGACTTTCCAGAACATCGAGTGATTCCAATGTCCGCCTGCATTGTTTCGGACCGCGGTACGAACGTCTTCCGGGACTTCGTTGATGCGACGGCATATATCATCCAGCGACCAATCAGCAATCGAGGGCGCTTTCTCTATCGCCTTATTCAGATTGGTGACATAACCCTGATGATGCTTATCATGATGAATCTCCATTGTTTGCGCGTCGATATGTGGCTCGAGCGCATTGTTGGCGTAGGGCAGGGGCGGAAGTGTGAACGCCATGCTGTTCTCCATTGTTGAACTTGAATCGGGACGCGCGGATGCGCGTTCAGGGGCTGAGTCACAGGCTGCCGCGGCAAATGTGCCGACAATCGGGGCACCTACTGCAAATGCGGCCATGCGAGTGATAAACGAACGACGTGAGTCCTGGTCAGACAACTGTTGTCCTCGTGTTTGAGCGTTCTCTCCACCAACTAATAATGCCGGGAAGAATGGAGAGAAATATCACAACAATGATCACCTTTTCAATATGAGCTGCAACACCCGGCACAGTGCGGCCGAGCACAAAGCCGATCATCAACATACTCCAGACCCATGTGATACCGCCAATCACGTTGTACAGTATGAATGAGGAGTACCGCATTTGCGCAGCTCCGGCGACCACCGGTGCGAACGTACGAATAATGGGCATGAAACGCGCCAGAATTATTGTCTTGCCTCCGTGCTTCTCATAAAACGCCTGGGCCCGGAGCAGGTGTTTCCTGTTGAATAACACGCTGTTTTCTCTCGTGAAAATACGCGGGCCGGAAGCTTTGCCGATAGAATAGCCAACCGTGTCGCCAACAATTGCCGCAACCGTAAGGATTCCGCCCAGTATCCATACATTGAGCCCGAAATCCGGCCGGGAGCACAATAGACCCGCAGTCACAAGTAACGAATCGCCAGGCAGGAAAAACCCGATGAGCAGGCCGGTTTCCGAAAAGATGATGATTGTAAGACCGACATAACCGGCCCACTGCACCAAGGCGGGAAGATCACGAAGGCGAGCGATGAAGTCCGAAAGAAATTCCACAGTTGTCCGATAAGAATGGAGATGCGCAGACTGGAAAGAAGTCGTTCGCACCGAGTTCGGTCAACACTCATCCGTGGTTCGTGATATTTTTTCGGAGTGAATTTGCCAGGCGAAAATGAGCCGGAGCGGTCAAAGCAGGTCGTGCTGGTGGTAGCGCACACCCATTGGGACAGGGAGTGGTACCATGTGGCGGCCCGCTTTCGCCAACGCCTTGTGGCCCTTCTGGACGGGCTTCTGGCGGCATTACCGGACGCGCCTGAGCCATTTCTCCTCGATGGGCAGGCTGTTACGCTGCTTGACTATCTCGCCGTGAGACCGGATCAACTCGGGCTTCTATCCCGCCAGCTCGTTACCGGTTCGCTTGAAGCAGGGCCATGGTATGTCCTCGCCGATAACCTTGTCCCCTCGGGCGAGGCGATCGTCCGAAATCTGCAAGCTGGCGCCCGAACTCTCCGACTTTTCGGAGCGTCAGCTCCATCGGTTGCCTACTGCCCCGACTCCTTCGGCCACCCTGCTGCGATGCCCATGATTGCAGCGGGGTTCGGGATGGGTCTCGCCATCGTTTGGCGAGGCCTGGGCGGATCGTCTCATCCCGTCGCGGATACCATGTTCTGGTGCTCGAATGACGGGTCGACCGTCGTGCTTTATCATCTGCCGCAAGATGGATATGAATTCGGCTCGTCGCTGCCGACCGGACAAGCTGAAGCTCGATCGCGATGGGGCCACATTGTCGAAACCCTGAGCAGCCGCAATCGCACCGGTCGCATGTTGCTGCTCGCAGGGGCGGATCATCACGCTCTTCAGCCGGGGCTGGAGGGGAGACTGGATACGGGGCGTGCGGCTTTGACGGCGACCTACGCTACGCGCGCAGACACCGTCACCGTCAAGCGCGTGTCGCTCGACGAGGCCGCGCTTTCCATCATTGCGGCTGCGCATGGTGAACACCTTCTGGATCTCAAACTTTCAACTAACGTGCGTGGCGAGCTACGCGATTCATACGGCTATACATGGACGCT
>JBBSTN010000105.1:0-9501 GCA_038235845.1 Gemmatimonadales bacterium | reverse complement strand
CGGCGCAAGGTGCGCGATGCGGATGAACTGCCGGAAACGCTGTCGTCGCCCCATCGGGATCCGGCGGAAGCGGATGAATTGAAGGACCGTCTTGCACAGGCTTTGGCGACGCTTGGCGAACGCCAGCGCTCGGTCATCGTGCTGCACGACGTCGAAGGTTACAAACATGCAGAAATCGGCGAGTTACTCGGGATTCCCGAGGGTACAGCGCGCTCGGACCTGCATCACGCGCGGGCGCACATGCGGCGCCAGCTAGGCAATTTGCGGAGTGAGTCATGAAGGAAATCAAGCGGTCGACGATGGAGCGTAGCCCGGGAGCCGATCCTGCGGTCACAATGCTTTTGCGCGCCGCATTTGCGCCACCCGAGGAGGAATTCTGGAGTGGCCTTGAACAGCGGATCATGGCGCGTCTTCAGGAGGGGCCGGTTACCGCGTGGTGGTCGGTGTTTTCAGAGTGGCGCACGGCGGGCCTGGTGGCCGCGACCATCGCACTGCTCGTAACGGGTGCCACAATCATGCGCGAACAGTCGCTCGCAAGCGCCTCGCGGCAGCTTGCGGCCGGAGCCGCGTACTTTAATTCCGAGGGTTTGCCTGAGGGCATTCCCGTCACCATCACCATCAAATCACGTGACAGTATTCCGGCCAACCTTCCGGAACGCTTCCTGAATCCGTTTCAGCCTTAGTACAGAGGCAAAAAGTGCCATCTCGTCAGCAATCGAAATCGCTCGCTCTGATGTTCCTGCTCGGAGCTTTTCTCACCGGTGGGGCTCTTGGATTTGTGGCCGACAGGGCTGTATCCAAGCGTCCTTACGCACGCCAGTACGATCGCAGCTCTATGCAGGATGAATTTGCGCACGAAATCGGTCTTTCAGCAGGCCAGCGACAAGTCGTAGACTCCATTTTCGACTGGCGCAATTCCAACTACCAGGTGGTGCGTTTGCGAATCAAGCCATCACTGGATTCGCTGCGTGACAGCTCGCGGATACTCATCAACAACGAACTCGATGCCGCACAGAAAGTGCGCTTCAAAGCCCTGCTCGACAGCATGGTCGCTCGGGACAGTGCACGTAAGGTGAATGGAGAAAAATGATGAAAAAGACTTTAAGCATCACCTCATTTGTTGCCGGGGCGGTCCTGATGGCCGCCCCGCTTCGCGCGCAGCCATCAACTATTGATGACGGGGCTCTCCCCGTCACGCTGGGCGAAGCCATCGAAATGGCGCAGCGCAATTCTCCCGCGATAGTGCAGGCACGGGGTCTCGACCGAACTGCCGCGGCTTCGCGTCGTCAGGCGATTGGCACTTTTATTCCCAATCTCAACTTGTCGGCTTCGACCGGTCATACTGTAGGCACAAGCATAAATCCCAACTCGGGGCAGCTGCAGGCCATCAGCGGCAATCCGTGGTCTTACGGCAATGGTCTCTCTTTCAACCTGCAGCTGTTTGATGGCGGGTCGAGATTTGCCGATTTGAGACGCTTTCGTGCTACAGCCGACGCGGCCGACGTCACCGCACTTTCGTCGCGGTTCGACGCATCCCTGCAGGTCAAGCAGCAGTTTTACGCAGCGCTGGCGGCACGGGAATCGGAAGCTGCAGCGCGGTCTCAGCTGGAACAGGCGGAGCAGCAGCTCAAAGCATCCTCGGCGCGGGTCGCGGCCGGCGTTGCAACCAAGTCCGATTCTCTCCGGTCGGCAATTCAGGTGGGCAACGCACAATTGACTGTGCTTACCTCCCAGAATGACCTTCGCGTGGCCAACGCGGCGCTCACCAGAGTGACGGGGTCCACCACCACAATTACTGCGTCACCAGCCGATACACTCGATTCTTCCGCACCGCTTCCAACGGAAGCCGAATTGGCCGAACTCGTGGACGACGGCCCGGCCATCCGACTTGCGAAAGCCAACGTGGACGTGTCCAAGGCGGCCAAGAGGTCGCAGAAGTCGTCGTATTATCCGACGGTGAACATGACGTACAATTACACGTTCAATCAGAACAGCGGCGGTTTCACGGGCGGCAACCTGTTTTTGTTTAGTGGCGGGAACCCAAACCGGCAATCGGTGAACTTCAGTCTCTCCTATCCGATCTTCAACGGTTTCCAGCGTGAGGCACAGGCCGTCCAGGCCGACGTTTCGCTCGATAACGCCGAGGCGCAGCTACGCGACGCCAAGCTCGCGGCGAGGCAGAATCTCACGTCACTGCTCCGGACGGTTCAGAATGCCCAGGCTCGTGTGGAAGTTCAGCGCGCGTCGATAGCCGCCGCCGAAGAAGACCTCCGCGTTCAGCAGCAGCGCTACGCTCTGGGAGCGTCCACGCTGCTCGACCTCCTTACATCGCAGACTCAGCTCAACCAGGCACGCCAGGCGTTCATTCAGGCGCGCTTTGACGGTCGTGTCGCGCGAGCACAGCTCTCGTCGCTCATTGGGCGCGAGCTATGATCCGTCAGTTCGATTCCTTTCTACCCATGAGCATGCGGTGAACCGGTCTTCGAGAATCATGGCGCCGGTGGCGTTCGTTCTCTCCCTCGGAGTGATCGATGGGTGCGCCTCGAAGAAAGAGGCGACCTCCCTGGTAGGTACCGTAGTAGTTGGACGTGAGACGATTGTTGTCGATGCGCAAGCCACTGGCTCTGTCGAGCCAATCAACGTAATTGAGGTGAAATCCAAGGCCTCCGGTCTCATTACCCGAATGCCGGTGGAAACCGGGTCTCAGGTGAAGGTAGGTGACCTGCTCGTTCAGGTGGACACCCGGGACGTCAAAAACCAGTTCGACCAGTCGCAGGCAGACCAGCGGTCGGCCAAAGCCAATCTCGAAGTAGCACTAGCGCAGAAAGCCCGCTCGGATGAACTGTTCAAGACCCGCATCATTACCACGCAGGAATACGAGAATGCGCAGCTCGCGCTGACCCAGGCGCAAGGCCAGATGATCCGCGCTAACGCCAACCTTGACCTCGCTCAGCAGCGCATGGACGACGCAACGGTAGTCGCCCCAGTAGCGGGAACGATCATCGAGAAGCCGGTCGCCCTCGGGCAGGTAATCACCTCGGCGACTGGCGCGTTCGGAGGCGGTACCACGCTTCTCAAGATGGCTGACTTGAGCAAGGTTCGAGTGCGGGCACTCGTGAACGAAACAGATATCGGCAAGGTCCGTGCGGGACAGCCGGCCAGGGTCACCGTCGATGCGTATCCGGAACGGCCGTTTCAGGGCGTTGTCGAGAAGATCGAACCGCAAGCCGTGGTTCAACAGAGCGTCACCATGTTTCCCGTGATCGTCTCGCTCGAGAACAGCGAAGGTTTTCTCAAGCCTGGCATGAATGGCGAAGTGTCGATGCTTATCGACCGTCGCGAGAATGTAGTCGCGGTCTCCAACGACGCCGTGAGGACGCTGCGCGAAGCGCCGACGGCTGCGAGTTTCGTGGGGCTCAATGCGGACTCTGTGTCGTCGATGGTCGCCGCCATGCAGGCGCAGATGCGGGCCGCTGGCGGTGCCGGCGGGCGCGGTCAGCCAACCGCGGACGCCCCGGCCAGCCAGGCGGTGGCGATGGGGACTGAAAACACTCCCTCCGCTGGCAACAGCGGGGCGAGTGGGCGCGGCGGCGCGGGTTCCGGGGCGACCGCGACCGCTGGACGTGGGGCAGGAGCCGGAGCAGGTAGTGGGGCTAGGCGGATGCCCGGCGCTACGCGTGCACGATCCGGCGTCGTGTTCGTCGAAGTTGCTCCTAGCCAGTTTGAACCGCGTCTCGTGAGCCTGGGCGCCTCCAACTACGACTATTCAGAAGTACTCAGCGGTCTCAAAGAAGGCGAGACTGTGGCAACACTAGCGGTTGCCGCATTGCAGGCCAAGCGAGATCAGCAGAACGATCGATTCCGTCGGAACACCACGGTGCCGGGAGTGCAGCGGCAGACCACCACACCTGCAGCTGGTGGCGGTGGCGGTCGTCCACCCGGCGGAGGTCGGTAAATGCTCTACGCAGAGGTCATTCGCGTCGCACTTACAGCGTTGCGCGCGAACAAGTTACGGTCTCTGCTCACGATGCTTGGCATCGTCATCGGAGTTGGCGCAGTGATCGCCATGGACGGGATTGGTCGCGGAGCGCAGAGTGCCATCAAGGAGCGAATCTCCTCGCTGGGAACCACGCTTCTGACGGTGAGCCCCGGACAAGTTCGATCGTTTGGAGTCTCCTCCGATGCCGACCGGGCCAAACTCACCATGGCCGATGCCGCTGCCCTCGAAGATCAGGGTCAGCTTATCACGGCGGTTCAGCCCGAAATGTCCCGGCAATTGCAGGTTCAATTCAACGCCAGGAACACCAGCACGCAGGTCGTTGGCACATCATCCAATTTCCTGCAGGTGCGAAAATATGAACTCGAGGCGGGCCGGATGTTCACCTCGCAGGAGGACGCGGGAAATCAGCGTCTGGTGGTTATCGGCCCGGTGGTGGCGCAGAACCTCGGCGCGGAAAATCCGAACGCGATTATTGGAGAGGCAGTAAGAATTCGCGGCATTCAATTCACCGTCATCGGCGTGCTCAAGTCAAAGGGTCAGACCAACCCTTTCCAGAATCCCGACGATCAGGTTCTGATTCCGTTAAACACCGCCCGATTCCGCGTTATCGGTTCCGACCGCATTCGATCTATTTCTGTGCTGGCAGTTTCCGAAGCAAAGATCCCGGAAGCGATGGCAGATATACAGAAAATTCTTCGTCGCGAGCATCGCCTTCCACGGGAGCGGGACGACGACTTCCAGATCCGCAATCAGGCTGACTTCCTGAACACGGCCGCAGAAACCAGTGCGGTATTCAGCTCGTTGCTTGCCGGCATCGCGTCTGTCTCGCTCATCGTTGGTGGCATCGGCATCATGAACATCATGCTTGTCTCTGTTACCGAACGCACCCGGGAAATCGGAGTTCGCAAAGCCCTCGGAGCCACATCTCGAAACATCCTGCTTCAGTTCCTCATTGAGGCGATTGTGCTCTGCGTGCTGGGTGGCGCAATCGGCGTCGCACTAGGCAGTGGCGGAGCCATGCTTTTGAGCCGGGTGGCGAATTTCAACACCGAAATCTCCTCGCAGTCTGTGGCGCTGGCTTTCGCCTTCTCGGCGGTCGTTGGAGTGGTATTCGGCGTGTGGCCGGCCCGGCGGGCGGCCAAGCTCGACCCCATTATGGCACTGCGCTACGAATAGCGTTGTGAGTTGTCAGTCAACCGCCGTCACACGTGGATTCGTCACCGTTGACGGTGGCAGTGAAGAACAACTGCCGTCACACGTGGATACGTCACCGTTCATCGTGAAAGTGAAAAACAACTGCCGTCGCACGTGGATACATCACCGTTCATCGTGGCAGTGAAAAACAACTGCCGTCACCCGTAGAGACGTAGCCGGTTGCAGCCACGGTGACACTCCGACCTCACGTCTGACGCTCGAGCTGCAAGTCGGCTCAAGGCTCATTTTCGGTCAAAGGCGGCTTATCCCTGCACCGGTCCTGCGACCACGCACTACATTGCATGGTCGCAATAAACCATGTCTAACGATCCTACTATACCGGGTCGCGGCGAACAGGCCGCTACCCCTCCAGCTCGCCATTCCGATGGCTCCGGCGCCGCTGCTACGTCGTCGTCCGAGGCCCACCGGCATCCCACCGGCCCGTCGGTAGAGCCTGTCCAGGGCTCAGATGCCGGCTCGGCGCCGCCCGGAAGCGAAATCATGGCAACGACCGCCATGTTTCCGGCCTCCACTGGCCTCCGCCCTCATACGAACCACGAAACGCCAGAAGGGAAGCGACTTGCCGTCCTCACTCTGACGGCCTTGGGCGTTGTCTACGGCGATATCGGTACAAGTCCACTTTATTCGATCAAAGAGTGCTTCAGTCCGCTCTATGGGCTTACCGCCACGCGAGATAACGTCTTTGGCATCTTGTCGCTGATCGTCTGGTCACTAACCCTTGTCATTACAGTCAAATACATCAGCTTCGTGTTGCGGGCCGACAACGGCGGCGAGGGCGGCACATTTGCCCTTCTCGCTCTCATTTTTCCGCGACGCAATCAGGATAGAACCGGCACTCGCGGACGCTGGATAATTGCCCTGGCCTTGTGCGGCACTGCACTCCTCTACGGCGACGGTATCATAACCCCCGCCATGTCCGTACTCGGTGCGATGGAGGGCGTTAATGTGGCAGTTCCGCAAATGTCGCATTTCATCGTGCCCATCACCCTTGGTATTCTAGCGAGCTTGTTCGCCTTTCAACGGTTCGGCACGGATACGATGGGGAAGGCGTTCGGGCCGGTGATGCTCGTCTGGTTTCTTTCGATCGGCGCCATTGGTGCTCTCGAAATCGCGCGCTCGCCCTCCATTCTCGGGGCTGTAAACCCAGTTCACGCCTTCAACTTTTTCCGCGCGCACGGAACACTGGCATTTATCGTATTGGGATCGGTTGTGCTGGTAATAACTGGTGGTGAGGCGTTGTATGCTGACATGGGACACTTTGGCAAGCGACCAATTCGGTACGCCTGGCTCATCATGGTCTTCCCCATGTTGCTGCTAAACTATTTCGGACAGGGTGCGCTGCTGGTTCGGAATCCCGCTGCCACCGAGAACCCGTTTTTTCTGCTGACACCCAAGCCGTTGTTGATCCCGATGCTCATCCTTGCCACGCTAGCGGCAATTGTTGCATCGCAGGCAATGATTTCCGGCGCGTTTTCCGTTACGCGACAAGGCATCCAGCTCGGCTACATTCCCCGGCTCGAGATCCGGCACACCTCGAAGACCGAGGAAGGCCAGATCTACATTCCCGAAGTGAACTGGTTCATCGCCGTTGGATGCCTGATCATCGTCGTTGCGTTCAAGAACACTTCAGCGCTGGGCGCGGCATACGGGATTGCGGTTACCGGCACGATGCTCATTACCACTATTCTGTTCTACGTTGTGGCCAGACTTCGTTTCCGCTGGAAGGCATGGCAGGCCTTATCGCTAACGGCCGTGTTTTTTATCGTCGACATCCTGTTTTTCAGCGCAAATATCATCAAGGTCACCCAAGGCGGCTGGGTGCCGTTGGCAATCGGTCTCGTCCTTTTCATCATGATGCTCACTTGGCACCGAGGCCGTCGTCTGCTCAACTCACGTTTAGCCGAGGGAGCGCTTCCGCTCGATCTGTTTCTTGATGGCGTGGAGAAATCTTCGGTTCATCGGGTTGCGGGAACGGCTGTGTTCATGACTGGCAACGATGAAGGTGTTCCGCCTGTGCTGCTGCATCATTTGAAACACAACAAGGTCCTTCACGAACGCGTGTTGCTTGTATCGGTCAAGACATCCGACGTACCGGAGACTGCGCCGTCTGATCGCGTTCGCATCATCCCGCTTGGCCAGGGATTCTGGCGAGTTGTGGCGAGCTATGGATTCATGCAGTCGCCAAACGTCCCGCAGGTGCTTGAGGCAGTCGACCAGATGGGGATTCGCTGCAAACCCATGGAAACAAGCTATTTCCTCGGGCGCGAACGGCTCATTCCCTCTCATCGTCGCGTCGACGAGAAGTTTCGCATGGCGCGTTGGCGCAAAGTTATCTTCGCAATCATGGCGCGCAACGCGCGCTCGGCAACTGCATTCTTTGATATTCCGCCAAATCGCGTTGTCGAACTCGGAACTCAGATTGAGTTCTAGTTGAGTTCAACATCGGCTATGCCTTTCCCCGTCCCGTTCCGACCAGCGTGAAGGATAATTTCAAACCTCTGAGCGCCGATCAGACCTCGCTACTACATGCGAGTCCGTTTCCGACCCTCGTGCTCGACTCCACCTCCCGGATTCGTTACGCCAATGCCTCTGCGACACTGATCGGCGAATCCGACGGACGGGTGCTGATCGGACGGCTCGTGTGGGAGTGTTATCCGGAAATCCATCAGGCCATCGTGGACGAGGCACACACCGCGTGCAACGGCGACGGTGAATCACGGAACTTCAACGGCGCAAGTGATAGCGGTGACGGTGCGTTTGCAGTCTCGTTCTATCCTTGGGACAGCGGGATTGTTGCGATACTCGAGAGTCGATATCGTAGAAGTTCGGCGATCGACGCCAACGCTCATCAGCTGAGAAAGATGGAGTCGCTTGGTCTGCTCGCAGGCGGCGTCGCGCATGATTTCAACAACTTGCTTGTGGGAATTCTCGGAAATGCATCGCTTGCACTGCTTGACCTTCCAAGCGATGCAGAGGCGCGCCGGAGCGTGGAGGAAATCGAGCTTTCGGCGCAACGCGCGGCAGATCTTACACGTCAGTTGCTCGCATATGCAGGAAAGGTGCGATTCGTGGTTGAGTCGATCGATTTATCGTCCTTGATTGTGGAAATGAAGGCGTTGCTACGAACTGCGGTACCCCGACATATCGATCTCGCAGTTCAGCCCGCGCCCGGGCTTCCAAGTGTGGAGGTAGATACGTCGCAGCTTCGACAGGTTCTGATGAACCTCGTTGCCAACTCCTCCGACGCCATCGGCGAAAAGCATGGTTCAATTCAGATCAGCACAGGCTACGTTCAGCTAACGGCCAACCGTCGCTCGGCAATGATTGCAGGCCAGAGTGCATCGTGCGGACCGCATGTGATTCTCGAAGTCACGGATACCGGTACAGGCATCGAGGCGGAAACGCGGGATCGTATCTTCGACCCATTTTTCTCGACCAAAGCAACAGGACGGGGACTTGGTCTCGCCACCACGCTCGGCATTGTGCGCGGTCACAAGGGCGCAATCGAATTGAACGCCGAGGTCGGTGCGGGTACCTCGATTCGATTGTTTTTCCCTGCCTCCAAACCCCAGAAGCCGCAGCGGACCGAGCGCACACGCAATCCCAGCGAATGGCAGGGTACGGGCCGGGTCTTGATTGCTGACGATGAACAGAGTGTTCGCGCCGTTGCCGGGACTCTGCTCAAGCGTCGCGGCTTTCTGGTAACGGAAGCCGAGGATGGGCTTCGTGCTGTCGAGTTGTTCGGTGCGAACCCCGATGACTACGCACTCGTGATTCTCGACCTTACGATGCCCGGCCTCGGCGGCGAAGCGACGTTCAATGCAATTCGTGAACTACGCTCTGATATTCCTGTTGTTCTCATGAGCGGCTACAACGAACAGGAAGTTTCCCGCATTTTTGAGAATCGCGGGCTGGCCGGTTTTCTTCAGAAGCCGTTTCGGGCAGACGAGCTCTACGCGACGGTGGTTCGCACGCTTGGAATTGAGCGTCGGACAGCTGTCAGTCAACAGCCGTTACGCGCGGATCAGTAATTGTTGACGGTGGCAGTGAAAGACAACTGCCGTCACACGGTAACCGTTGACGGTGGCAGTGAAAAACAACGGCCGTCACACGTGGATCAGTAACCGTTGACGGTGGCAGTGAAGAACAACTGCCGTCACACGTGGAACAGTAACCGTTGACGGTGACAGTGAAAAACAACTGCCGTCACACGTGGAACAGTAACCGTTGACGGTGACAGTGAAAAACAACTGCCGTCACACGTGGATCAGTAACCGTTGACGGTG
>JBBSTN010000104.1:0-9502 GCA_038235845.1 Gemmatimonadales bacterium | reverse complement strand
TTCCCGTGGAGAGGGAAGAGCGATTGCGATTGGTGGGGAGGCGAGTTGTGAATCTCCCCAGCCCTCTCGGCGTGGGGAATTTGCACGCTCGATAAAAGAAGCGGTCGCGGATCTTCTTGCCCAAAGGGTGAGAATCCAAGCCGTACCTTTCCATTAGATCGGATCGACGTTAGTCGAGTCCATTCTTATGCGCGCCGCTGCGGAGGGGTTGCTGTGATGGTGGCGGGTGGGCAGGGCAGGTGGGTGCTGGGGGAGTGGGCGAATTTCTTGCCGGAGGTCAGGCGCAGGACGCGCCCGGAGGCGAGGAATTCGCAGCATAGCAACGTTGAGATCTTCCCTTGGGGAATCGAGACGCTGCGAGCACAGAAGTACTTCACGCCATGGAAGGCGTGGCAGTTAAAGGGGCAACGACGAAGGCCCCACCAAGCCCCGCTTCGCCGGTTTCGCCTGGCTAAGTCAGAATAGGAGTGCTCGTGCTCTCCCAGAATATTACGCAGCTCTTCGGTGCTATCCCCCTGTGTCAGGATATTTGTCGCATGATCGGAGTTTCTATTTCGATCATTTGTTGAACTTTGTGGGTTGGGAACTATCGGCACTTGACAACTGTGAATCACAACCACCAGCTTGTGGCGAATCGAGGCGCTCGCCGCTGGCCTTCCCACCTCTCGCCGACAATGATACTCGTATCCGCTAAAGCGTCTCGGTCATTTAGCACGGCTATGTGCTTGGCCACATCAATTCTTGTTAGCTGTAGAGATGTACCCACGCAGATCAACGACGTAGTCACGGCTCCCCCAGCGCGATTGCTGGTGAGTGTCGATCCAATCGATCCTGGCGCTCCGGGGTATGCATCGATGCTGACACCGTCGCCCGGCGTGTCCGGTGGATTCGCGAATGTCCCATTCCCCGCATCGTTCTCGGAGCCAACGTTGGTATACGCCCGCGCAACAGGGCTCATCTCCAAGACGTATTCGTCGGTCCCGAACATATGGCCAGTTGCTGTGCGCGGAACACCCTCGTTTCCGCTTGACCCGAACGGCCGGGTATGGGGATCGTCCTATCAATGCGTTGGAAATCTCGAGTTCACATTCAATAAGGCCAGTGGAGCAACGACGACGGGTGCTTTTTGCACACGCAATAATACCAATCTTATCGATGCTGTGCCTCGAAGCCCGATGGATACCACCTTCATATTGGAGGGGGTTGGAAACATCGCGCGCGTGAATTCGATCGACACTGGACCAAACTGCGGATACGCCAGTTATCCGTCTTGCTTCGATTTCGGCGGTACACAGTACGTTGAGATGGTTCCGTGGCGAAAAACACTGACACTCGCTGCGTCGCCTGACTCGATTCTCGTGGGCGATTCAGTGACATTTACCGCGTCCGCCACGGGAAATCCCGCAATCGTTGTGCGGCAGTGGCGCTGGAGAGATTCAACGGGCACTATCACATCAGTGCCGTGTGGAACTGCACCCATTTGTCAATTCGCCCCGACAACTAGTGGAATCATGTACGTTACTGCAAAAGTGGGAAACAATCCCTTTGTTGAGCAGGCATCTGCCGTTGCGATCGTCATTACAGACTGTGACTCAACTGAACCCCTCTTCAACGATCCAGCGGTGCGTAAGCGATTACGTCAACTTCTTTTTGCGTCTGCTCCGGATGCACCGAATTTCTGGGATCGAGTTGAACAACCCTTGTTGATCTATCGGGATGCAAGCGGACAGATCACCTTCCGTACGCCGATAAACATATCTTCATCGCCCTGTCGAGTCTCGTACGATATTCCAACTCCCCTTCCTGGCGATTCACTCCTGGCAATAGTACATACACACCCGGCAGTGCCCGGTGAAACGTTTATATGTGAGGATCCAAATGCCTTCCCCCCGGTAGAAGTCGAGCGTGGTCGCTATGACGGGGGGGCTAGCCCGCAGGATCTATTGAGTTTCCTTTCTCCCCTGCTACCTCCCGCGCCTCCGAGTACTACTGCGCTTCCCAACCCACTGCAGTACGTTCCGAGGATCATTATGGACAAAAAGAACGTGTATGCATATAGAAAGCGTTCGTCAGGCAGCTCGTCCAATCCCGATCTGACAAATTGGTCAGAAGGCTATTGCCGATGGAGAAACTAGCCATGAAAAAGACGCTTACACTCTTTTTGATCGTTTTGCTGCCGCTCACTGCGGCCGGCAGGCACTCTCCATCAATTGCGGGTGGCTCGAATCGCGGTTCCGTTAGCTCACAAATATCTCAAATTGATGTGTGTTCGCCTAACGATACTATCACAGCTATCACAATTGGTGTGCTGGGGAGCTTTTTGTCGAGAACAGGTCCAATTTCCGTGAGCATTCGCGATTCATTAGGGCTTTCCGCCGGTACAGCGAGCGGAATTGTGCTCGTGTCCGACACAGCCGTTTGTCGGCGTGTGAGAAGAAAGCTCGATTCTTTGGTTGCCGCTCCCGTAGCAGACACGTCGCGTCGTGTCTTCATCGCGAAAGTGGATTCGATGTTCGTTGTGAATGATATTTCTTCTCCACGCCTTGATGTAAGACACAACTTCATCGTTCTTTCGCCTTCTTATGCGTATGTTGGTGCATGGCGGTAGAGAACAGGATTTTGTTAGCTTGATGATTTGACGCTCCGTAAATGCATGACGTCTACCAAAAACGCGCCACTGTTTAATTCCAATGAGAGTCTCGCATAGTAGGCCTTGAGACATTTACGAGTGTTTTGGGAATGCGATTGTTCAGATGAATTGAAAGAGTGTATTCAACGGCGTTCGCTGACTTCTCACAAAGCATATTGATCGGCCGATGGAGAAGTTTGTCGATTAAGGGAATCGCTCACGTTTTTCTCGATCGTGTTTCTGCCGCTTTTTGCGGCGCTATCTGCTGGACGGATGCACCCACGCGAAGTTCACGCGCCAGCGATGGAGTGGCAGATGTGCTGGTGATGCATCTCATGAGCGAACGGAGTGACGTGCGCGGAGGAGCACGGGTAATTCCTGATGTTCATGCATGATAAAATCTGTTATCATGCATGAACTCAAACGAAGGGAACTGTGTGAAAAAGGAAGTAGCTACCATTGCCCGTATGCCCGATCGGGCCTTACCGGCGATCCTACGAGGTCGGGAAACCGCCGAAGTCCAGTTTGAGGCCCAAAGCTTCTACGCAAACCTCGCTTCGATCTTTGAGAGGTGGGTTGCTAGCCGTGAGAGTCCACACGCGCAACGAGCTTACCGAGACGACATCATAGTGTTTGTTCGCTTCATGGGCTGAGGTTGGCCGAACGATGCGCCGCCATGTTTTCCGTCTCCATCAACAATGTGCTCGACTTCCGTGCATAGCTGCGTGATCAGGACCCAGCATCAAAGACGCTTAACCGGCGGATTTCTTCCCTCTCGTCCTTTTATAAATAACTCGGCAGCGCAGCGGCGGAGCTTCGTCTTCCGATCATCGTCTCCAATCCGGCCCATGCGCAGGTCATCCGGCGCTCATCGATCGACGCCCGATAAGAAACCAAGGCATTGAGTGCGACGCGTGCACGTCAGCTCATGCACATGCCGGTCGGGGATGACGTGCTAGCCTGTCGCGATCGCGCGACTCTAAAGGCCTATCTGAATACAGCATCCGCCTGAGTACCGGCTACCGATTCAAGGTCAGCGACTTCCATTAGGACGGCGACTAGGCCACGCCCGGTTTTTCCGAGTTCTACGTCGCTAGTATTTCCTCTATTTCGCGCACAATCTCGTCAACACCCGGCAATACCGCCGCCAGCAATACCTCGTGATAAGGCATAGGAATATCCTGCGGCGCCAGCCGCTTAACCGGCGCATCCAGATACCAGAAGGCCTCCTGTGCCAACACCCCCGCAATCTCGGCACCGAAACCGGCCGTAATGTTGTCTTCGTGCACAATCAGGCATCTGCCGGTCTTCTTCACCGATGCCAGCACTGCCTCCCTGTCCCACGGCGAAATCGTGCGCAAATCGATCAGCTCAACAGCACCCTCGAAACGATCTGCGGCTTTCGCACAGCGATGCACCATCGCACCCCACGTCACAACAGTGATGTCGCTACCCTGGCGAATCACTCGCGCCTTCCCGAACGGCAACAAGTAATCATCACCGGGATACGGGGCACTGCCTTCGCCCGTCATCAATAACGAGCGATGCTCGAAATAGATCGTCGGGTTGGGGCTTCGCATCGCTGCTCGCAGTAACCCAACCGCATCTGAAGCGTTGGACGGCATCGCCACCTGCCAACCGTACGCGTGTGCGAAGCGAACTTCGTCACTCAAACTGTGCCAAGGGTCGCCCACATCCTTACCGAAACCTCCCGGCATCCGTACAACGATCGGCGCAGCAAACCGATTTGCAGTGCGCCAGCGCAGAGTGCCACAGTTATTGAGCTGTTCCGTTGCAGGGTCGGCGTACTTACGAAACTGAATCTCCGCCACGGGCATCAATCCGCTTATCGCCATTGCAACCGCCCGCCCCACAATTCCTTCTTCCGACAAGCTGGTATCAAATACGCGGTCCTCACCAAACCTGGCCTGCAACCCCTCTGTGACGAGATGCACGCCGCCCTTTCTGCCAACATCCTCACCGAACACGACAACCTTGGGGTTTACCTCAAGCTCGCGCTCCAGGGTGCGGCGCACCGCTTCCGCAAATCGGAGGCGCTTACCATCCGGTGCAATCTCCTCCGTCCCAGAGAGCTTGCCGCGCTCATCGCGCGAGAGTCCACCCAGCGCTTCCTCTTCCTCGGGAGAGTCGTCCGCAAACAGATATTGTCCAATGCGTGACGGATCGGGAATCGCACGAGAACGTGCGGCTTGGAGCGCTGTATCCACATGGCGTTCGACCTCGCTCTCGAGCTCCTTCCAATCTTCCTCAGACATCAAGCCGGGAACGAGATACTCCCTGAGTCGCGGAAGGGGGTCTCGTTCGATATCCGCCGCGATTTCGGCCTCCGATCGGTAGCCCTTCTGGTTGTCCGGTCCGGAATGGCTCGACAGACGCGGCACCGTGAGGCGAACCAGCGCCGGCCCCTTGCCGCTGCGCACATGCTCTACACCTTCACCGAGCAGCTTCGAAGCCTCGTGCGGGTCGGTGCCGTCGCCGTTGCGGATAAAGAGATTGCCAAACGACGCAAGATTGCGGGCGATATCTCCGCCGGGCGTCTGCATGTCGCCACGCACGCTGATACCGAGGTCGTTATCCTCGATGTAAAAGAGCATCGGAAGCGAAAGTGTTGTCGCCATTGTCAACGCCGACCAGAATCCGTTCGTCGCAACAGATGCGTCTCCGCCCAGAGCGACGCTGATGCAGTTCTTGTAGCTGCTGTCGTCAAGCGTGTCCCGATGATACGTGATGGCATGCGCCCAGCCAGCCGCAGGGGTGTACTGCGAGCCGACATCTCCCGACATTGGCAACACAATCGGTCGATTGCGAGCCGGCAGATTGCACACCACTCCAATGTCCCGTCCATCACTGAATCCACCTGCTCGGCCCAACGGGCTGCCGAGGGCATCTTCGAGGGTGAGCCCCAGCGCAAGCAGGAACGGTCGGGAGCGATAATAAGCGCCCGCACCGTCGCGCGTACCGTCGATAAGGTCCCCGAGTATGATCTGCGCCATCTCGTGTCCCCGGGCGGAGAACTGATATAGCACCTGATGCTCGCGGGGCGTCGAAGCCCGGTTGCGATTGGTCGCTTCTTCTACCTCATCAAGTGATCGCGAGGCGAGTGTGAGGTAGGCAATACGACGCCAGTCGAAGCCACTGCGGATTTTTTTCGCACGGGTAGTTGTTTTGGTAGCCATCGGTGCGAAATGTGTCAGGTCGCATCCGATGATGCGAGTGCCAGATTCCACATCCCGGTGTTCGCGCCTTACCTTAGATATATGACCTTTGAGTTCATTTCTGCCGCGGTATCCGACGGTGTGCTGACGATCACGCTCAACCGCCCGGACGTCCTTAACAGCTTCACGCTGGAAATGGCCAGGGAGGTGCAGGGTGCACTTCGCCACGCGGCCGACGACAGCGCAATTCGCGCCGTTTTGCTCACCGGCGCGGGGCGAGGATTCTGCGCCGGCCAGGATCTGGCGGAAGTGCTGCCAAAAGACGACGGTCCAATGCCGGATATCTCTGAGGTGGTCCGCGCCAGCTACAACCCTATCATCCTCGCCATTCGCACGCTGGAGAAACCTGTCGTTTGCGCCGTGAACGGTATAGCGGCCGGCGCTGGCGCCAACTTGGCCTTCGCGTGCGATATCACCATCGCCGCCGAGGAAGCCTCGTTTGTGGAAAGTTTCTCGAAGCTGGGACTCATTCCCGATACCAGCGGCACTTTCTTCGTGCCCCGCCTGGTTGGAATGCAACGCGCGACAGGCATGTTTTTTCTCGCCGAGAAGATCTCGGCGGCGCGCGCGAAGGAGTGGGGACTTATCTGGGACGTCGTTCCATTGGCGGAGCTCATGACTGTCGCTGGCACACTCGCAAAAACACTCGCCACGCAAGCCACCCGCGGATTTGGTCTCACCAAGCGCGCCCTCAACGAGTCGTTTACCAACAGTCTCGAAAAGCAGCTCGAAGTTGAGGCAATGGCGATGCAGGAGGCCGGAAAGACCGCCGACTACGAAGAGGGTGTACGTTCGTTTCTGGCAAAGCGAAAGCCGGTATATCGCGGTGAGTGAGTTTACAGCTGCGATTCCTGTCATGAAAATCGGCGTCGTTGGCGCTGGCGCTATGGGTGCTGGTATCGCACAAGTTGTTGCTTCACACGGTCATGATGTTGTCCTTGCGGATGCGCAGCCTGCAGCGGTGGCGCGAGCCAGAGATGCGCACATGAAAAACATTGGCAGGCTGGTGGAAAAAGGACGTCTCCGGCTCGAGGAAGCTAATGCGATCTTTCCGCGGATTACCTACGTGGAAGGCGTAGATACGCCCGATCTCGAGAGTTTCGCCGATTGTGGAATGGTGATCGAGGCCATCATCGAACGACTCGAGCCCAAGCAGGCGTTGCTGCGTGCGTTGGAGAGTGTGGTGTCCGATAGCTGCGTTCTGGCGTCGAATACGTCGTCGCTTGCCATCGCCGCACTTGCCGGCGCATGCGAGCAGCCCGAACGCGTGCTAGGCGTGCATTTTTTCAATCCGGCGCCGGTGATGCCGCTGGTGGAGCTCATTCCGTCAATTGTTACGGACAACGCGATCACCATGCGGACGCGCAATCTGGTTAATGGCTGGGGAAAAACGACGGTTATCGCTGCCGACACGCCGGGCTTCATCGTCAATCGTGTTGCACGACCGTTTTACGGCGAAGCACTTCGTATCCTCGAAGAGCGCATCGCGGATGCTGCCACAATCGACTGGGCAATGAAGGAGTTAGGTGGATTCCGGATGGGGCCATTCGAACTCATGGATTTCATCGGGCATGACGTGAACTTTGCCGTGACGAGATCTGTATTCGATGCGACATTTGGTGACCCTCGCTATCGCCCGAGTATCACGCAGCAGCGTCTGGTTGAAGCCGGCATGTTGGGACGCAAAAGCAGGCGAGGGTTTTACCATTACGAGAACGGTAGCATGCGTGCGCCCGAGCCCACGAGGGACCAGCGAATAGGGCAGGCCATCCTTGACCGTGTGCTTGCGATGCTGGTGAACGAGGCGGTGGATGCGGTGGCGCTTGGGATAGCGTCTGCAGAAGACGTTGAACTTGCGATGACTACCGGCGTTAACTATCCCAAGGGGTTGCTTGCTTGGGGCGACGAAATTGGCGCCAAGGAAGTGCTGTCACGTCTGGAGGCCCTGCACACGGTATACGGCGAAGATCGCTACCGTGCCAGCATTGCATTGCGGCGTGCTGCTGCGACTGGCGCAAAGCTCCTTACATGAGGGAATCCGCCATGACGGATTCTGAAGCGACGGATACAGCCGCGTCTGAACATACGGCGCGTGCCGTGGTAGACGGGTTGGTGGCCGCCGACGCATTCTCCCGCTGGCTTGGCATCGAAGTTGTCAAAACAGCTGTAGGCGAATCGCACCTTC
Source organism: Gemmatimonadales bacterium (assembly GCA_038235845.1). GTDB lineage: Bacteria > Gemmatimonadota > Gemmatimonadetes > Gemmatimonadales > Gemmatimonadaceae > Gemmatimonas. The sequence continues at coordinate 1,452 of JBBSTN010000104.1, read as the reverse complement.
GGATGACGGTTCGCGACGACATGGTGAACGGTTTCGGCACCTCGCATGGCGGAATTGTTTTTTCGTTTGCGGATAGTGCGTTCGCGTTTGCGACAAACGCAGGCGGCTTCCTGAGCGTAGCCATAGACTGCACGATTAGTTTTCCAAAAGCGGTACGGTCGGGCGACGTGTTGACGGCGGTGGCAATCGAGGAGAGCACCACCAATACACTCGCGTTTTGCAACGTGACCGTGCGCAATCAGCACGACGACATCGTCGGACACTTTCGCGGCACGGTGTTTCGCACGCGCAAACGACATGCTGCAGGGGATGCGGCGGATGTCGTGGGAGATCGCGTGTAGTTCTTGCCACGCTGGCAGTGAACCACCAATGAATGTGAACCAGAGAAATAGAGAGCGGAAACCGAATGATCGGCCCAAAGAGCACGGATAGATCGGAAGCAAACAGTGAATCGAACGACGCGTACATTATCGACGGTATCAGAACGCCGGTCACAAACCTTGGTGGCGCGCTGAGCTCGGTGCGTGCCGACGATCTGGCGGCGCATGCGATTTCCGCGCTGCTGGAGCGGAACCCGGAGCTAGACCCTGCACGCGTCGATGATGTCATACTTGGGTGCGCTAATCAGGCCGGCGACGATAACAGAAACGTCGCGCGCATGGCGCTTTTGCTGGCGGGGATGCCAGTGACCGTACCGGGTGAAACGGTGAATCGACTCTGCGCTTCGGGGCTCAATTCTATTGCCAGCGCGGCGCGCGCTATCAAGGCGGGCGAGGGCGACTTGTACATTGCAGGTGGCGTTGAAAACATGACCCGTGCGCCGTTTGTAATGTCCAAGGGAAGCGCGGCATACGGACGCGACGTGCAACTGTTCGACACGAGTCTTGGCTGGCGTTTCGTCAATCCGAAGATGCAGGATAAGTACGGAACGCACAGCATGGGTGAGACCGCCGAGAACGTCGCGGAGCAGTATGGAGTAACGCGTGAAGATCAGGATCTATTTGCAACCCGGTCGCAGAAAAAAGCAGCTATTGCCCGCGAATCCGGCATACTCGCCGAGGAGATCGTCCCCGTCGATATTCCGCAGCGCAAGGGGCCTTCGGCTCGTGTCGAACAGGACGAATTCCTGAGGCCCGATACCACCGTCGAAGCACTCGGCAAGCTCCGTACGGCGTTTCGGACGGACGGGAAGGGTACGGTTACCGCAGGCAACTCGTCGGGTCTCAATGACGGCGCTGCAGCGCTGTTCAGACTCCAGGATGAAGCAGCTGCACACGCGGTGAGTCACACATGGTCGCAATGGAGCTGGCGTGTCAACTGCGTGTCAACTGCAAGCCGGCCAGATCAAACCGCACAGCCTATATGCACTGCTGCCACACTAAAGGCAGATGACTGCTGCACCATGCGGCGTGCTTGCTGTTTGCCAGCTGCTGGTGGCTGTGCTGGTAGCGC
>JBBSTN010000103.1:0-9551 GCA_038235845.1 Gemmatimonadales bacterium | reverse complement strand
GTTCGACAAAGGTCGCTACGCTGCGGGTCGTGCGTTCAGGCTCGTGGGTGTAGCGACGTTGAAACTCAATCCGCTCTGGCGTTTCACCGCCCGAGGCGGTCCGCTGCGCGATCCACGACGGCCGTACGTGGTCGTGGCCAATCACGAGTCGTACGCTGACATCTTCCTAATCAGCTGCTTTCCGTGGGAGATGAAGTGGCTGAGCAAGGATACGATGTTCAAGATTCCGCTCATGGGCTGGATGATGCAGATGGCCGGCGACATCAGGCTCGTGCGCGGCAATCGTGATTCTGCAGCCGACGCCATTCTTGCGTGCCGAAACCGTCTTGCCAAGCGTGTATCGGTGATGATTTTTCCAGAGGGGACGCGATCGAGGACGTGGGAGATGCTGCCGTTTAAAGACGGAGCTTTCCGGCTGGCGATTGAAGCTGGTGTGCCGATTCTCCCGATAGCGGTTTCGGGCACGCGTAACGCAATGGCCAAAGGCACGTTCCGGTTTCTGCATTCACGTGCGATAGCGCAGTTGCTGGAACCACTGGAGACGACCGGTCTTTCCCTCGATGACATCGGCACGCTCAAGGCGCGCACCCGGGAGCGCATTGAACAGGGTCGCCTGGCGCTGGCGAAGGAGCTTGGCGTTTCTATCGATAGGGTCTAATACACGACGGATGATCCGCATCCTTATAGCGGATGCGATGGTCGTCGCGTTCAATGTCTGTAGTTGGTCGACGCCGCGCTCGAAATGGGCACTGCCGAGGCTAACGTGATCAACTGTTGTCGCTAACAACTTCCGACCTCGATTCTCCAACGGACTATCCAACTCGATGTACCATCAACACCGGCCGCATGTTGAACGACCGCGGTCAACGTATCACCGCGAACGGCGAAGCGTGGAGTGTCACCATAAGGCACGGGAATGAGCACTTCGTTGCATGCGACATGTCGTCGCCAGTTAGCAACTTGTAGATAGTTTGGACCTGAGAAGACGTTGTCCTTGAGTGTGGGATCGTAGAATATCATTGCGACCCGGTCGCGCGGCATCTCGGCAATCAGCAACGGAACAGACCACTGGAACGCGAGAGAACCTGCTTTGGATGGATCGCGCACCAGTTCCTCGATAATGTCTGTTCGCGCACCGCGTCGAAGCGATACAGGCAGGGCGACCGAATCCGCCTCATCCGCTCCGCGAGACCAGACATGAAGTGTGTTAGCAACTTCGAAGATACCAAACACACTGCTTTCGTTGCATGCAACTTTAACTGAGCCAAACGGATCTGCGACCATCGGGAGCCGACGAAATATTTCTGGAACTGTACCACCACCCCGCCATGATGATGTCGAATCTGAAAGTATAGCGTAGGCTGTTGAACTATCCGCCAGCAGCGATCCCATTACCGTAGCATCGCTGCATCGCGAGAGTGACGACGTGCGGAATCCGACGGGTATGTCGCCGCGATAGTGTGCCGATGGCAAATCGAAAAGGGCGATCGACCGTCGGCTGTTGTCCCCGACGGCGAGGAGTGTGTCGCCCAGTATAGCAAGCGAAGCAGGGGTTGTGACTTCGCCGGGCCCTCCGCCTCTGCTGGCAATGACCGAAAGCGTAATACCGTCGCGACTAATCTGCAGGATCTTCCTGTCAGCGATGTCCGAAACGTACACCGTTCCGTCGGATCCAGTCGCTATGTAATTCGGTTTGCCGACGTAAAGGTTGTCCGTTTCGGCAACGCGAACGCTGTCAATAATAACGAGCGACGTTGGTTTATTGGCGGTTGTATCCGAGCATCCGGTGGCCAGCGCGAGTGAAATCATTGCGAAGGGCGCCCAGCCCGAAGTTCTGCGTGGGTGCCAGATATATGAAATAGCTCGCGTCATCCTGGGTGGGCTCGGTTTCGCAGTTGGAAAGTGAATGTTAATCTCACAATCGCCAGATTCTCTGCTTTCGGTCGGGTTCTGTCAACCTCCACTCACCATGATTAGGAGCGAGGCTTCTTTGATTTGAGGGCCTCCTTGCCGGGCCACGCCAGCTCGAAGCAGTTTTCAATTCGCCATGTCGGCCGGTGGCCCCTCCTCATCTGCAATGATTGGGGGAGCGCTTCGGCTGCTGGCGTTCGTCGAGTACGGGGTGCGCGGATAGACCGCCACCACCAGCCTTGCCGGCTCATGTTCAACCAAACTGAGGCCGAAACTCGGATCGAAGCACAGGTTTCGCCACCCCGCACCGCAATTTCTGACGGATACAAACTGCGGTTTACTCTGTTTAGCGCGACGACTGGTCGCGTTCGGACTCGCTTTGGGAAGTTTCGCATCAACTTCTGCAGCACAACCTATCATACACCGTATTGGAGGTTCCAGTGAAGCGAGTTTTTGCATCAAGTGTGGCCGCGTTTCTCCTGCTGGGATGCGGCCCGGATTCCGAGAATACAACGGATCCGACACGGGTTCACCAACCCGTCGCGTCGCGAGGAGCAGAACTGAGTGGTCGAGATTCGAGCACTCGCCGCGTCGCGCGCGCGGTTGCCATGGCGCTTACGAGCCGAAGTGTACGTGAGCTGCTCCGCGACTCGTGGCGCGATTCGCGTATCTCATCCGACCACAAACTCGTATTGCAGACTTGGATGGCCCTGCCGGAATCCCGGCTGGTTCTGGAAGAGTCCGCGCGGGCAATCGGGTTGACTCCACAACAATTTCTCGTTGAGGTTGGACGCTTGCCGGATTTGGATTTTTACGTTCCAGTTCGGCGGCACCGCCAATCTTGGCGGGCAACTAGTGACGTTCTGGTGGGCTTCACATATAATCAAGACGCACCGTCCGTCGAAGCATTTCGACTTAACGGCGCACCTGTTCAGGTTTACGCCGATCAGTTACAAGAGGGGCCAACTTTAATAATTCTTCATCCGGCCGAGCCGAAGCCAACGATTACCTCGACGCGAGCGTTGACGCGGGACGAAATGATCGAACCGGTTCGAACGGGTGCCATCCGCACTGGAGCTACGACTGGCAATGATGATCCGGTAGAGCCAAACATCGAGTGTGAACCCTATTGCTATTATGGCGAAGGCGGCGGCGGCGGCGGTGGAAGCCTCCCTCCTGGTGTTTACATCACTTATTTTGCCACCTTCCGCGATGATGGCTTTTTCGGCGGCGATCTTGAAATGGAGTTCCAGACGTTTGGCTGGAATGGAAACCCCCCGGGAACGCCAAGTCTTTCTGGTACTGTCTGGATATTTGGCGCCACGTGCTCCCGAGGCGTTGCCGTCGGCGACTTCCGAGTGAACGGTCCTTACTCAAACATGGCGCTCCTGATAAGCCCCAATGTCACCGCGACAACTGTCGCTGGCTGTCCGGGTAGTAGCTCTCTTAAAGGTTACGGAGTTCAGGCAATTGAGAAAGATGGAGGCTTGAATCAAGACGATGACTTCGGGAAGAGATATTACACTTTCGGTTCCAATCCATCCCAAGACCTCCTGCCGTTTGGGCTCTTCTTCAGTGGCACCACGGGTTTCGATTATTGGAGTGACAGCGGAAACCCGAACCCCTATTCCGGCTACTACGGAGGTAACCCGGAGAGGTCTTTAAACCTGCGTCTTCAGATCTTCTAGTTCGCGAATTACCCATGGGCTGCGGTTCGGCCTTTGTTATCGCACCGCAGCTCATCGGATTTATTCGAGGAAAAATTACGTGTCGATGCTCGCTTGTCGCGTCCTAGTCTTATCAGCCCTCATCGCCCTCCCGATAGTCGCCCATCCCACTCTCGCGGCTGCACAAGAAGTCGTCGGGGTCGTTCGTTCGCTCTCCGGAGAACGCTTGCCGGATGTGGTCGTCTCCATTGCATCGGGACTTCAAACCGCGCGAACCGACAGATCTGGGCTTTTTCACTTGTCAATCCTTCCCGGCTCGCATGAGCTGGTAGCGCGCCGGATCGGTTTCGAGTCAGCGAAAATTTCTCTTGACATCGGCACCGCTTCAGTGGTCGACACCGTCAGGATCGTTCTCTCTCCGACACCGACTGAGCTTAACGGCTTGGTGGTTCGAGGCGAGCGCGGTGGCGGGATGGAGTTGACGCTCTCGTCCGAGACTCTGCGGAACGCGCCTCCACTTGGGGAATCAGACGTGATTCGATCGCTTCCCCTCTTACCGGCGATCTCGCAACCGAATGATATGCTTGGTGTCATTCATCTGGCCGGCGGTGCCAGTGATGAGGCCAATATCACCATCGGTGGATATCCGCTACAGGCTCCGTTTCATGTGGGAAATGTTTTCGGAGCGTTTAACGTGGCGGCGCTTGATCGCGCGACGGTGCGGATGCATCACATTCCAGCGAGGAACGATGGCTATCTCAGCGGAGAAATCGCGCTCGAGCCCAAGAGGACATCGGATCGCGCGACCCGAGAAATTGATGTTTCGTTGTTGTCCGCCAGCGCGACGCTCACGCAACCTATAGGCTCACGGTTCGGCCTCCTTGCCAGCGGGCGGAGCACCTACATAGACCGCCTCGTGAACTCACTCCACCGCAACGGTGCAAGCAACAATCTCGATATCCCCGAGTTTCAGGATGTTCTTGTGCAGCTGACGGGGGATGGACGCAAGGCGTGGACATGGGATCTGCTCGCGTACGGAATGCGCGACGCGGGCAAGCAGAGTCGGCAACAATCAGGCGTACGGCCAGTGAACATGACCGAAGGGCTGCTCGGCGTGCACGCGGGATACGCGAACGCGGCGTGGAACACCGATGTCCGATTTTCATTGAATAACAATCGCGTCAGCAGCGCGGATCGTGCCGAAAGCGATGGTCGGTTCGTAGTAAGGGAGAACCTGATCATGCAGCAATGGATTACGAGCGAAGCCGACATTCGCTATACAAGAAATCGCGTGCAGATCCGCGGAGGCGTTCTGGCGCGAACACGTTCTCATCGGTTTCGTTGGTCGCCGAATTTTGTCAATCTCGCAATTAACACTCCTGTTCCGGCATCCATCGACACGGAGTTAACACAATCCAGAGTGGGCGCTAGCGCGGAGGGGTCGATGGCGCTTTCGCCTTCAATCACTCTTAGCATCGGATCACATCTCTCCTTGTTAAACAACGCGTACTACCCATCGCCACGCGTTTACCTCGATTGGAAGCCAGCGCCCCGACTCACCTTCAACATGGCGTTCAATCGGCGATACCAGTTTGACGCCGTGGCGGGTTCTCCCCGCGAGGTGAGTGTCGCGCAGCCGGTTTTCTTTCTTGAGAGGCCGCGTCGAGCGGACGTTTCGGCGCTTTCGGTTGCTTGGGAGGCGCCCAAGCTGCCCGGCTTTGCGAATGCGCGGTTCAACTGGTCGATTTACGACAAGCGATATCGTGACCGTACGTTGGCCGAATTACCGACTGAAGGCGATTCCTACGCTGCATCGGCGAATGACTCGCAGAACTCGCCGTTATTCTCGCGTGGTTCCGGCTACGCACGCGGCATCAGCGTTTCCGCCGAGCTGTCGACATCAAAAAGGCTTGCCCTGTACGGCACATACACTGGTGAGCGGGTTCGTGAAGTCAGTCGAGGGATAGAGAGGCCGAGTGCTTGGGATATTCCGCGTCAACTGAGTCTGTTTGCATCACTTTCGCTGACAGAGCGGCTCTCATTGAATTACGTATTTCAGGCGCACTCCGGGCCGGCCACATCGCCGGTTCTGTACAGAGTGATAGTCCCGCTGTATCAAGGTTATGCACAACGATACGTGTATGGTGAGCCCAACGGTGGGCGATTTCCTGGATATCAGCGCACCGACGCGAGCCTGGCCTACGCGTGGCATGCGAGGCGCGCCGATTGGAAGATCTCGTTACAGGTGATCAACCTCTTCGACCGACACAACGGACTAGATTACAATCTGTCCACTTACTTTGAATGTGTTGAGTTTCAATCGACCTGCGTCAACAATGGCGCGTCACTCCGCAGCTTGCCAGCCATCCCTTCACTCAGCTTCAGCGTACGATGGTAGATCTTTTTCGCCGTTTGGCGTACGCTGGTATTATCCTCGGACTGTGCGCGTGTGAACCGAGTACCGCGCTGTACAAGTACACGAACGAACCGATGCTTACGCTCATCCTGTCGGCGCCGGACAGCTTGCCGCCGGTGCTGTTTCAAGATCCGCGAGTGAAGGCTGTGTTTGCAATCACCGGCGTTCCGACCCACGTTGACTTCGTAAACGCAAATGTGTTCGAGACCTATCGCGTCTCAGATAATGCGCGTTTCGAGTGGAGTGCTACCCAGTCGTCCGCCATCCCGGGGAACGCGCGTCCGTTCGGCATCGTGAGCGGTAATTACTTGCTGGCGGACAGTGCCACATCGAGAGGGTTAGGTCGCCGAGATCTTAAGCCAGGAGAAAAATATCGACTGCATGTAGATTACGCCGGGGAGACCATCGACGGCATAACCAGAATCCCAGATGTGCCACAGCTGCGTGTTATCGCGGCATCCGACGGCGTTCGCGTAGTATGGTCACGTGTTACGGGAGTTCCGCTCTACTTGGTGCTCGGTGCATCTGTGACACCCGTATACTCATCTCGCGGCTTGCCGGGACTCACCTCGGACACCAGTGCTGTGCCCATCGTGATCGATGGACTGCCGAGTCTCGTGCGCGTAATTGCGTTGGACAGCAACTATGCGCGGTACCTCGCGGATACCACGGTTACGCAGTCAGGTTTGCGGGGAGCATACGGCGTGTTCGGTGCGATGAGTGTGTCGGAGATTGTCGTGAGATAGAGAACGGCGGGTCGTCTTACCGAATAGCTTCCTCGTTGTACTTGCACGCGCGCCCGTGCCGGACGTCATAAACTGTCTGTTCAGGGTTTTGAGTGGGTAAGCATCTGCTCTTTCCAGGTTCAAGATCGAGCGCTCCGCAGTGGAGGTAAGTCGCCGTACTGAATGCGTCGTGCCGCGAGCGGAGGAGGCCACAATGCTGGCGACATCGCTTCGCCACACGTCACGGGCATTTCTTCCTTTCCACATATTTCGATCAATGAACTGGATACCGTTCAACGAAGCCGATCTCGAAACCAGGCTCTCAGAGCCCGATTCCGCGACGGTAGATGCGCTCGCGCGACTCGGCGGCGATGTGCTCGTACTTGGCGCCGGCGGAAAGATGGGTCCTACGCTCGCGAGAATGGCGCGCCGCGCCATAAGAGACAAAGGCCGTCGCGTAATTGCCGTCTCGCGCTTCTCCAATGCAGCAGTTGCAAACACATTGAGCGAGCACGGCGTGGAGATTCTTCGCGCAGATCTTTCCGAGGCCGGTACGTTGGCGAACATCCCCAAAGCCGCAAACGTGATCTGGATGGCGGGTCAGAAGTTTGGTACAGCGAATGACCCGGTTGCTACATGGACGCAGAATGTGCTGGCGTCTGTACACGCTGCCGAATATTTCGCTGGCTCTCGGGTGGTGTGCTTTTCCACCGGCAATGTGTACGCGCCCGGCGAGCGCGCCGGTGGTGGGTCAGTGGAAACCGAAACTCTAGTGCCGAATGGCGAATACGCGGCATCATGTGTGGGGCGAGAGCGCGTGTTCGAGGCGACTTCACGTCGCAACTCGTCGCCGTTGCTACTATTTCGACTCTTTTACGCCTGCGATCTGCGATATGGCGTGGTCACGGATATCGCGCTGCGCGTTCTCAATCGCGAGCCGGTCGACGTGCTTACCGGATACGTGAACGTAATCTGGCAAGGCGATGCAAACCGACTCGCGCTTCGTTCGCTTGGGGTTGCAGACTCGCCGCCGGTGGCGCTTAATGTTACCGGGCCAATCTGCTCGGTACGCGAAATTGCGACGTTGTGCGGCAACGCGGCGGGTATCGAGCCAGTTTTTTCAGACCGTGTAAACGACATCAGTTCACGATCGCTCATTGCTAACACCGACAAACTCAATCGCACGCTTCCTCACCAGGCGATGGATCTGAAAACGCTCTGCGAGCTCTCGGTTGCGTGGATTCGTGGTAATGGACGACTGCTGGGCAAACCCACAAACTTCGACGTGCGCGATGGCAAGTACTGATCACGCGATGGACCTGCGTCGTCATCTGCTGCACGGGTGGGTCATCCCCGCGCATCCGCTCGCGCTGCACGCCAACCGCACTCTCGATGAACAACATCAGCGTGCGCTGACTCGTTACTACGTTGATGCCGGCGCGGGTGGGATTGCCGTGGGAGTTCACACAACGGGCTTTCCCATTCACGACGCGAAAGTCGGTTTGTATAAGCCAGTGCTCGAACTGGCGATCGAGAGCGCATACGATTGGATGACAACATGCCAGATCGCCAACCCAGCGCCGCAGCGACCTTTTGCGATGATCGCAGGGCTCATCGGTGACACCCGACAGGCGGTTCGCGAAGCTGCCATCGCGCGCGAACTTGGTTATCACTGCGGCTTGCTTTCGCTCGGTGCTTGGCGAGATGCTGACGAGGCAGCAGTGTTGCAACACTGCCGACATGTTGCCGACACGATTCCAATATTTGGTTTTTATCTGCAACCGGCTGTTGGTGGACGCCGTTTGTCGTACAGCTTCTGGCGAGAGTTCGCAGGGATTGCGTCGGTGGTCGCGATCAAGGTCGCGCCATTCGACCGCTACGCGACGCTGGATGTCGTTCGCGCTGTGGGCGACAGTGGCCGTGACGACATCGCGCTATACACGGGAAATGACGACGCGATTGTCGCCGACCTGCTCACCGATGTCCCGGTATTTACCGGCGGCATCGAACGCCGTCGACATTTTGTCGGTGGCTTGCTGGGACAATGGGCCGTGTGGACCCGACGCGGCGTGGAGTTTCTCGACGACATTCGAGCGTGGCGTTTGCGTTCCGCGGGGAGCAACGAGAGCATTCCGCACGAGTGGCTATCGCGCGGCGCAGCGCTGACCATGGCCAACGCGGCAATCTTCGATGCAGCGAATGGTTATCGCGGCTGTCTACCGGGGATCCTGGAAGTACTACGTCGACAGAAGCTGGTGCGAGGGACTTGGACATTCGACGTTCATGAGACGTTGTCTTTGGGACAGAGTGAGGAGATCTCGCGGGTGATGAATCGGTTTCCGGGGCTAACCGACGATGAGTTCGTTTCTGAGAATATTGATCGTTGGGTCACCTGACGGCGGAGCTGCCAGTTAACTGTCGTCACCCGTGGAGACGTCACAGGTACACTTCACAATACACGGCAAAGCCGTCACACGTGGATACGTGACAGGAGACACGTGACAGTCCGACTCTCACGGCTCAAGTCGGATACTCGAGCCTGAAGCCCTTCACGGACCACGGTAAACTTCAGTCTCGAGTATCAGTCGCGAGGCTACAGTTGTACGAGTCGAAATCGCTCCTCTCCCGACTGTTGCTGATGTTCGCGGCTGGAGTGAGACGCAGATTCGGCACAGCCGTGAGCCAACTGCCGTCACACGTGGATACGTCACAGGTACACTTCACAATACACGGCAAAGCCGTTACACGTGGATACGTGACAGGAGACACGTGACAGTCCGACTCTCACGGCTCAAGTCGGATACTCGAGCCTGAAGCCCTTCACGGACCACG
>JBBSTN010000102.1:0-9637 GCA_038235845.1 Gemmatimonadales bacterium | reverse complement strand
CGCTTCTATTTCCGTGGCGGGATCGCATCAGCTGAATTGTTATTATGTATCAGTACACCTACAACATCCGACCACAGGCCGTCATGCCCATATACCACACTCTTGGCTCAATTCCGCGAAAACGTCACACCGTCTTCCGTAGACCGGATGGAGGACTATACGCGGAGGAACTCATGGGGCATGAGGGCTTTGTCGGCACGTCGTCATTGCTGTACCACATCCATCCGCCTACAACTGTATTGTCGGCCCGTCGCCTTCAGGTGATCAAATGGGAAGCAGATGAGGGCACTTCCCTGCGCCACCGCCATTTCCTCACTTCCCGGACGAAGCCCGGCGGTTCGGCAACGCTGGATCGAACCACGCTTCTATTCAATGCAGATATCGGCATGCTCTATGTCGAGCCAGACCAGATCGACTCACACTTCTATCGCAATTCCCAGGCGGACGAGGTCGTATACGTCGTCGAAGGTTCTGGCGTTCTGGAATCGGTGTATGGGGAGCTACCCTACAAGCCCGGCGACTACGTGGTCATTCATCGAAACATCACGCACCGCTGGCGCATGGATTCGTCGGCCGGCGCGACTAAAATGCTTGTGTTCGAGAGTCGTGGGCACATCAGATTTCCCCGTCGTTACCGAAACGATTTCGGTCAGCTTCTCGAGGGCGCGCCCTACTCTGAGCGAGACATACGGCGCCCGTCGATGCTGGAGCCGCGGGACGAGAAGGGCGAATTTCCCATTATCGTGAAACAGTACAGCGCACTGAACGAACTGATGCTGGATCATCACCCGTTCGACGTGGTTGGGTGGGACGGATATTACTATCCATGGGCGTTCAATATCCATGACTTCGAGCCGATCGTGGGCCGAATACATCAGCCCCCACCAGTTCATCAGACATTCCAGGGCGATGGCTTCGTGATCTGCTCTTTCTGTCCCCGCCCGTATGACTTCGACCCCAGTGCGGTGCCTGCCCCATATAATCACAGCAATGTCGATTCGGATGAGGTGCTCTTTTACGCGTCGAGCGAGTTCATGAGCCGAAAAGGTATCGAATATGGTAGCGTCACTCATCACCCGGATGGTTTGCCGCACGGGCCCCATCCCGGCCGCACTGAAGCATCAATCGGCGCGAAATACACCAACGAACTGGCGGTGATGATGGATAGCTTCCGGCCGCTCAGCGTGGCGCGAAGTGCGTTGTCGTTCGAGGATGAGTCATACCACCGAAGCTGGGTAGAAGGGCAGCACACCCAGTTCAATCCACCAACTTCGTAGGACAATGCCGAGATTTTCAGCGCGCTTCTCAGGTTTTCCCGCTTACCCTCTGGCTCACATTCCAGCGCGCAAACGTGCGTTGATTGCTGCCGGTGTTGACGTCATCGATCTAGGTGCAGGAGACGCCGATCTCGCTCCACCAGCGGCGGCGGTCGAGGCTCTTCAGGAGGCAGCATGCGAACCTGCTCTCCAGCGTTATGGGTTCGGTATGGGGCTGGTAAGCTACCGGGAAGCCGTTGCTGGCTGGATGAAGAAGAGATTCGGCGCGTCGTTTGATCCCATGACAGAGATTGTGCCCCTCATCGGAAGCAAGGAAGGCCTGGCGCATGTCGCGTTTGCGTTCTGTGGGCCTGGTGACGTCGTGATCATTCCAGACCCGGCGTACCAGGCATATATCGGCGGAACGCTTCTCAGCGACGCAACGCCCTATGTGTATCCTCTGCGTCCACGGACAAACTTTCTTGTGGAGCTGGACGAAATTCCTGCTGACGTGCTCTCGAAAACGCGTGTGCTCTATCTCAATTATCCGAATAATCCTACCGCTGCCATAGCACCCCGCGAATATCTCGAGCGCGTGGTCAACGCCTGCATCGAGCGCGACATATTGCTCGTCTATGACAATGCATACTCGGAGATGGGATACGATGGTTACGTACCTCCCAGCATCTTTGAGATTGACGGTGCGCGTGAAGTTGCGATTGAATTTCATTCACTGTCGAAGACGTACAACATGACTGGGTGGCGATGTGGATGGGCGGCCGCTTCTCCCGCTATTGCTGGCGCACTCTCGAAGGTAAAATCGTTCACTGACACCGGTCAGTACATGGGTATACAGGCGGCGGCAGTGGCGGCAATCAATAGCTGGGAGAGCTTTGTGCCAGCCAATACCGGAGTCTTCAGGACTCGCCGTGACGCAGCGGTGAGTGCGTTCAGGCGCAATGGATTCATCGCCGAGACGCCAAAGGCGACCATGTATCTCTGGATGCCGCTACCCGCAGGAATTGCTAGTAAAGAATTCGCAGATCGTCTGCGGGAAGAGAAGGGCGTGATTGTCTTGCCGGGATCCGGATTCGGCGCGGGTGGAGAGGGTTTCTTTCGCATTTCCTTTATCCAGCCACCGGAGCGCATCGAGATTGCCGCGGGGAGAGCAGGCGAAATTCTCAACTCGATGCAGGGGGACGGACGAGTAGCCACCACTTTCGATTCATCCCCACAGTTGACTATTCGCTGATGTACACGTCCCGCTATTCGCGTTACGAGAGAACGATATTGAAGCTGCTCACTTTTTCGGCGATCCCATCAATTGTCCTGTTGTCGGCTTGTGGCGCTGCGTTAAAACCAGCCATACCACATACGGCGGGCTTGCCGCCGCTCGATTCGGTGCTGGTTGCCACGCGAGATTCGACCCCACGCCCAAGAGGTGCTACACGAGACCCAAATCGCACTACCCTTCGAGATGCGCCGTCGGGTGCCGTAGCGCAGCGGTCGTATGGAGATTCGGTTCGCAGAGCACAGCTTCTGGCCGACTCGATCGTTGCATTTGAGCCGCCACCGTCGATCGTCCGTGAGTTCCGTGGAGCATGGGTTGCGAGCGTTTCGAACATCGATTGGCCGTCGTCGCGTACGCTTTCGACTTCCGCGCAGCAACGCGAGCTGCTGGAGCTGCTCGATCGCGCTGTCGCACTCAATCTGAACGCAATTCTGCTGCAGGTGAGACCTGCTGCCGACGCGCTGTACCCGTCGAAGATTGAACCGTGGTCCGAATATCTCACCGGCAAGCAGGGGCGTGCCCCCGATCCGTACTGGGATCCTCTCGAGTTTGCTGTGAAGGAAGCTCACGCGCGAGGCCTCGAGCTTCATGCGTGGTTCAATCCCTATCGCGCGCGCAACACGGATGCACGGTCGCCTTTATCGGCGACTCATATCGCACGCACCAATCCAGCGCTCGTGAAGCCGTATGCTGGTTATCTGTGGATGGATCCAGGTGAACCACTTGTGCGCGAACGCACCTTGCGAGTGGTGTTGGATGTCGTGCGGCGCTACGACATTGATGGTGTTCACATCGATGACTATTTCTATCCATATCCGGAGAACAATCGTCGCGGTGCAGAGATTCCCTTTCCGGACGACAATAGCTGGAAAGCATATCGCGCGCGCGGTGGCAAGCTCGATCGCGCAGATTGGCGTCGTTCAAATGTCGATTCGCTTGTCCACGCCCTGTACGATGGTATTCACAAGGTCAAGCCATGGGTGAAGTTCGGCATCAGTCCGTTTGGCATCTGGCAGCCAGGTTACCCAGCGGGAGTAACTGGCCTGAATGCATATGCGAAGTTGTACGCCGATGCGAGAAAGTGGCTGCGCGAGGGCTGGCTGGATTATTTCACGCCGCAGCTGTACTGGTCCACGACGCAAAAAGGACGTGCTTACCCCGATCTGCTAGCCTGGTGGGCAGGCGAAAATGTGAAAGCCCGTCATCTTTGGGCCGGTAACTTCACATCACGTGCAGGTGCTGCAGGTGCGAGCTCATTTTCCGTATCCGAACTGCTTGCGCAGATTCAGGCGAGCAGATCGCATGGATCGGCAAATGGAAACGTTCACTTCTCGATGGTCTCATTCATGAAGAATCAGGCAAGAATGAATGACACACTCGTTGCCGGCCCGTATCGGTTCACTGCCGTTGTGCCTCCGACTCCCTGGCTGGATGTGGCGCTGCCAACAAGGCCAATGCCACGAATGGTGCAGGGTGATGGACGAATGGTTGTTGAACTTGGCGCAGACTCGCGACGACCGTGGCAGTGGGTGGTTCAGTTCAAGGGAGTGAATGGCTGGGAGGAGCGGTTGATACCCGGCGCTGCCCTTCGATGGCTGCCGCCGACTGCTGCTTCTGAGTCGACAATCTGGATAACAGCGCTCAATCGAGCTGGATCGGAAAGCCTGAAAGTTCCGGTGAATGCCGACCAGGCTATCGCAAAAGCAGACAGCGCGCGAGGTGATCGACGTGTCAGGTAAAGCGCCCTTTTTTTATCGAATTTCATCGGGCGTCCGCATATCTGTACGACCTTCATATCTCAGCGAACGCTCGAACATTCAACTGGGACAGCATGTTTTCGTTTACCACATCAGAATCGAGAACGTGGGAACTGCCGGAGCACAGCTTCGCTCGCGGCGATGGCTCATTCACGACGATGCCATCGGCGAAACGGTGGTTGAGGGCGATGGCGTCGTTGGTGAGCAGCCGCATTTGCTGCCAGGGCAGGTGCATGAGTATCGCAGCTTTTGTGTGCTGAGGGCCACAAGTGGCTGGATGGAGGGCTCGTACCACTTCGTACGCGATGACGGGTCGTCGTTCGAAGCGCAGATACCGAGATTTATCCTGCAGGCTGATCCGCGCAGCGGGTCCGTCGCTTGAGAGTGTAACCCTACGTCAGTTGATCTGGTGGAATTGCAATACTGAAGGCGGAGTAGAGTATGTCGAAGTCTGCGGGCGACAGGAGGTCCCGCATCATCAGCGCCAGCAATGCCGCCAGCGCAGACTCGGCGATTGGGTCCAATTCGTCGTCCGAGCCGCTCCGCACAAGCTGCAGCAGCGGGCCAGCGACAGCGTCTCTCGCATCGACGCGTCCGCTTCGCTCGAGCAGGTCGCCAAGCGAAGCGTCGGCGATTTCAAATTCACGCGACGCAGAGACAGTGTCGAAGCGGCGAGTCACCTCACCGCGCATCTCCACTTCAAGCAGTGATAGTGCGACAAGAAACCGTCGTATCTCGTGCGTAAAGGGCCCGTACGGCGCTGCGTTCGGGCTGTTATTCTGCAATCTGATGTCCGAGAAGTCTAAGGCCTTCAAACACTGTCCCAACGTTCGGCCGCCATCCGGCTGCAGAAAGCTTGTCGATAGACACGCGCTGATTGGAAGGTCTACTGTCGCCAACCGCCGCGCTGGTTACATGCTTCACAGGTTTCACATGTTTCGCCATGGCGGTCTCCCGAGCATTTTCGGGCTCCTGTTTGTGGAGCAGGGCACGTGAAATATCAGTGCTGATCACCGGATGACCGTCGGCGCAATTGTAACATCCGTCGTCAAGCATCTCGCTACCCCGACTGATGAAATGCAAGACTGCACTCACCGCATCGTCGCGCCACGTGAAATTGCACCAGTGTTCTGTTGATGGGTCGAGCGAATCGACTTTGGTGAATCTCTTCGAAGGATCGCGACCGGGGCCATACAGTCCGGACAGTCGGAGCACAAACCGTTTCACTCGATGCATTGTCGGACCGCCGAGTATGGACTGCTCGGCCTCGAGCAAAGCCGCCTGACGGTCGGAAACTGAGTGCATGTCGAGCAGCTGCGATTCACGCACTATCGCTCCATCCTTCGCACCGTAAACTCCGGTGCTCGATGTGTACACCAGGGTGCGCGCGTTGAGGGTGTCCGCCAATTTCACCGCGCCCGCGGCAGCTGCTGCGTACGTGGACGACGTCGTATCACCGCGCTCTCTCGTTGGCGCAACACACAGGACGATGGCGTCGACGTGAGCTGGTAGCGAATTCCGGACCGACTTAAGCGAGTCTTTAAACCGAGCAGGATCGCGGCCCGAATGGTCAGGGATCGCTTCATCGGGCGGCGGGTCGACATGAGCGAGGTCACGGACGTCCATCTGGATGTGCTGCCAGCGCTTCGGGTCATTCCGCGAATACTCTTCAAAATTTCGCAACGAACGAGCGGGAGATCGACTCAGTGTGTACACGATATCGAAGTGCTGGAGGCAACGCTGCGCAATCTCGGAGCCAAGCCAGCCTGGTCCGATCAGCAGTATAGATCGCGGCAAATGCGAGCTGTGCGACGGTGATGTGCCGGTCACAGTGAAATCCTGCATGCGTTAAATGCTGACCCGAGCACAATGGGTGCGCTAAGATTGTGCACGTTTGGCTGTCGCATGAGGTGCGCTGGCCCGATCAATCACAGATCACTGCATGAGGGTTCATGGGGAAAGCAGGACGCCATCGAATCGAGTCCGAGTCAGCGCGCATGATCCAGTTATACGGCCCTGAACTCAGAGATATACTCAGAGATATAATCGGGGAGCGATGTCGGTGAGCTTAGCTGCCAATCAGGAACCAGCTCACAGCGGCAATCAGAGCAGCGATTCCGGCCCCGATTGCAACACGTTTTCCAGCGCCTGAACCGGTTTCCTCGAGCGGCACCATCCGTGGTGCGCGGAGCTTTCCGGGTTGTTGAGCTGGTGGTTGCGCGTCCGAAACTTGCTCTGGCACTGACGATGTTATGGGCTTCGCGGATGCCGTCGCCGCAGCCTTTGCTTCCGATTGCGTTTCCAGTGCAATCTCTTTATCAACCGGCGAGGCTTCGGTCGCGCTCACTACTCTATGCGTTGCGTCTTTGTCCGTTGCGTTGTTGAGCACGACGTCATATGCACTTTCGTGCGCACTGTCGGTTAGAGGGAGTTCTTCGTCGAGCGGCGTTCCGTACTGCACGATGAATCCGAGCCCGGCAGGGTCGGCGTCCGCGATGCTGGACTCATCCTCACCCGTGCTATCGCTTTTTCGCGCGTCGTTAACGTCTGCCGACGAATCGTCTCCAGTGTCAATATCTGCCGTTGCGAGCAGCTCAATGCCATCAAGCGACAGTTCCGACGTTGCAGATGACTCATAGCTTAGGTCGTCGCCTACGTCGTCGCTTACGTCTTCCGGGCTAGTTGGCGATGCGAGTTCAACATTGCCAAAAACCACATCGGCCGAACTGTCTCGGTCATCTTCTCGGGCCCGTGACTCGCGCTCCTGCATCCGGATTGCATCCATTCCCGAGGGAGTACTGCGGAGCAGTACATCGGTTAGCATCACGGCATCGCGCAGGGGATCGTCTTCGAAATCGGGTTCGATCACAACGGCCTCATTGATCTCCTCGTGCTGCGCTACTTCGTCGTGCCACACAACTTCGTCAATCGCAGCGGGCGCATCGATCTCCTCATGCTGCACAACGTCGTGGTCAATCGCGGCGGGCGCTTGGATCTCCTCATGCTGCACTACTTCGTCGTCATTCGTAACGGACGCTTCGATCAGGTTCGAGGACTCGAGAGAGACTTCTGTTTCGGCGAACGATGCGGATTCTCCGATGTGTTCAATGCCAGTCGCCGCTGCGGGCGATGCGGATTCACTCATCAAGCCGACGTCAGGTCGACCCGGCGCTTCCGACCGCACTCGGTCGAGAAGCATGTCCGCGCGATCCGTTGACAATTCGTGGTCACTTAGCAAAGTCCGCAAACGAACGATATGAGGTTCGGCCTCGGCGGGTTGACCAGAGGCAATCAGCGTTCGTGCAGCGTTTTCCAGAACGACAGCCAGTTTGAGGTCATTTTCTCCGGCACCCTGTTCAACCGCGGTGATCGCGCGCGCGATCAGAGCGGGAGCTTCCTCAATTCGTCCGGACGACGCCAGCATAACCGCGAGGTCGGACCGTGAACGCGCCACGGATATGGCATCTTCACCCAGAATGGCGGCACGAAGAGCACAGGCACGTTGCTGATGCCGAATGGCTTCGTCGACTCGATCGTCCAGGAAACAGGCATGCGCGAGGTTTCCAAGTACAAGCGCCAGTGCGTCCGCGTTAGCGGATTCGCGGTCGTCGTCAGCATTTATGCTCTCGACGGCAGCGGAGAACGCACTTGCTGCTTCACTCCAGGCGCTTGCTGTGGCGAATGACAAACCGCGCGTATTTTCAGCCTCCCACATCTGTCCCGACCTTTCGTGGTGAATTTGCCCACAGCGTCCACATGCAACCGACTCGCTCAGCTAGGTGGACGCGCCTGGCGACGGCGTGGTCACCATAGTGTGACGTTGCCGATTTCCGGCGCCGATTTAGCTTCTGAATATGCGTATAAGCGGAGCTGGATGTCTACTACTTGTGCTCGCGTGTGGCTCGTCCGAAAACGGCTACACTGTCAAGGGCACCTCAGAGGGACTGGATTCTCTCGGATACGTTGCGGACTCGCTTTTTGCTCAGGCTGAACGTCCGTTGACGATCTCCTCCACACCACCCGTCGGTTCGGGCGGAGCCCCAACCTCAACAGGCAAAGCCAGGCTGGATGCCCGCATGGACAGTAGTCTTTCCGCTGCTGGCGCACGAAGCTCAGTCGTGGGAAGCACCGGCAGCGCCGTCGGCGGAAACCCCGCAGGCAATGTCGGCAACAGAGTCAGGACCCGGGCCGAACTCAACCCTCGGAAGGAGGCCGACACAGTACGCGGGGTGATCGTACTCTCAGGTAACGCGCCCGTTCGGCAGCCCATGCTGCGCGTTCCCGGAGGAGATCTCGTAGCGCTGAGCGGGATGGCTAGCGGTGGCTTTTCGCGGCTCGAAGGGATGGAGCTGAGCGTCAAGGGCGTAATGATCACGAGTCGAGACGTTGTAGTGAGCGGATTCCTTGTTCGCGGCAAAGAAGGTCAACCGGTGCTCGACGGACGGCTCACCGAATCTGGCGGCGCATGGTCACTTCAGCTGACCGATGGATCCGGCACGAGACGACTCACTTCCGTACCGGCATCGTTGCGCGAGATGGTTGGATCGCGCGTTTGGGTTACGTTGGATAAGTCCGGAGTGCCCTCTACCTTCGGAGAGATTCTGCGCCGCTGAAGTTATCGTCCGGCTTGGGAGATTTTGCTTTGTTGACGTTCAGGCTTCCCGGATGGCCGCCATCGGTGTTTCTCGATAAACATCGCGGCTCGTGAGAAAACCGATGCCCATCGTCAGGAGCAGCATGCCTCCGGCGATCGCCAGTGTGGGACCAAACGCCGGGTCGAACGAATCGTCGAAGATGTATTTTGTCAGCGCCCACGCTCCGCCAAACGCGAGCACCATTCCTGTGAGTGCGCCAAGCGCGCCAAGTGCACCGTATTCGGCAAGAAGAATTTTTGCGATCTGAACTCTGGAAGCACCAAGTGTGCGCAGTAAAACGCCCTCACGAATTCGCGCACGACGCGTTGCCGCAACCGCGCTAAACAGCACCGGCACCCCCATGACAAGCGAAAAAACGCCGAGGAAGCGAATAGCAAGTGTGACTCGATCGACGATTGCACCTATCGTCTTCTGAACAAGTGAAAGGTCGATACTGGAAACATTCGGAAAGCGAATGACGGCGTCTCTCTGCGCCCGCGCGATCAAGGCAGGAGAGTCGACATTGGCAATCACTACATACTGTTGTGGCGCACGTCGAATGGCTTCCGGAACGAAGATCACGTAGAAGTTGGCTTCGAAGCGAGCCCAGTTGACCGACCGGATATTCGAGATTGTAGTTCGCACAGGCACTCCCTGCACATTCCACGTGATCGTGTCGCCGATGGTAACTCCAAGATT
>JBBSTN010000101.1:0-9655 GCA_038235845.1 Gemmatimonadales bacterium | reverse complement strand
GTGTCGGCCGTGAGCACCAGCACCATCCGATGCAATCCCCTCTAGCGCGCACAGCGGCGTGCCTGACCACATCCAAAGATCGCCTTGATTAAGCGCGTCATTCCTTCCAGCGATTTGCATCGCCCAACCGAGGGTGTCGATCTATTCCCGCGGGCGGTCCAGCTTTCCCCGAAGCTCGATGAGCCTGTCTTCAACCGACTTGTCCACCGTCAGAGAATCCGCTACGTTCGCGATCTCCTCCGCGCGTTTCCAGGCAGCCTCCAGTTGCGTAAGTTCGCCTTCCAGAGCGCGTCGTTCCGCCTGCTCGTGCACCGACATTTCCAGTGCAATTCGCGCCGCTATTGGCAACTGTTTCAGGTCACCATTATCGCCGAACGTCTGTTGGGCCGACCATTTGTGAATTTGGCCGGCTGCCCATGTACCAAAGTTGCGTGGGTCGCCAGCGTCCTCAATCAGTTCAACGCCCGCTTGCACGTGCCGGGCCGAAGCACCTCCACGATTCACTCGCGGCAGCACCCAACGTAGAACGGCTTCCGCCTCATCGCCGCGAATTTGAAGACGTCCCAACTCCGTGTTGCGCGTTCTGTTGATGAACGCCGCACGCGACTGCCACATCGACGGCGGTTGTTCGGACTCGAATTTCGCCGTGTAGCCATACTCGATACCCCAACCCTCACTAACATCATGCCGCGCCACAAAACGCGGAATGCCAATCGGGCGAAACGATCCGCCATCCGGAAGCGGAAGAATATATTCGCGCTTGATCTGCGCCACTCTGAGGATAGTTCCGAGATTTATCACGTGAATGAACGGTAGTGCGGAAAGAAGCGGAACCCCAAACCCCGCACCGCCTAGTACCGTCGCGCCCATTGCGGCAACACCGCCCAGAGAAAACATCCACGCCTTCCTGCGACGCCGTCCAAACTGATCGCCATATCTCCACGCGGCAAACTCCGGCCGCATCGGTTTACCAATCCTTACGAGTTCAGTGCCGTCACTCAAGCGCGCGAGACCGACGTTGTCGGTGCTCATTCGCACCTTTGTTTCGCTGTACGCGCGTTCGCACTCCTCGATGGCCTCCCATCGCTCCTCTATGGGCGACAGGTTCCAGCGTTCGCATGCTTTGCAGACCGCCCATAGTCTGCCCATGGACGAGTCGAAGGCAATGCGCCGTCCGACAGGGAACAGCTCGATCCTCCCGTTGCTGCCGAGCTGATTATTGCAGTGGAAACAGGTGCTGTACATTAATCACACTTCAGTTGGATTCTTCTTTTGCTGGCACTTTGCTTTCATCACGCATTCGTGAAAGACGCTCGTTCACGGAACTCGAGACGAACATATCGTCGGATATTTTCGCCACCTCCTCCGCCTCACGCCACGCGCGCTCCAGCTCGGCGAGTTCGCCATCCATTGCGCGTCGTTCGCTCTCCTCGTGCAGCGCCATTTCAATGGCCAGACGCTGTATCAAGGGCAGTGTGTGAAGCGCTCCGGGTACTTTTTGAATGGGCACCTTGCCTTTCTTGTTGTACTTGGGCCGCTTCTCGCCGGTTACAAAACCAAATTGCTCCTGCGCTCTGAGTAGCACGCCTGCGGGGTTGCCGGCCTCCTCGAGAAGTCCCACCGCCTCCTGCACTTTCTTCCCTGAGCCACCAAAACGGTTGACCGCCGGCAGGAGCTGGGCGGCAGCTCGCATGGCGTCATCACCATAGAGAATCTTCGTCCCGGTCGAATGCTCGAGGCGCAAACGAAATCGTAGCGAGGCGTCCGAGGGAGTCGCTGAACTGACCGTTGCACGTGACCGAAGCATCGATGACGGACGTCCAGGATCGGGATCGTCCCGTTCCAGTGCGCTCATACGGGCATGCCTGCGCTTGATGAGAAGCGGTTGTCCGTCCGGACCTACGAGCCTGGCAACGACGGCGTCTGGGCTGCCATGGATCAGCGAGTCCCAGATGCCCGGGTTTGCGTAGATGCCGGCAAAAGCGCCCGCGCTTGCGCCCACGAACATTACGACGCCGTAGACACTTGCCACGGCGCTTACCGCGGCACCCGTTATCAACATCTGGCGTCGCCTTCGTCGACCGAATTGATCGCCATATCGCCAAGCCGCCATCTCGGGCCGCTGTGGCTGGCCGATCCGAATCAGATCAAGTCCTTCTCGCAGCCTCGCCATACCGATTTCGTCGGTGCTTACACGAAGTTTTGCGTCACGGAATTTTCTTTCGGCGTCTTCGATGGCTTCCCAACGCTCGTCCAGCGGTGAGAGATTCCATCGCTCGCAATGTGGACAAACGACCCACAAACGACCTTTCTGAGGGTCGAAAGCGAGCCGCTCTCCTACGGGAAATCGCTCCAGCGCCTCGTTTTGACCCAGGTTACTAGAGCAATGAATACAGGTGGAGAACATCTTTGTGACGGGTGCGAGGAATGCAAATCTTTCGTATCTTACCTGAATGACCCAGCAAGTGTATCTCGATCATGCTGCGACAACTCCGGTTCGCGACGAAGTGATGGCAGCCATGGCGCCGTTTTTCGGGCCGAGCTTTGGGAATCCGTCCAGCGTGCACCGCCTGGGTCGCGAATCCCGCGTCGCGCTTGATGAAGCACGCGAAAAGCTTGCGGCCTGCATTGGTGCCAACGCCGACGAACTCTGCTTCACCTCGTGTGGTACGGAAGGCGACAACTTCGCCATCCTGGGTGCGTTTCGTACCCTCCGTTCAGCAGGACGAACGGCTGCGGTGACCACGCCCATCGAGCACAAGGCCATTCTTGCCGCGGTTCAGCAGGTTGCGCGCGAGGGCGGCGAGGCTCGCATTGTCTCGGTCTCGCCCAGCGGGTTGGTCGACGACACCGCGTTCGACGCCGCGCTCGACGATAGCGTCGCTGTGGCCAGCGTGATGTGGGTGAACAACGAAACCGGTGTTATTCAGGACGTGCCCTCGCTCGCCGCGAGAGCGAGGAAAGCGGGCGTTCTCTTTCATACTGACGCGGTTCAGGCGTTTGGAAAGCTTTCGGTCGATGCACGAGAAACGCCATTCGACATGCTGACGATCTCGGGTCACAAGATTGGTGCACCCAAGGGAATTGGCGCGCTGTACATCCGTCGGAACACGACCCTTGAACCACTTTTGCACGGTGGTTCGCAAGATCGAGGGCGACGGCCCGGCACAGAGAACGTCGCATTTGCTGTGGGACTCGCAACTGCCGCAGAGCTTACACTTGCCGAGGGGGAGTCTGAGCATGAGCGGCTTCTCAATCTCCGGAATTTATTCGAATCGGAGATTCGATCTCGTGTAGAGGGCGCGGTCATTCACAGCGCAGATGCGCCGCGTGCTCCGCACATCGTCAACGTATCGATACCCGGTACCGACAGCGAGTCTATGTTGATGGCGCTCGATCTACGCGGCGTTGCATGCAGCGCCGGGTCCGCATGTCAAAGTGGTAGTATTTCGTCATCGCATGTACTTAAAGCGATGGGCGTTCCGCCACTGTTGGCAAATGCGGCGCTTCGATTTTCGCTGGGTTGTCTTAGCGATGAAAAATGTGTTATGAGAGTGGCCGAGATCCTTGGTACCCTTGCCGCGAAGGCGCGCACTTCGTTTGCGACAGTGTAGCCTCATACTCCCTTGTGACTGTCTTCATAGCAGACTGTACTTCGCGCTATCAACAATATCGCAATGACTGATCATCATTTCCTGAATCCTCCGGATACACCTGCTCCGGGCGACGCACCTGACAATCGCGATGGTCCCCGCGCGGGGGAGCGCGTGCTTGTTGCGATGTCGGGCGGAGTTGATTCGTCGGTGGCCGCCGCAATGCTGGTCGAGCGCGGGTGCGACGTCGTTGGCGTGACGATGAAGTTGCACGAGGACGGCATGGACGTTCCGGATAAGCCCTGTTGCTCACTCGACAGTACAAGCGACGCACGACGTGTGTGCGATTTGCTTGGCGTACCTCATTACGTCGTCAATCTGGTTGATCGCTTCAGCCAAGACGTATTGCGCGATTTTGTTCAGGAGTATGCACGCGGCCGCACCCCGATTCCCTGCGTTCGCTGCAATACCTTCACAAAGTTTCGCGACCTCCTGACGAAGGCGGACGCGATCGATGCGTACTGGATTGCGACGGGACATTACGCACGCACGGGCATCCTAGACGGATCGCGCGCGCTGTTGCGTGGTCTCGACTCCGCCAAGGATCAGAGTTACTTCCTGTGGGGCATCGAGCGAAAGGTTCTTGATCGGATGTTGCTTCCAGTGGGTGGGATGACGAAGTCGGAAACCCGCGCGGTCGCTCGAAAGTTTGGACTTCGGACCGCAGAAAAGATCGAAAGCCAGGATATCTGCTTCGTTCCTGACGGGGATCACGTGAAGGTTCTTGAAGCACACCTCGGAGCAGATGCGGAAGCTTTGTCTCCCGGCCCCTTGATGCTTTTATCGGGCGAGAAGGTGGGCCTACACAGAGGATTCGCGCGCTACACAATCGGCCAGCGTCGGGGACTGCCGGGTGGGTTCGACTCGCCGATGTACGTGGTGGACATCATTCCGTCAAAACGTGCAGTGGTGATAGGTACGCGCGATGACCTTGTGGGACGCTGTGTTGTCGCGAATGAACTGAACTGGCTGTCAAGCACGCCGCAAATTGGACAGTCTGTGCAAGTTCAGATTCGTCACCGTTCGCGCGCTGCGGATGCTACAGTCGTATCGCTGGACCGAGGTGAAATAGAGTTAGCGCTCGATCACGGAGTATCGGCTATAACCCCAGGTCAGTCGCTCGTCATCTATGACGACGATCATGTATTGGGCGGTGGTGTTATTGAACGGGGAGCGCGTAGTGCGCCCGCTACGGAAGCTTATGGCGATGTGCACGCGCCTGCTCCCAGGTCTTCGCGACATCGCAGAGAACTTCCCATACTTCGATAACCAAAGTTCAGGCGACTACCATGATCGGGTCGGGTAGCCCAACGCGCCGGTTTACGTCTGTTCTATCCGGCGCAAGTATCGCAACTGCCATATCGGCCGTGACGTTGAACAACGTCTTGAACATGTCCGGCAAAGTGTCGAGAGCAATCAGAATTCCAATCGCTTCTACCGGCAGCCCGATCGCGACATAGATGGGAGCTTGGAGAAGCATTCCGCCACTTGGAATTCCCGGCGTGCTGAAGCTCAGCACAACCGATGAAGCACCAACCAGAAGTATCGATGAAAAACCAAGTGGGAGCCCGTATAGTCGCGCTACAAAAAGCGCTGCCACGATCCAGTATATCGCGCTCGTGAGCTTGAATACGGACACTGCCAGTGGCAGCACAAAGCCTGTGGAGCTTTCCGGTAAATCGAGGTGGTCGTTTGCCCCTTTCACCAGTGCAGGCAAAGAGGCTAGCGAACTTCGAGTGCCAAAACCCACCACCTGAGCCGGTATAACCGAGCGGGCAAATGTCGTAATGGGAACTCGTCGCGACACGATCACCAACAGGTAAATAAGCACGGTGCCGATTATGTGCAGTCCGATGTTGACCGATACGTAAAACCCTATCGCGCCAATCACGCCCGTCCCCAACTTCTCACCTAGAACGACAGCGAGTGCGAATATTCCCAGCCAGGCGATGGCGAGAATCCAGCGCACCACAACCAGCATTGCATCGCCCATAGCGCGAAAGAATTTTATCTGCGACTCGCGTGCTTCAGGCGCTACGCGTCCCAGAGCAAACGAATACAGCAGGGTGAAAAGCACAACTGGAAGAAGCGCTCCGTCGGCAGCCGCGCGAATTGGATTTAGTGGAATGAGCCCGAGCAACCATGACCTCGCGCTCAGCGACTCCGGGCTGGGCAAGTCTATCTGCGCCGTTGCGCGCAATCGTTCGGTCGCGACCGGGTCGAGCGTGAGAAAAGTGTACAGCCATGGTGCAATGATCGCCGTAAATACCGCGAAGAATACGAGCATCGCGAAAAACCAGGCAAATGCGCGAGCGCCGAGAATTCCTGCACGCCGCGTGTCGTCCGAGCCCGCCACTCCCACGATCAGCAATGGCACTACAAGCGGAATCACCGTCATTCTGAGCGCATTTATCCACGCCGTTCCAATGGGCTCAAGAATTGAAATAACGCGGGTCGATACCTGTGCATCAAACGAATCCCGGCCGAGCAGCATTCCCACCGCCAGGCCGACAACAAGACCGGTGGATACCTGCGCGGCCTGTGATCTGAAGGGGTTTCGAGTGTTCAGAAACCGAATCCGAATGACCAGGTAACGACACGCTTCTGGTGATCAGAAGCGCCCTGACTGTCTCCGAGACGCACGTAGTATCCAATCTCGCCCCCCAGCGCGAGCAGCGGCCACACGTGAACCGACGCTCCCACGTAGGTGCGCTCCGGTGTGGCGTTCCACGAGCCACCAAAAGTCCGGATCAAGCCGGCACTCAGGGCCGCACCGCGGGCCAGTGGGCCACTGCTACGAGCGATTCCGATCGACCCACGGGCAGCACCGAAGCCTACCTTGGCAGCGCCAAACGCGCAGAGATCGGCTCCGCCAGTGGTGGATTCATGAACGAGGCCGCCAGCAAATGACGCCGCCAGTTTGAATGGAGCCCCATAAGTGATTCCGGCCAGACATCTGTCCCACGCCCACCGGGGGAGTGCGTCGTCACCTTCAGCTCCCTCCTGCGCCTGCAGCCGGAGCGGCGAGAAAACGATAACCAGGACCACGGCAACCAGGAGCGCCCGAGAACTTGACAGTTTCAGAATTTGAGCCCCCCTGCTTCGGCGAAATCGCGCATCGCTTTCTCCTGCTCGTCGGAGAGGGACTCCGGGACGGTTATTGTAACTTCCACGTACAGGTCGCCTTTTGTACCGTCCTTTTCAATACCTTGCCCGGAAATCCGGAAACGCTTTCCCGCGGAGGTTCCTGCGGGAATTCTCAAAGCAATTTTCTTCCCTTCGAGCGTCTTTACACTAATGCGGGAGCCGAGGGTCGCCTGAGCGATGTTGATTGGAATCGTCGCAATGAGATCGTTACCCTCACGCGTATAAAACCGGTCGGGCAACACCTGAAAGGTTATCACCAGATCGCCTGGCTGGCCCCCTGCCGCACCTTTACCACCCTGGCCTCTCAATCTCACCTTGGCGCCACTTTCGGCCCCGGAAGGGACGGTGATAAGCACTTTTCGACGTACCCGCGCTTCTCCCGTCCCGTTACAGGTAGGACAGCGCTCGGTCGGCACCTGCCCGCGGCCCATACAAACCGGACATGGACGGTTTACGGCAAAACTTCCTTGACCAAACGAAATTACGCCGCGCCCCCCACATTCCGCGCACGGGCGTATCTGTGCGCCGGGTGCAGCTCCCGAACCGTGGCAGGTATCACATTCCTCGTTAACATCAAGCTCTACCGGCACCTTGCCACCGGTCGCAGCAACGCGGAAAGGCACCTCCACCACCTTCTCGACCGTCTGTCCGCGTTCTGGCCCGCCGCGACGCGGGCGAGTGGCATTCCCACCGAACATCGAAGAGAAAATGTCGCCGAGTCCGCCAATGCCGCCTACGTCGAAATCGGTAAATACGCCGGGGCCGCTCTGACCGGGACGGGGGTTTCCGTATGCTCCAGGGCGTGAGGATGTAGAAGCGGAGCGCGCACCAAAATTGGAAAACGCCCCCAGCCGTTGCATCTCATCGTACTGCTTACGTTTCTCGGCGTCGCCAAGCACGTTGTGCGCTTCTGAAATTTCCTTGAACCGATCGGCGGCTTTAGGGTCGGTTGGATTGGCGTCCGGGTGATGCTGTTTTGCCAGGCGCCTGTATTGCTTCTTGATCTCGTCCTGAGACGCATTCGAAGCGACACCGAGGACCGCGTAGTAGTCCTTGCTTTTCGCCATATCAGCTTACGCGCGAACCCGACGGAGAACCGTTGCCGCCGTTGCTGCCATCGTCCTCGTTGTCAGACTTGCTAGCGCCCGCCGAACGGCCAGTTGGACCGCCAGCCGCGCCCTGACTGCCGCCCCCGTCCACCTTTCCCGATTCACTGTCACCAGCCCATTGCCTGACTACAACTCTGGCGGGCCTCAACACGTGACCGTTGATCACATAGCCCACCTGAAAACAGGTCGCTACGATATCGTCTTCCGCCGGCGT
Organism: Gemmatimonadales bacterium; assembly: GCA_038235845.1. Taxonomy (GTDB): domain Bacteria; phylum Gemmatimonadota; class Gemmatimonadetes; order Gemmatimonadales; family Gemmatimonadaceae; genus Gemmatimonas. The sequence continues at coordinate 1,532 of JBBSTN010000101.1, read as the reverse complement.
TGACGCAGGCGTGGTGCTTACGGCTTCATGCTGATTCGGATCGAAGAGGTGACCGGTCGGGTCTATGATTTCGAACCCATGGCCGGCGAGGGACTTGAAGAGTTTGCGTTCCACCAGCAGGACGCCGTCGACGACGGTGCGCGCGTCGACCGTTTGCGGGTCGACATGTGCGAATCTCGTGATATCGTCGAGAGCATCGAGGATACCGCGAACCAGTTCACCCTGCGCGCGCCAGCCGGCTTCCTGGCGCTCCTTTGCCGCCCGCCGACGGAAATTGTCGTATTCGGCGGCAAGTCGAAGGTGGCGGTCTTTGGAATTTGCCAATTCGCGTTGCAGCAACTCGGAATTATTGTCGTCATTTGCAGACGAGACGCCCGTGGCGTCTGAAGTATCAACGGTGTCTTCCAACTGATCGTCGGAGCCATCGCCTGAGAAAGATTCTGTCATAGTTTACGGCTATTCGCGAGGAAGTAAGTGCGTGAAGTCTCGAGAGCTAATAATGTTAGCAAATTACGCACGGGTCAGGCCTGGGTTTCCCATCCTGCAGAATCCGCACCGACGACGGATCGGGGCGAGAGGACTGCATCTTCCAGCGCGCGCCTTACCTGGTCGAGTGCGAGTTGAGCCGCTCGATACCGAATTTCGTTTCGATCGCCCGGCAGCGTCGCGTGTACAGCGTGTACCTCTCCCCCAACGTCGAGGGCGACCCATACGGTGCCCACGGGCTTCTCTCCCGATCCGCCATCGGGCCCCGCGATTCCTGTAACGCCAATTCCGATGGTTGCTCCAAATCTGGCTCGCACCGCCTGCGCCATCTGGATAGCAACTGGCCTGCTCACAGCGCCGTGTTCGTCCAGTACCGCCGCGCCAACGCCAAGCTCACGCATTTTCGCCTCGTTCGAATATGCCAGGATGCCGCCCTGGAATACGCGACTCGATCCCGGGATTGACGTGAGTCGGGCGCCGAGCAGGCCGCCGGTGCAGCTTTCCGCCACGGCGACGGTTTGGCGGGCGTTTACGCAAGCGGTCAGGACAAGAGCCGCGAGATCATCGTCATCGATGCCGTACACGCAGCGCCCCGCCCTTTCCGAGATCAGTTTCGATGCCTCGCTGAGTAACGAGTTCGCGTTGGCCAACGCAATTCCACTGGCGGTGAGTCGAAGATCCACACCGTCGCTGCCGGGCAGAAACGCTAGAGACAACCCCAGCAATCCGGCGGCGTAATCACCGAGGCGATCGGCGAGCGCAGATTCGGCAATGTTACAGGTTCGGACGGTGCGCGATCGGATTACCTGCGAATCGCTACCGACAAGGTCGCGTAATCGCGGCACGATCGTATCAGCAAGCATACCGCGCATTTCCCGGGGGACCCCGGGAAGCATGGCCACCCATCTTTTCCTGGAATCCTCGAGCCAGATACCGGGTGCACTGCCATGGCGGTTGTCGAGGATTGTTGCATCTTCGGGGACCATTGCTTGCTGGCGGTTGCTCGACGGCAACTCACGTCCGAATCGCGCTAGCCAGCGCGCTTC
>JBBSTN010000100.1:0-9661 GCA_038235845.1 Gemmatimonadales bacterium | reverse complement strand
TCCTGGTACCCCGGGCATCAGCTGGCAAGCACATCTCGGAGGCTTCGCCGCTGGGGTCTTCGCAGCGCGTTATTTCAAGGCCCGGCGAAAGCTGCGCTAGAAGACGTGACAGCTGCTAACGATGATCTTTCTCGCGTCGTCTGCGATTCAACACGGCGACAGCGGAAAGGCCCAGTCCCAACATCAGAAAAGTGCCCGGCTCCGGTACAACGGTAGCGGCGTTCACGCTGATCTGCGTGACCGCGTACCAACCCTCCCCCGCGGTAGCACGGATTCGCAGCTGGCTCGCCTCAAAACCTGCAGCATCTAGCGCCGAGCGGGTGCTGATACCACCGCCGGAAATCGGCGAAGCACCAAACATCAACGGGTTAAACCAATCGCCGGACGATCCCAACCGCATGTCAACGACGTGACTGTCGTTGTTGTCGGCCTGCAGGATTATGCCGCCGATGTTGAATGAAGACCCCAGATCAACTATCAGGAAATTGCTCGACCGAGGACTTACGTGGGCTTCCCACCACACACACAACGATCCCTCCGGTACGAAAACTCCGCTGGTGATCGACGAAAAAGGTAATAAATTCGCGACCGAGCAATCGCTACCCCAGATGGCCATGGCGTCGGCACCAAGAGTACCAAACGAGCCGGTAGCCAGTACCGTTTTGTTCAACGCGATGTTTTGCGGTCCGGATTGCGCTTGCAGAGGTGCAACAGTGAGTACCACAGCTGTAGCAGCAACAGTTGCTGCCAAACGAAATTTCGGTAGAGCTGGTAAGGACGAGGGGAATCGCATGAGGATCATCCTTTATCAGTCGCGAGTTCAGGCTATGATCATCATTGTGATAAATCTTTACCAGCATGATGAATACGCCTTGCCATCGTTATTGCGACCGGCGAGTCCGTGCAGATTGCGATGGCCGTTCACGATGTTCTGCGAGCCGATACAAGCAAACTCAGCGCCACGATGTTATGAACTTGCGTTCATCAAAAGAGTCATTCACGCCATTGACCACTTTTCAGTGAGGGCCAACTCGTTAACGCTACATCCGAAGCTTTCAGTTGCCGTAAGCTCCCGCGTCACGATCTCGCGGGTCGGGTGCGCCAATGCGATGTCCGGTCATTGCATCGATCATTATCGAGTGCGCAGTTCCCTGCGCGCCGCCTACTCGAACGGTGTGACCCATCGCTTCCAGAGCTTTTACGGTTGAGGGTTCAAACCCGCTCCGCTCCACGGTGATAACGTTGGGCAGCCACTGGTGATGAACACGTGGAGCTTTTACCGCGTCGTAGATCGACATGTGAAAGTCCATGACATTCAACGCAACCTGCATCACCGTATTGATGATGGTGCGTCCACCAGGGCTGCCGATTACTGCCACGAGCTTTCCGTCTTTAGCGATGATCGTCGGGCTCATGCTCGACAACATTCGTTTTCCACCCCGCGCGATATTGGGCTGCGTTCCGATTAATCCGGTGCTGTCGGTTAGTCCCGGCTTACCGTTGAAATCACCCATTTCATTGTTGAGAAGAAATCCCGCACCTGCAACTACCGCTCCCAATCCGTATCCCGCCTCAAGCGTATAAGTGACCGAGACTGCCATACCATTCTTGTCTACAACCGAATAGTGCGTGGTCTCAGGACTTTCGTATCCCACGACAGTTTGCGAGGGTGAGGACGGTGAAGCACGGTTGGTATCGATAGTGTGCCTGAGTTGCGCTGCGTAACTTTTGCTGGTGAGTCTCGCAACCGGCACTTCCACGAAGTCTGGATCACCAATAAAGCGGGCGCGATCGAGAAATCCGCGTCGCATAGCTTCGGTAACCAGATGCAAATAGCGTGGTGAGTTATGTCCTGCCGCCGCGAGGTCGAATCCCTCGAGTATGTTCAGCATCTCGATCATCGTCACACCGCCCGAACTCGGCGGAGGCATTGCGATGATTTCGTATCCCCGGTAGCTACCTATTACAGGAGCGCGCTCGCTGGCCTTATACTCCTCAAGATCTTTCGCCGAAATTATCCCGCCTCCGCGATTCATCTCGGCCACAATGAGGCGACTCGTCTCTCCTTTGTAAAAGCCATCCCGACCGGAATCCCTTACGCGGGCAAGCGTGCGCCCAAGGTCTGGAAGTCGCATTCTCTCTCCCGCCACATACGCAGTTTTGTTCTTCGAGTAAGCGGCAACGGTAGCCGGATAGCTGGAGCGCGACACCATGCCAGCCAGTGAAGCGGCGAGCCCTGGTGGGACATCGAAACCGTCTGATGCGAGCGATACTGCAGGTTGCACAAGCTGCTTCCAGGGCTTGGATCCATATTTCCCGTGGGCCAACGCGAATCCTGCTACCGTTCCCGGCACTCCGACGGCGAGATGGCTACGGTGGTGAATCTGCGCCGAGTACGTACCAGAACTATCGGTGAACATGTCGGGCTTGGCGAGCGAGGGTGCCCGTTCCCTGAAATCAATCGTGGTAGCGCGCCCGTCCGGGAATCGAATGACCATGAATCCGCCACCACCGATGTTACCTGCCGTGGGATAGGTGACGGCAAGCGCGAAACCGGTAGCGATAGCAGCATCCACCGCATTCCCCCCGCTGGCGAGTACCTTTGCGCCAGCCTCACTCGCAATCGAGCTAGCCGACACCACCATTCCGTGGGCGGCTTCGGTTATAGGCAAGACGCTTTGCTGCGAGTCGACGACCGCAACCGATGCTGACGGCGACTGGCGAGTGGTGCCCCCTGTGCACGCTGTTTGCACAGCTATCGACGCGGCTAATGACGCAGCCACCATCAACCCGCGGGCGTTCAATGAGACGCGGATGGATGCAGGTAATCTCAGGTACTCGAGCATGTTCGTTTCCGGCGGAAGAGGTGGAATCGTTTTGTCGCGCGGTATGAGAGGCGGTCTCGGGAACCTTTGCCTACCGCTGAGGATAAGTCTGATATCGCATACTAAACCAGACATTTAATCAGGATTTCAGCGCAATGGATACTGGCGTAGAAAGCCGTGCCGTCCCAGATGCGGGCGGAGGTTCAATTAAAAAGCACGACGAAGTCGCGACCGAGCGCGAGGTAGAAATCGCGACTCTAGCCGCAGGCTGTTTCTGGGGCACTGAAGACATACTTCGATCCGTACCGGGAGTTCTTGACACTGATGTGGGATATACGGGAGGATGGCTGGAGAATCCTACCTATCATGATACTCACGACAGCAAATCGGGCCACGCCGAGTCTGTCAGGATAACCTTTGACCCGTCGATTCTTTCTTACGAAAGCCTGCTCGAAAACTGGTTCTTCCGGCTGCACGACCCCACAACGCCGAACCGGCAGGGTAATGATGTCGGCACCCAGTATCGCTCTGCAATTTTTTACAACTCGACTGAGCAGAAGGAGACCGCCGAGCGGGTGAAGCAGCGCGTAAATGAGTCTGGCAAATGGAACAAGCCAATAAGCACGGAAGTCGTGGAAGCTTCCACCTGGTATAGCGGAGAGAAGTATCATCAGGACTATCTGCAGAAGAATCCTGGTGGCTATACCTGTCACTGGATGCGCGAATGATACGTCAGCGCGATTGAGTTATTCCCGAACGGCCCAAAGCAAAAACCGCTCAGTGACGAACCGGGCGAGTTGACCGCTCGGGCCGTTCGGCACTTCATCGAATGCGTGATCTGCCCACGGTATCGGTACATGCACGACGACGGTGCCGCTACGTCGCAGCGAATCGCGTAATATGCGACCGAAGCGCGGTTCAACTATATGATCGCGTCCTCCATAAATCAGAAGTGTTGGTGGCTGTTTGATGTTTGCATAAGTGATTGGTGATGCAGCCTCGTAGCGCGCCAGCTGCGACCGAGGTGCGCCACCAAGAAACGTCTCTTCTGTTGCTCGCACATCGAGGGGGTCGGGCGAAGGTGGATGTCGATAGCCTTCAACGAGATCGACGGGCCCATAGTAGCTTATCACTCCGCGAATTCCGTGGTGTGCATTCGGCATGTACGCTGCGAGCATTCCGAGATGCGCGCCAGCAGAGCGACCCATCACTACGATCTTCGAAGTGTCAGCGCGGTATTCGTGTGCATGCAGGACAGCGTATTCCAGCGCTGCACGAACGTCCTCTATCTGTGCCGGGAAAATGTTCTGTGGCGCATGACGGTAGTCGATTGCGAATACCACGAAACCGATTTCGGCAGCACGACGGGCGAAGTCTGCAAAATCGGAAGGGTTTCCGCGTTGCCACGCTCCGCCGTATATCTGAATAAGCATTGGCCTGAGCACGTTTGTATCACGTTGGTAGACGATCATGCGAAGCGTGTCTCCGCCCACCACGCGAAAGTCATTAGCGCGAGCGGCGATCGTAGATTTCGTAGCTGTGAACGGCCGGAGGAGCTTTGAGATGTCTAGAGCGCTTTCGGAAAGCTGCTCGTTGGCCTCGTTAAGATTTTGCAGATACTCGGTCGTCATTGCTGCTTCCATCTCGCGTTCCGCGTCACGGTAGGTCGATCCAAAGCGCGCAAGGGGCGATAGCGCGAATGCTATCGCGATGATGGAGAGCAACAGTGCGACACGCGCTCGGGCGAATGCGCGGACATGAAGAAGTGAAATGGCAGCGGCTACAAATGCTGCCAAAGCAAGCGGCACACCGATTTCCGGCGCCCCCACCGACAGCGGCAAAAGCCACATGGTTGGCGCCGGCAATACAACCCAGGCGGCTACGAAGAGCACCAGGATTGCCAACGCTAAAACTCTCATCACTCTCGTTTTCTGAGTGCGCGATCGTTTCCTCATTGGCGCCGTCTTAGACGTGGCTGCCGTCCAATGGCAATTCCGCTGCTATCTCGAGTGCCCCGAGTGCGGTTGCCGTGCCTGCATGTTCAGGCAGCTCGAACCGGGTTTGATAGTACTCCCCAACAAGCGCAATAATTCGCCTGAAGTAGGAGAGGTCGAGCATGTGACCAACGACTACAATTCTTTCACAACCATTGGCTCGCGCGGCGTTGGCCGCGATCAGCGCAATGGTTTGTGCCACGAGATTGATTAACGCCGCAGCCAGATCGTTTCGGCTTGGTGTGCCTGAGTATCCACCACGTCCGAGGCGCCCGAAGTTCACGGCAGTCGCGTCGGGTGGAAGTGCGCCGATGGGGCCCGTGATCACGTCGGCCAGGCTCAGGTCCGCTCCATTTCGATCGCCCTCTTCTGCGAGCCGACCTATCTCCACCGGATCAACTGTACCTAACAGGAGGCGTGCAAAGCCCAGCATGGTCCCTCCTCCCACACCGGTTCCGGACACATGTACAAACCTGTCGCCTTGAGCCTTGATCATCGCTGTACCCGATCCCGCGCTGACCACCAGAATGGGCTGTTCTCGTTCATGTACGGCAAGGTTCAGGGCGGCCTGCCCTCCTCGACCGATCGCTGTTACCTCGTTCACCTTGTTGATATTGGTCGACCCGAGTTTGTCCGGCAGCGTGCGGTGCCTACCGCCGGTGACTGCCAGCGTATGCAACGAATCGAGGTTGATGTCGCCCCGTAATAGTGTCTCGCGGATGCTTTCGCGGTCAGGATCTCGGGTATAGGGCTCCGTCCATCTGCGATAGGAGGAACCGCTGCGCGTTACGATATCCGTGTTGCTGATACCGAAATCGATGGCGGCAAGCGCTTGCACTGCAGAGGAGTTACGAGGCATGGCAAATGTTAGCATACTAACTAGCGCATCGCACAGCCGGATTCTGTATCCGGGTTTCGATATGATCCTGGCAGCCCGCTCGGCGATCGATGGCGAGATGGGGGCCTGAATTGGCAGAATGGGCGCCCATTAGACATCTTTGCATGATCTGCAACCATCGATCATCGAACGAACTGGAGTTTGAATGTCCAAGATCGCGATACTGAAGCCGATACCAAACATGCGCGCGCTATTACTGGCGGCGGCTCTTGTTGCCGTACCGTTGCAGGCGAATTCGCAAGCCGTAACTGCGTCATCAAAATCGAACGCTGTTCGCTCGCAGCCTTCCGCACAGGATATGTCACGATGGAAAGCTCAGGCGGCGCGCGTCACGATCATCCGTGACAATTACGGCGTGCCTCATGTCTATGGAAAATCAGACGCCGACGCCGTTTTCGGATTGATGTATGCGCAGGCTGAAGACGACTTCAATCGCATCGAGATGAACTACATCAATGCAATGGGCAGGCTCGCGGAAGTTGAAGGAGAGTCGGAAATATATCGCGACCTGCGCATGAAACTGTTCATCGACACACTCGACATCAAAGCCAACTACGCCGAGAGTCCGGCGTGGCTCAAGAGCTTGATGAATTCGTTTGCAGATGGATTGAACTATTATCTCGCAACGAATCCCGGAACCAGGCCCCGACTCCTCACTCATTTCGAGCCGTGGATGGCGCTGACGTTCAGTGAGGGAAGTATCGGCGGGGACATCGAGTCGGTGAATCTGCGTCAGCTCCAGCAGTTTTACGGCGGGACACCAGGAATGTCCAAGCCCGGCCATGACGATGCGTTGCCTCCAGAACCCGGTGGATCAAACGGGTTCGCTCTGGCACCGTCGATTACCGCCAACGGCCACGCGATGCTGCTCATCAATCCCCATACTTCCTTTTATTTCCGGCCTGAAGTTAACGTGGTTAGCGAGGAAGGACTCAATGCATACGGCGCAGTTACATGGGGTCAGTTTTTCGTCTACCAGGGCTTCAATAATCGTGTGGGATGGATGCATACATCCGGCGGAGGAGATGTCATCGATGAGTATCTCGAAACGGTAGCGCAGAACAACGGCTCATGGGGCTATCTATATGACAGCAAGAACAGGCCGATGACTGCGAAGACGATTGCAATTCCCTACAAGACGGCAAACGGAATAGCGACGAAAACCATCACCGCCTATTTCAGCCATCACGGCCCAATCGTGCGAGAGGCAGATGGAAAATGGGTCGCAGTGCGGCTGATGCAGGAGCCGATGAAGGCGCTCATGCAATCGTATCTTCGCACAAAGGCTACCAATTACACGACGTTCCTGAAAGCGATGGATTTGCGTACCAACTCGTCGAACAACACGGTTTATGCCGACGCTGACGGAAACATTGCGTATTTCCACGGAAACTTCATACCGCGCCGCAATCCGAAGTTCGATTGGAGCAAGCCTGTAGACGGAAGCACGTCTGCAACCGAGTGGAATGGCTTGCACACCGTGAAAGAAACGATAACGCTGTATAACCCGAAGAACGGCTGGCTATACAACACCAATAACTGGCCTTTCACGGCGGCAGGCGCCAACAGCCCGAAGGCCAGTAACTATCCCGCGTACATGGCGCCTGGCAGCGAGAACGCCCGCGGCATTCACGCCGTCAGAGTCCTCGAAGGCAAGACGGGATTTACCCTCGATAAACTCATAGCTGCTGCGTATGACTCCTATCTCACAGCGTTCGAACCGCTTATACCCGCACTCCTGAAATCGTACGATCAGGCGGCAGCGTCGGACCCCGCAAAAAACGCGGTGAAGGAACAGATAGAGATGCTACGCGGCTGGGATCTTCGCTACTCGATCAACTCCATTCCAACATCACTCGCAATTTTCTGGGCACAGGACATGATGACTCGAAGCGCACCTGCGGCGCGCGCCAAAGGAATGCCCGTGATGGATTACATGGCTACCGACGCCGGTCCGAAGGAGCGCCTCGAAGCCCTTGCACGCGCTTCGTCCAAGCTTGAGAAGGACTTCGGCACATGGAAGACGCCATGGGGCGAGATAAACCGTTTCCAGCGGTTAACCGGCGATATCGTTCAGCCCTTCGATGACTCCAAGCCCAGCATTCCGGTGCCTTTCACCTCGTCCACCTGGGGATCGTTGGCAGCGTTTGGAATGACGACCAGTGCGGATACGAAACGCATATATGGCGATCGCGGAAACAGTTTTGTCTCTGTTGTCGAGTTCGGTCCGAAGATTGTCGCCAAGAGCATTCTCGCTGGTGGAGAGAGCGGACATCCCGGTTCACCACATTTCCGCGATCAGGCCGAGATGTACAGCAAAGGGATCTTCAAGGACGTGTTGTTCTATCGGGCAGACGTCGAGAAATATGCGGAGCGCACTTATAAGCCGGGCGAAAGTAGGTGACGGCTTTAGCGACTTCGGTCAGCGGTAACGTAATGTAGGCGACGGCCTTCGCAACTTCCCTCAGCGGTTCCGTGCGGATGGTGGCGACGGCCTTCGCAACTTCCCTCAGCGCTTCCGTGCGGATGGTGGCGATGTGAGCAGAGGTGGCGGTGTCATTCCTGGCATCGCCATTCCCGGCATAGCCATACCAGCCGTATCAGCCGGCGAAGCTCGGGACGCAGGAGTGTCAGACAGATGTTCCTGAACGATCATCCAGCGGCCGTCCACGCGTCGCCAAAGCGAAGTCCACGCCCCGCTAACCACGTGCTCCGTTCCAGCGGGTGTGAGATGCGGAATGCTGTACGTCAATGTCATCACAGCAGCGTTGGGAGTGATCACATCCACGTATGTCGATCCCAGTACGAATCGAGGATTCCGCATGTTCTGCCCCACGTTTTGCCAGAATCCTTTTATTTCTGTTTCGAGAATCTGGCGAGTTGATGAAACGCGTCCCGCTGCGGCCGAAATGATCCGCCCGCTATCGGGGTAAAGACCAAGAAGACGCTCGGGTGCACCTGGCTTCGAAAAATCGTAGGCCTCAGTGATGAGCTCTCCCAGCGAGTCGGCGATGGCACGGCGTTCGCCCTCTGAAACGCGTTCGCCGCCCTGACATCCACCGCAGACGACAATGACGGTGGCCAGCACTGCGCCGATCACAAGCCTTACCCGCCAATGCCGAGTGGCGGTCGCCGCCAATGTCCATGTCGCCATTTCACTCCCGAACCGTGTGATGAATGACTGGAATGATACCGTTCGCAGCTTCACGCGTCATCCTGTCCCAGTTTCAGGACGGCAGACTGTCCAATAAACAGGACGTGATGGCAACTCCCTATTTTGGGCTCTCCTCTCAAAACCGACAATTGTCCCGCTATCCCTATTCGGCGCGGCAATTGCCTTGAGAGTTAGTATTGAGAACCGCTGTCGGGATTGCATCGCCGCGCCACGGCAATTCTCGAGCGGGAACTTGGGTGAGGGCCTTCCGGGCCAGGGGGATAAGAGAATGCGTAGAATTGCAACGGGCATGCTCACCGCTTCAGCGATGGCAGCGATTGTCGGGGTGGCCGCCTGTCGAAATAGCCCAGCCGCCGACGGCCGGGCAATGACAGCTGATCTGGAGCGCGATCTCGCTCTGGCCATTGCCCCGCGCGTGAACCGAAGCGCGGTAGTGTCGGCCATAGAGGGGGGCCCAACGGGTGCTCCGAGTGGCAATGAAAGCGGCAGGCGAGCGCCTGTTGCTGTCCAAAAGCGGACACCTCAGCCGTCGCCCTCGCCGGTAGAGCGGGAAGTGCCAGGATTGAGCGAAGAAGCCGAAATTCCCTCACCGGTGATGACGGTTTCCGTCTCCCAGAATGCTCCCGCGCCTGATCCTACCACGGAGCCCGCTGCTGCCGTTCCCGATCACGACCCTATCACGGATAACCGTCCCGGCGCTGGCCCCAATGCGGGCAACGGCGACGCGGGCAATGACGGGGCCGGGCGAGGATCCGATGGTCGTAGCGGG
>JBBSTN010000099.1:0-9678 GCA_038235845.1 Gemmatimonadales bacterium | reverse complement strand
TCGAAGTGATTGCGCCCTGGCGTGTGTGGGATATCCGGTCTCGCGAGGATGCGCTTCGATACGCAGCCGAGAAGAACGTGCCCGTCACCGCAACGAAGGAGAAGATCTATTCACGCGATCGAAACATCTGGCACATTTCGCATGAAGGTGGCGTGCTCGAGGACCCGGCCAACGCGCCGCTCGAAGACATGTTCATGCTTACCGCCGACCCTGTTACAGCGCCGGACAAACCGGAAGAGATAGTGATCGGCTTTGAAAGTGGAACGCCGACCACACTCAACGGTGACAAGATGTCGCCATTGCAGATCCTCACGGCGCTCAACGAAGTTGGCGGCAAACACGGCGTCGGACGTGCAGACATTGTGGAAGATCGCCTGGTGGGAATGAAGTCGCGGGGCGTTTATGAAACGCCGGGTGGGACAATTCTTTATACGGCGCATTCAGAGCTGGAGCAGCTCGTGCTCGATCGTCGCACGCTGGCCGCCAAGGATCTGATCGCACCGCGTTATGCAGACCTCGTTTACGAAGGCCGCTGGTGGACGCCCGAGCGGCATGCCTACGACGCCTTTGTAAACGTCACTCAGCAGCGCGTTAGCGGTAACGTCACCATGCGCTTGTTCAAGGGCTCCGCGGTACCGGTGGCTCGCACGAGCGCATATTCGCTTTACGACGAAGCGACAGTGACGTTTGGCGAAGATGAGGTTTACAAGCAGTCTGACGCAGAGGGGTTCATCCATCTGTTCGGACTGCCGCAGCGTGTCAGGGCATTCAAGGACCGCGACCTGATCGAGCAGGGAATTGCAGTTCCATCCGACACCACCGGCTGAGCGTCGCGTGAATAGTGGAAAGAGCGCGAACGTCGGCCGACGCGTAGAAGGCAGCGATAACGTGAACGATGATGCCGTGAAAGACGATGCCGTGTACAATGATGCGGCGAACACCGGCGCCGATGTCACGGAGTCCAAACACAAGCTCTGGGGTGGACGCTTCGCGAGTGGCCCATCGGCGCTTCTCGATGCACTCAACCGGTCCATTGGTACTGACTTTCGTCTGTGGCCACACGACATTCGTCTGTCCAAGGCGTGGGCGTTGGCGCTCTGGAACGCAGGTGTCATCAGCATGAGTGAGAGTGGTGCGCTCGAACAGGGGCTCGACTCTGTGGGCGCGCGCCTCGCTGGCGGAGCGATGCCAATCGATACCGACGAAGATATTCACACGATGATCGACCGGCTGTTGCATGAAGAAGCCGGCACAGTTGCTTCGAAACTTCACACCGGTCGGTCGCGAAACGATCAGGTGGCGACGGCTTCGCGACTCTGGGCTATTGACGCATGTCTAAAACTCGACGCGGCGATACGGGAATTTCAGGCATGTCTGCTCGAGCAGGCCGAAACACTCGTCGACGACATCTTGCCGGCCTACACGCACCTGCAACGCGCGCAACCAGTGAGCGGCACCCACTGGCTTCTTTCGCATTTCTGGCCGCTTGGTCGTGACCGCGTGCGCTTTTCTGCTGCGTCGCGAGCCGCATCTGTGCTGCCACTTGGCTCCGGTGCAATTGCCGGTTCTGCGTTCCCCGTCTCGAGAGTGCTACTTAAGGAGTCGCTTGGTTTCGCCGCAATCTCCGAGAACAGCATTGATGCCACCGGCGATCGGGATTTCGTAGCAGAAGTTCTTTTTGCCTGCGCCATGACGGCTGCGCACTGCTCGCGCATCGCCGAGGATATGATCATCTACGGATCGAGTGAGTTTGGATTCGTGAAGTTCGGTGATCAGTTTTCCACCGGCTCGAGCATGATGCCGCAAAAGCGCAATCCCGACGTGTTTGAGTTGGCCCGAGGTTCAGGTGCGCGGGTGCTTGGCGATCTGGTCACGCTGATGGCAACCATCAAGGGGTTGCCGAGTGGATACAGCAAGGATTTGCAGGATGACAAACGTGCGATGTTCGACGCGGTCGACACGCTGCTTCTGGTTTTGCCTGCCAGGACTGGAGCGATTGCAGAACTTCGTTTTGACAGAAGTAGAATGCGCGCGGCCGTTTCGAGCGCAATGATGGCGACAGACCTCGCTGACTACCTCGTTAGAAAGGGCGCCACGTTCCGGGAGGCGCACGGAGCGGTTGGTTCGCTGGTGCGGGCTGCGGAGGAAGGATCGGTCGAGCTCAGCGCGCTTCCTTTGAGCCGATACGCCGAGGCGCATGCACTTTTTACTGATGATGTGATGGAGGCGCTATCGCCCGAATCATCGATTGCATTCCGCGAAGTAGCGGGTGGGACCGGCCCACGTGCGGTTGCCGCCCAGCTGATCGATGCAAAGCGGAGTCTCGAGCCCGTCGAGGCGGCACGGCCTAATGTGATGGAGCATCGATAGCGTAGTACATAACGTTTTTTGCAAGCGACATGCGCAATCCAGCGTTGCTCCGCAATTTATTTGCGGACTCTTTCCCTAACGACATAAATTCATGAGACACTGTTTCCGAAGCTTCGCCGTTGCAGCGTTCGTTGCTGCTTTGCCAAGTGCGTCTGCCAGCGCGCAAAGCACACAGATTTTCAAGAAGGGCTACAGTGACATTGGTGCTGTCATCGGCCTTGGCAATCTGGGTGGTGCAAACATCTCGGTAGGCGGCCGGTTCGAAAAGGCAGTCAAGGATCTCCCCGACCTTGGAAACGGAACTCTGGGTATTGGAGTGAGTGCAGACATCTACTCGTACTCCAATCAGTCCTTCAGCGTTCGGTACATCCCCATTGGAGCGACGGCGAATTATCACTTCAATCTGGAGAACAAGAAGATCGTGCCGTTCGTTGGTCTCGGACTCGGTCTCGAGATTCTTAGCTGTGATAGCAAAGTTTCAAGCGGCGTCGACCTGTGTGACGACGGTTCACTTTATTTCATAGGTCGCGCGGGCGTCCGCTATTTCCTCTCCGACAAGGCATCGTTTTACGCCGACGTTGGCGCGGGTGCCGCTGCGTTTAATGTCGGGTTGACTTACAGGCTTCGCTGACCCGCTGTACGGTCAAAGTCTGAAGTTGCGAAAAGGGGATGATGCAGAAATGCGTCATCCCCTTTTCTTGAGCTTGTCAAAATCGGCCGCGGATAAGCGCGTGCAACACCGTACGATTTTAGAATCCGTAGCCAATCGAGAGTCGTCCGGTTGGGACCACTCGTTCGACGTCGATATAATCTTCCCTTGATCCGCGAAGATAACGCCTGGCGCCAACTCCAAACGTGATCGCCGTTGAACGCGATTTTCCGAGCAGGATCTGATAGTCGAGGCCGATGGCAAAGGATGGCGTATTGAAGGATTGTTTCAGTTCCTGGCACGCTTCGACGCCCTCGCAAAAAGAACCAGAGTTTTTCTGAATACGGGCAAAGCCAATTGATGCGGATATCCCGAGACCTTCGAGCGCCTTGTCGTTGGGATATAGACGTATTTTGGCATCAAGATTGGTGTACCGTGCGTCGAACTTTATGTACGACCCGGAAATAGCAAAAGCGAGGTTTGCCTTGAGGCGATGCTCGTACTCTCCGCTGAAGTATCCGAAGAGCGGAAGAAACGGGTTTGCCGAGATGATGTTCGAAGGACCGGTTGTCGATGTCGGCTGAAAAACCGTATTCTCCGTGAGCGACTGCGCTGAAAGCACCTTCACGGATGCCGGCAGCGTCAACAGAATAGCGAATACGGCGACAATAGGAGGTTGGAATCTCTTCATGGACAATGTCCTCGTAATGAGGTTTATGATGTGCTCGCGATGATCGCTCTCGCGGCGCTTCGACCACCGCGCGCGGCACCTTCAAGTGAGCTCGAATGAACTACCTCGCTCGCGAGCCACAAGCCTTTCGTTCCTGTCTCGCACGTGGGTCTGGAGCTACTGCCGGGAGGCTGGGCAAACTGGGCGTATGGTACGCGGCACACGGCAACTTGTTCTAAAGACGCGACCTCAGCTGCGCTTTCTGTATTCCCCGCAGCAGTCAACATTGTGCTGAGGTCCCTGCGAGAAACTTGGTCCAGTTGCCCGTCATTGAGGTCTGCCGTGGGGCCGACGGCCGTCACCGAGAGCAGAGAGCGAGTGGGAGTGGGAGAGGAGGAAGGGCGTAGATCATATTCCGCAGCAACCTGCGTGAGGTTGATGGCATGACTTATCGCTCCCGTGGCAACATCGACTTTGGCGTCTTTAGCGTCCGAACGCTGTGCACTCTTTCCCGCATTGAGCCATAGCGCTTTTCCTGGCAGTACGAGTCTGGCGGAGCTGTAGTACAATGTGGTGCAGCCCAGCGAATCATCCGGCAGATCCAGCGGTTGACCGGCTGTCTTCGCCAGCTGCCCCGCGGTTGGCGCAGCCGTGGCGAGAACGACCGTCTCGGCGTTCATGTAATCTCCGTTTGCGAGCCTCACCATCGCGATTCTGCCGTCCTCGAGCCCAAGCGAAGTAACGGTTGCATTCAAACGCACCGCATTTTCTGGCAGCATCGATGCAAGCTGCGCGGTTATTGCTCCCATTCCGGCTGCCGGGATAACTGTGTCCCCTTCGCTCAGCATCTTGAAAGTGAACAGTAATACCGATGCACTTGTACCGAGGGAGCGATCGAGCAGGATACCGCCGTAAAACGGTGCGAAGAAATTTGTTATCGCCGAGTTGCTGAACCCCCGCCGCAGCAGAAATTCGTTACTCGGCACAGACGCAAACCGGGCTTCGAAGCACTGCTCGACCGTGAGATGTCTGGCGAAGGTTCTGAGTGAGAGCAATCGCAACTTGTCACCCAGAGTGAGCGAACCTGCCATCAATGTGTCCAGCAGAAGTGACGGTTGTGCCAGTGCGTCGCCCACCAGTGAAACATTCCCATCCGCGACTATTCGAGCGCCGGGAAGGAATCGACGCAGGTTGAGGGTTTCCAGGTTGAGATAATCGCGAAGCGTCGGGTACGCCGTGAACAGCACCTGAAAGCCATGGTCGATAACAAAGTCGTCGACGACTGAAGACTGGACACGCCCTCCCACCTTCGAATCCTTTTCCAGCACTACGACGATTCTTCCCGCTCGGTGGAGCTCGATCGCGCACACCAGCCCCGCGATACCAGCACCAACGACGACGACTGGCGAGCCTGACATGCCGTCTGTATCTGGAGACTGGTAGGGTTTCTCGGGCATGATTCGCGTTACTGGAGAGCGGGGTCAAGACGACGTTTTGAACATCATGCGAAAACAATCGGGCGGGGCCAACTAATGTCAGCCCCGCCCAGTTACCCCTCAATACGACAGGGGTTTGAACCGCGTCGAGAGCCACTCGTGATATTCGATGGGCTCCCGAACTACTATATCTCTTAGAACTTCACGCCGAACGTGATGGGAATGAAGTTCGCGCTGCTTCCGTCGCCGAAAACGTTCACGAACTTCGCTTCGACGAAAGTCGAAAATCCGGAAAGCTGGAAGTTGATGCCGCCACCGCCCTGAACGCCCACATCGGTGGAAGTTGCCGAGCTGGAAACGCTACCAAAGTTCACATTCACCTTGCTGTTGTAAGCGCCGACACCGCCAATAACGTACGGGCGAACTACGCCAGGATTGGCCTGCGGAAACGAGTAGATGGCATTGCCGGTGAAGCCAAGGAAACGCGTGTTGGCGTCGCTGACATTCTTCACCCCAAAACGATCGAAGCTCACATCACCACGAAATGACAGATTGGTGAAAGACGCAGGCCGCAGCATTACATGTCCCGTAATGTTGTATCCCGCATCAGCGCCGTCTCCCAGGTCACCAGTGGGCAACGACAAGCCGCCGCTGACGCCAAATCCGATGGGACGCGCCGTCTGGGCGGAAACGAAAGTCGGTGCAGCAACTAGTGCAGCCAATCCGAGAATTCGCAATGAACGCTTCATGTATTCCTCCATAATTGTTTTAGGTCGTGCCCCTCGACAGCCAACCGGCCTGAGGGCTAACAGCCGAACGTCGGGTTCTCCAGACCGGTCGGATGTTGGACACGATATTACCCGGCAAATGCAAAACGGCCGGTTACTACGTGTATTGGCCGTAATGCACTGCAACTCGCTTGCCGCGGAGCATCCGCACTGCTTTAGTGCGGTGAGTCACCCGGAACCTTAAAATTACGGGCAGTCGAAGGGCAGACATGTTCGCCCTTGCCTTATGACTTATCCCGGTTTGACTTCAGATGTCCGATCAAGTCGCCGGTTCCCAAGTCCTTACCGTCCTGAAAGAGCAAGTCGTGTCAATAGACAATCGTCGTCCTTCCGTCACCGTAGTAATTCGGGGCGTGCCCGTCGGCGGGGCGCATCCGGTTGTAGTGCAATCGATGACCAACACGGACACCGCAGACGTCGAGGCCACGGTCGCCCAGGTAGCGGCTCTAAATGAGGCGGGCTCGCAACTGGTGAGGATTACCGTCAACAATGACGATGCAGCCAGAGCGGTGCCTCATATAAGGGAGAGGCTGGACGCCCTCGATCTCGATATTCCGATAGTTGGCGATTTCCACTACAACGGACATCTACTGCTCACGAAATATCCCGACTGCGCTTCGGCCCTCGACAAATACAGGATTAACCCCGGTAATGTCGGCTCGAAGCACCGGGACGCCAACTTCACCACGATCGTCGAGGCGGCAATAGCGCACGATAAGCCGGTACGCATCGGGGTGAACTGGGGCTCGCTCGACCAGAACCTGCTCACAACGATGATGGACGAAAACGCGGCACTCCCGAACCCGCGCGATGCCAAGGACGTCTACATGGACGCCATGCTCGAGAGTGCTCTTCGATCTGCGGCGCTCGCCGAGGAGGTCGGTCTTGCCCACGACCGGATTATTGTAAGTGCAAAAATATCGGTGGTGCCCGACCTCGTGGAATGCTATCGTCGACTGGCAGCGAGGTGCGACTATCCGCTGCACCTTGGCCTGACAGAAGCCGGCATGGGGACTAAAGGTGTCGTGGCCAGCGCGGCTGCCCTCGCAATCCTGCTTTCCGACGGCATCGGCGATACGATACGTGTCTCACTTACTCCCAAACCCAACGGCGACCGGCGTGAGGAGGTTTTCGTATCGCAGCAGATTCTTCAGTCGCTGGGAATAAGGAGCTTTGCACCGCAGGTGACGGCGTGCCCCGGCTGCGGTCGCACAACTAGCACCTTCTTTCAGCATATGGCGGAAGACATTCAGGGATACCTGCGTGAGAGAATGCCGGAATGGAAGGTGACCCGTCCCGGCGTAGAGGAGATGAAGGTTGCCGTGATGGGCTGCGTGGTAAACGGGCCCGGCGAATCAAAGCATGCCAATATCGGCATTTCCCTTCCCGGCACGTTCGAGGACCCCAAGGCGCCCGTTTATGTGGACGGCGCGCTGTTCACGACACTCAAGGGTGATCGGATAGTTGCGGAGTTTCTGGAGATTCTCGAGGCTTATGTAGCGCGGACGTATGAGCCGGAGGATGTCACACCGAGCTCAGATTTCGAGCAGCGTCTTCCAGCTCATCAACGATAGGCGCGTTAAAGTCGAGTGCCCGGAGTCGCGCCACGACTCGCTCGTACCAGCTAATGGTGCCTTCCCGACCTTTCGAGAACCTGCCCCATACGGTTTCGGGGAACGACGTTCGCCTCAAATCCCACAGCACGGAGTTCGAATTGTGCAGTTTGTCGGCTGCACAAACCCACAATGCGTCCTCGCCGGCGAGCGCAAGACGGTCGAGATAGTCGATTTTTCGGTCGTCGTATGACAGCTCCACGCCGTCGTCATCCAGTCGACGTTCGGTGACGGCCAGAACAGTGGTAAGTACGCTGTTGCCGAACTTCCCACCGATCCGCTCCTCCAGCATTTCGCGTGACCATCCGTCTCGAACCGTATCCTCGATAACGTCGTGCAGTATTCCCGCCACGACAGTTTCTTCGCTGCAGGCGTATCGAGTGAGAATAATCGCCACGTTTGCAGGGTGCGTTAGGTAGGGCAACCGAGTTCCCTTACGCACCTGCTGGTCGTGATGTTTGGCCGCAAATGCCAACGCGTGATTGATTCTGTCCGAATAACCGTTCATGCACCTGTCGTGATCGGGGGATGTCGCGGGGGATGGCTGTGCAAAGTTGTACGAACCGACGCAACGCTATACAAGCTATGCAAAAGCTATGACGCGCGAGCGAACCAGGCTACCAGTTCTTCGACACCTGCGGCGTCGTCTTCACTGAAATAATCGGGTACCGGAGAATCAATATCCAGTACCGCGATGAGCTCGTTCCGGGCATTGAAAACCGGCACTACTATTTCGCTGCGCGACGCTGGGTCGCAAGTAATGTGTCCTGGAAACGCATGTACGTCGGGCACAATGATGGTGCGTTTCTCTGCCGCCGAAGTACCACAGACGCCACGTCCAAAGGTTATTTCGAGACAACCAAGTGAGCCTTGATAGGGACCAACCAGCAGCTTTTTGTCTGTTACGACGACGCGGTAGAAGCCGGTCCACAGATGCCCAAAGGCATGGTGCAACAGTGCGCTTGTAGTCGCCATGCCAGCGATCTCGTCATCAGTCCCTTCCAGCAGGAGCGACTGCATCTCCGCGAGAGTGGAGTACGCTTCGTTTCGCGTTTTCGAGCGAAGGTCGGGTATTACTGGTTCCATTGTGGTCTGGGGCGTTCGGGAATTAATGGTACCAGTGTTGTTTAAAGCATTCAGGTATTGCTGGTTCCATCGTTGTTGGGAGCGTTGCAGAAACCTTATAGAAGCGTTTGAAAAGCGCGTGATGTTATTGCATTGGCCCGATGGATGTCAGCAGCCGAACGTCGAGCAGCAGCAGAGCGAGGCCCTGCAGAATGATTCCTGCACCTGCGCCGATCCCTCCAGCGCGTGAGCCCCACTGCCAGGCCAGCACTGCGATCGTTGCGCCGACTGCCACGTAGCCTGCGTCGAGACCGGTGTTGAGCCAGAGCATGTTGACGAGGTGTTGCGCGCCCGCGAAGTCGCGGGGTATCAAACTTCCAAGCGACCAGGCGCAGATTGCAAGATCCACCAACCCCCACGCCGCAGTTTGAATTCCGAAATGTCGAAGCAGTGGCGCGTTGGCTCTTCGGAGAGTGATCCACGCAAGAATCGCGGTGCCAGCGAGTGTACTCGTCGCACCCCAAAGAGCGAGCAGTAACAGATGATTTCGTTCGAGGACCAGCAGGGAGTCAGACCACATTCAGATTCGATTTGTTTGGTGGAGCTTCAGACCGCAGGATTGTCGGCAGCCCAAATGACTACAGCGCGAAGATTGTTTCCTTTTTCAGTAGTTTCCCGCGCCATACGCGATAGCCAGTGTAGCGGAGTCAAACCAAGTCGCGCGCAAAGCACGACGTCTCTGGCGGGGATACCAACATCGTTACTCGTTCCACCCACCAAGACCGCCAGATCGTATCGCGATGCAACCCGGCGAATTTCTTCCCGCACTTTTGGCGACAGCGGACGCTGCGACTGAACCTTTCCGCTGCCACCGGCCAGGATGACGTCGGCGGAAATATCCCTCCCCATGGGCGTTTCGCTTATCACCTCCCGCAGCTCAGACTTTCCACTCTCCAGATCGCGGATGCCGCGCTTTTCCGCCTTTCGCAATAACACTCCCAGCATTGGGATCCGCTCCGGCGACTCCACCAGGAGTGTCGCGCGTGATTCACGAGCGGCGGCACCTGCGAGATTTATCGCCAGAGAG
>JBBSTN010000098.1:0-9771 GCA_038235845.1 Gemmatimonadales bacterium | reverse complement strand
CGGTAACGAGGCGGGCGATAGCGGTCGGGGGAGCGATGTAGCCTTCCGCAGAAATAGCCCGCGACGCCGGATCCGACTTGTTATCGATTTTCGAGTCCGCTTTCGCGTTGCCCGTCTGATTCCCTCCACCCCGATTCTGCGCGTAGAGTGGACCGGTGAGCCCGGGCAGCAGAGCAACTCCGAGCGTGAGACCGAGCGCGGCACAAAGTACGGAACCGAGTGCGCGGCGGAGCGATAAAGGCGAGAGACTGCGGGGGGCACGAGATGTAGCGCGCATATGGTTCTGTCCCAGGTTTCGAGAGCGCGATTGCATCGGCCGGTTAGCCGAATACAGTCATTTAACGCGTGGGGTGCGGAAAACGCTTGAGGATATGACGCTGACAGCAAGCAGACCAACAATTTCCCGTAGGCCTGCCGGAACAAAGTGCAAATGATTATCGAATGATATCGTTCCTGAACGCGACTGTCTCATTCAATCTATTAGAAGCGAGCAACGCGAGGCGATTTGACGTACCCGTAGGTTAAGAAATCACCCTAAGACAAAACGGATCGGCAACTTGAACGAACACCCGCACAGCTCGTCGAACGAAACCCCGCGTGAGGACGCTTCACGTCCCGCCACCGACGCTCAGCTCAAAAGCCTCGACGCCGCGCGTGAGCTACTGCTTGTGCTGCACCGGGGGCTTCTGCAGGTAGAGCGAACCCGATATGAAAAAGTCCGTGGGCGTGTCGCCAACAATAGCGCATTTCTGCAACTGGTTATTTCCGATCCATGGTTTGATTGGCTCCGCCCGATGGCCCAACTGGTGCTGCTGATCGACGAACGCACCAGCGACAAGAAGTCAATCCTGGGAGAGGCGGAGGGTGACGCGCTGCTCACACGCGCCCGGGGCATGCTACGCGCAGATGCTGAAGGTGACGCGTTCCAGCGCCTGTATTATCAAGCAGTGCAGACGTCGCCGGAACTCGCCGTTATCGCCCGTCAGGTAGCCTCCGCAAAACTCGGCGAAAGTCGTCCGGCCGATGCCGGGTAAACCTCGCCAGACAGGGCGCGCGCCGAAATCAGTACGGGAATCCGAGAACGCCAATCGACCCGTGTGGGATGACCAGCGGTGGAGTGCTCTACCATCGCTTAACGGGGACATGAGAACTGGAGCCTGCGTCGTCGGGCTCGGGGGCTCCGGTCTGACGGCGATCGGGGAGCTCAGGGAGCGAGGCATTCCGGTGGTGGGCATCGACGCGGCCGACGTTGGCGCGGGCGCCGCTGGCCGAAACGGCGGCTTCCTGCTCGCTGGGGCCTATGATTTCTACCACGATGCGGTGCGTCTCCACGGTCGTGATCGCGCTCGGGCCATCTACGCGGCCACAACCCGGGAAATCTCGAGAATCGACCGGGAAACGCCCGGGGTTGTGCGTTGGGTTGGCTCAAGACGACTTGCAGCAGACGCGCTCGAGATCGAAGACTGTCGACGTCAGCTCGAGGCGATGACTGCGGATGGCATCGCGTGCCGGTGGTATGACGGGCCGGATGGCATCGGATTAACGATCCGGGGCGACGCCGCCTGCAACCCGCTCGCTCGATGTCGGGCGATGGCGCTGGGCGCACAAAATGGCGGTGCACTGCTCTTTGCCCGCTCGCCTGTGATGGATATTGAGACTGGCCGCGTTCACACCGAGAAAGGAACGGTGTACTGCGATCGCATTTTTGTCGCTGTCGACGGACGTCTGGAAATAATCCTGCCGGAACTGGCCCCTCGCGTGAGGACAGCGAGATTACAGATGCTGGCAACCCAACCGACTACGGAACGAATCGTACCTTGTCCCATGTACTACCGGGAAGGCTTCGAGTATTGGCAGCAGCTGCCAGATGGAGCAATCGCGCTGGGAGGTTTCCGCGACCACGGAGGTGAAGGGGAGTGGTCGGGCGATGCTCGGCCCGGGGAACCAGTTCAGAGTCTTCTCGAAGGGTTCCTACGGGAAAAGTTGGGAGTTTTTGCGCCAATCACTCACCGGTGGGCCGGCTGCGCTGCATATACGTCAAACGGATTACCAGTTATTGAGGAAGTTCGTATGGGGATTTGGGCGATTGGGGGGTACAGCGGTACGGGTAACGTTATTGGTGCATTATGTGGGCGCGCCGTAGTCGCACTTGCGGTCGAGGGCGACAGATCGAAGATGGAGGAGCTTGTTAAAGAGCGCGTGCTGAGCCGTGGTCCTGCGGGGACAAACTGAAGTCAGGGGAGAGTTTGCAGAAATTTCGAGTTTCACGCTTGTTCGCATGTCATGCATTGAGCGTGACCGCACTTCTCTCCACTGTCGTGGTGGTGACGTTGGTCGGTTCCAGCGCCCTGGAGGCTCAGGGGGGTGAAAAGAAGGTCAAGCCAAAACCGACGATTCCGGCTGGTGCCACGGCGGTTTCGCCGCCGGATGCGATGAAGGTGCCCACCAGCCCAAGAGTCCCAACAACATTCGATGAGCTGTTCGCCGAGCGCGACAAGCGAGCATTGGATGCACTTGGATATCTGCGCTGCCTGCAGGTCACCCTAAGCGCGATTCAATCAGGACGACTGGGCCAGGTGCCGCGAGAGTGGCTAATCACGTGTGTCAAACAAGACTCTGAGTGGCGCGGCGTGTTCAGTGAGCTCACCGAAGACGCGCCGGGAATCCGCATTCACCGTCAGTTCGCGCTTCGTGGGGGCGGCATGCCCGTCGATGACGTCGTTGACACCGCCACGGTTGCCGGAATTACCCGAGCAATGCTGCGTGGGCTCGCTGCTCCGTTGCCTGGCAAGGGCTCGTTCGAGTTTCTGCCCGTGCCATTGATGCAGGGCACATTTATCGAGGTCTGGTTTCTTCCCGTGCCCAACAATCCGCAACGAGCCGTAGTGGGCGGAGATTCCCTGATCCAGATGTCTTCCGACGGTGTGCGCGAGCTTGGCCACGCTCGCTCGGCTCCACCAATCCGGACCATTAGCGTAAGCGCTGGACAGACCTTCACATTGGCCAGCACAGAGGAGCGCATACCACAGTTGAGTGAGCTTATGCTTGCGCATCTCGCGCTCAGTCTCGCTCCCGAGGTACGCGTGTTGACGAAGCAATACGAATCGATCTTCAAAAGTGGCACGCTGAACGTGCAACATGTACAGCGATAACATGCGCCGCTAATCCTTGAATCACTCACTGATTGTAGACCTTCCTGCGTGGGCGCTTGATCTGGCGCAGTCGAAGCGGATTTACGTCGACGACGATGAGCGCATGGGGCTCGCCATAGAGCTGTCGCGTCAAAACGTAGAGAGGGGAGAGGGAGGTCCGTTCGGAGCGGCGGTGTTCGAGGAAGCGTCCGGACGCGTGGTTGCCGTTGGCGTCAACAGTGTTCGACGTCTCACCAACTGTACAGCGCATGCGGAAATGGTTGCGCTGATGTTCGCCGGCAGGGAGTGGAACAACAGCGCGCATCCTCCCGACGACGGAAGAACCTTTGTACTCGCAACATCCTGTGAGCCGTGCGCTATGTGCCTCGGAGCAGTGTTGTGGAGCGGAGTGCAGCGAATCGTGTGCGGCGCAACTCGAGCCGACGCAACGTCCATCGGATTCGACGAGGGGCCGGTGTTCACGGAATCGTGGGATTATATTGCTCGACGTGGCGTACATCCCACCTATGAGGTTCGACGAGAGGAAGCGCGCTCGGTTTTGCTTCGCTATCTCGAGTTATCCGGGCCGATCTACAACGGGTAAGCAAATGACAGTTGTCATTCGAAGTGCAGCACAGACGGATGTTCCTCTTATTCGAAGTCTCATCGAAAAGCTTGCTGAATATGAGGGTCTGGCTCACGAATGTACGGCAACCGACGAACTCCTGGCGGAAGCGCTGTTCAGTGACCGGCCGTACGCCGAGGTTGTGATCGCGGAGGTCGATGAAACGGCGGCTGGGTTCGCGCTCTTTTTCCATAACTTTTCGACATTTTTGAGTAAGCCGGGAATCTATCTCGAAGACCTTTTCGTGATCGAAACCTTCCGGGGAAAGGGAGTCGGCAAGGCGCTGTTGGCACATCTGGCAGCTTTGGCCGTCGAACTCGGTTGCGGACGTCTCGAGTGGTCTGTGCTCGACTGGAACAGCGATGCGATTGGTTTCTATCGCAGCATTGGGGCGACGTCGCAAGACGAGTGGACTGTATTCCGGCTCACTGGCGACAAATTGAATGAACTCGCAAGTGCGCGAAGCAGTTACTCCGAGCCACGTGCGGTGCGGCCGCCCGTGCTGGCACAAACCCGCAACCAAGTTGAACGATGACGGAGCATGATGACGGAGAAATTTCACGTCGCGACGCGTTGGCCCGAATATCGGGTGGTCTGTTGGCCGCGTGCATATTGCCTCACTCAATTGGCGCGCAAACTTTCGACTCGAATTTGCCTGCCGTTTTTGCAACTGCAGGCGGTGAGCGACGTATCGAGCGAATTGGGTTACAGCTCTACACGGTTCGTCGTGCGATGAACAAGAACATCGAGGGTACAATTGCAGCGATCGCGGCGGCCGGGGTGCATGAGCTCGAGTTCGCCGGATACTATAACAAGTCGGCAAAGTGGTGGCGTGACACACTTGGTCGTCACGGGCTTACAACTCCTTCTACGCACATCGGCATACCGGCAGCCGATTCGGAGTGGCAAGCGCAGTTCGCGTTCGCCAAGGAGATGGAGCACAACTGGGTGATTGTTCCCTGGATCGATGCAAAAACGCTCAAAACCGCGGACGACTGGATTCGCGTGGCATTCCGCTTGAATACCGCGGGGAGGATGGCGGAGCGCGCAGGGCTCAACTTCGGTTATCACAATCACGACTTTGAATTTGCCAGTGTCGGGGACACTACTGGATACGAACTGTTGATGCAGCACACCGAGCCCGATCTTGTCGATTTCGAGCTGGATATCTATTGGGCCGTGAAGGCTGGGCAGAACCCGGTAGACATGATGGCAAAGTGGCCCGGGCGTTATACCTGTTGTCACGTCAAGGACGCAGGCCCACCACCGGAGCGCGCGATGCTTGACGTTGGTGCTGGCACGATCGACTTTGCTGATATCATCGAGAAGGGACGGCCCCAAGGTCTGCGACACTGGTTTATTGAGCATGACAATCCCACCGATCCGATCGCTTCAGTTCGGGCCAGTGCTCTCGCGATGATGCAGATCTAAAGCCGCTCGAGCCTTCTCGAAATCCCACCGACCAATCAGATGTCTGATACAACTACAATGGAAGCACCTACCGATGCAGAGACGCAGGCACGCGTACAGCCGCGAAGGGAATCGTACGATGTCGTGATCGTCGGCTCCGGTGCAGGCGGTGCGATGACCGCATACGAACTCACTCGGCAGGGTGCGTCGGTGCTGATGCTCGAAGCCGGAGGTTGGTGGGACAACACAAAAGATTCGTCGATGCTCAAGATGCCCTATGACACGGCACGTCGCGGGGGGTCCACGAAGGAGCGTCCATTCGGCGAGCACGATGCATGTATCGGGGGATGGGACATCAAGGGAGAGCCGTACACGAACGCGGAGGGTTCGCAGTTTCGATGGTGGCGTGGGCGTATGCTTGGAGGACGGACTAATCACTGGGGGCGTATATCGCTGCGCGCCGGGCCAGATGATTTCCGAGGCAAGTCGATCGATGGATTGGGCGATGACTGGCCGATAAGCTACGATGAGATCGCGCCGTGGTATGACAAGGTCGACAAGCTCGTAGGGATATTTGGAAGTCGTGAGAACCTGCGCAATCATCCCGATGGTGTGTTCATGCCGGCGCCGGAGCCACGTTGCTACGAGAAGCTGGTAATGAAGGCGTCAAAGTCACTTGATGTCACCTGCATTCCTGCCAGACTTTCGATTATCACGAAGCCGATGGGACTGCGCGCACCATGTCATTATTGCGGGCAGTGCAATCGCGGCTGTATGACAGGCTCGAATTTTTCGGCGCCGAATGTTCTCATCATTCCTGCTGTCGCGACCGGCCGGCTCAAAGTCATCACGAATGCAATGGCGCGGGAGGTCACCGTTGATCCTGACACGGGGCGGGCGACAGGCGTGAGTTTTGTGAACAAGACAACCGGACGCGACGAACATGTGAAGGGGCGCGTGGTTGTACTGGCCGCCTCGAGTTGTGAATCGAGCAGAATAATGCTCAACTCGAAATCTGCGACGCACCCGAACGGCGTTGGAAACTCAAGCGGAATTGTCGGCAAGTATCTCACGGACACCACCGGCACCGATGTCGCCGGGTACATCCCCGCGATGGAGAATATGCCGCGTCACAACTGTGATGGGGTTGGTGGAGGCCATGTGTACATGCCATGGTGGGTAGACAACAAGAAAGTCGACTTTCCACGTGGATATCACATCGAGGTGTGGGGTGGTTTCGGAATGCCGAGTTATGGATTCATGGGCGGAATTCAGAACTACCCCGACGGCGGCGGCTACGGTGCTTCGCTCAAGGCCGGATACCGGAAATATTACGGTACAACCATTGGCTTTTCGGGGCGTGGTGAGATGATACCCAACGAGAAGTCATATTGCGAAATCGATCCCGACAAAAAGGATCAGTGGGGCATACCGGTGTTGCGCTTTCATTTTGCGTGGACGGACAATGAGTTGAACCAGGTAAGGCACATGCAGCAGACGTTTCGCGCGCTCATCGGCGAGATGGGCGGCAAGGTGTTCAACTCAATGCCGACGAAAGAGCAGGGATATGGCATTGCTGCGGGTGGTCAGATCATTCATGAGCTGGGCACGGTGCGTATGGGGACAACGGAGGCCAATTCAGCTCTCAACAGCAACTGTCAGGCTTGGGATTGCAAGAATCTGTTTGTTACGGACGGCGGGCCGTTTGTGTCGCAGTCTGACAAGAATCCCACCTGGACGATTCTGGCGCTCGCAATGCGAGCGGCCGACGAGATCACAAGGCAGCGTAAGGCGGGAGAAATCTGATGGAACGCCGAGAGATGATGAAGCTTCTGGCAACGCTTCCGCTGGGTGGATGGGCGTTGTCACATTCGGAAGTGGCGGAGGCTGCGTTGCATACGGAGAGGCTGCTTGACGAACTCGATCAGCAGCACGTGCCCGCGCAGCAGCCGCCGGCAAAACGCCCGGCCGCGGCGGCACAGTTCAAGCCGGGCTTTTTTACTGCGCTCGAATGGCGTACTGTGCGGGTTCTCGCGGATATCGTAATCCCGAAGGATGCAACATCGGGGAGTGCAACGGACGCTGGCGTACCGCAGTTCATGGACTTCGTGATGGTCGAGTACCCCGGTAATCAAGCGCGGATGCGCGATGGGCTGGGATGGATCAACGCCGAATCCCGTTTGCGCTTCGGCGTGCCCTTTCCCGACGCGAAGGTTGCGGACCGAATCGCGATTGTCGAGGACGTTGCGTGGCCGGCGCGAGCGAAACGCGAACACCAGCAAGGCGTCCGTTTTTTCAGTGCGTTTCGCGATCTAACGGCGAGTGGCTTTTATACGAGCCGGATGGGCGTCAAGGACATTGGGTATCGGGGAAATGTGCCGCAGGCCGCTTGGAACGGTTGTCCGGCGGCAGCTGAAAAGCACATTGGTGTGGCTTGAGGTTGGCGCGTTGGCACTGCGTTAGGACAGTCGTCGCAACGTTGTGTACGGCCGCCATTGCTACCAACTCCGGCGCGCAGAGACCAACCATCGCACCTTCGGTGCGTCCGTTTATTGTAGTCGATACGCCAACCCTTGCTCTTACAAATGCAAGGGTTGTCGATGGCACCGGCGCAAACGCCCGCGAAGGACAAACCGTCGTCGTTCGAAACGGAATCATAACCGCCGTGGGTGCCACCGGTACGATTGATGTTCCACAGGGCGCCGAGACAATCGACCTGCAGGGAAAAACCATCATACCTGGGCTGGTAATGGTGCATGAGCATCTGTTTTATCCAACCGGCCCGGGCGTATACGGCAATCTCGCAGAGAGCTTTTCCCGGCTTTATCTCGCCGGTGGTGTGACGTCGATGCGGACCGGCGGAAACATGAACGGGTACGGCGATATCTCAATTGCCAGCGCTATCGAGCGCGGCGAAAAGCCTGGCCCATGGATCGATGCCACCGCGCCATATCTCGAAGGGCCCGGGCTTGGGCTTGGACAGGTACGCACTCTCAAGGATAGTATCGATGCGCGCAAGCAGGTGAATTACTGGGCTGACGAGGGTGCAACGTCATTCAAGGCTTACATGAATATCACGCGCGCAGAACTGCGCGCGGCGGCAGATGCCGCACACAAGCGCGGGCTCAAAATTACCGGGCATCTCTGCTCCGTTACGTATCGCGAAGCGGCCGACGCTGGAATCGACAATTTGGAACATGGTTTTTTCGCGATGAATGACTTCGTGCCAAACAAACGACCAGATACCTGTACGTCGCGCGGGAGTGCCGCTCAACAGAGTGTTGCCGCACTTGATCCCAACAGCGCAGAGGTTCAGTCGCTTTTCCGATATCTCATCGACAAGGGCGTCGTTGTAACGTCGACGCTTACGATTTTCGAGACGTTCACTCCGGGTAGGCCACTTCCGCGCGGTCTCGAACTGCTCACGCCACAGTTGCGCGAACAATTCGAGGCTCGCTTTCAGGCGACCTCCCGAAACGCGAACTCCATCTACGTTACGCTGTTCAACAACGGCATGCAGTTCGAGCGAGCGTTCGTGCGTGCTGGCGGAACGCTTATTGTCGGAACGGATCCGACCGGAGGAGGAGGATTGGTTGCCGGTTTCTCCAATCAGCGCGCGGTGGAGCTGCTTGTCGAGGCAGGCTTTACTCCACTCGAGGCCATCCGTATCAGCACGTTGAACGGAGCGATTTATCTGGGGCGGGACAAGACTACGGGATCGATAACAGTTGGCAAGCGCGCGGATATGGTGGTCTTGAATGGCAACCCTCTTTCAGACATCTCGGCGATCCGAAATGTAGAGATGGTATTCAAACAGGGCGTAGGCTATGATCCCGCACGACTGATCGAGTCGGTCAGGGGAAAAGTCGGGTTGTACTGATGCGTTGCGTTGCGCGGCCTGCGGCCGTTGCGTTGCTGCCGGGTGCGTTCTTGTGCGCGATGCTGTATGCAATGTTTGGTGTGGTCTGCAGTACTGAACTGGCTGCGCAGACGACTTCCAAAAACGCCGGTTCGCTGGACGCGCCGAGCGTCTCGCTGGCAAGGAATCTCCTCGCACGGCTGGTGGCGATCAATACCACGTCGTCAGGCGCTGCGACGACCCCTGCGGTGGAGATGCTTGCAGCGCGCTTTCGCGCAGCGGGATTTGCCGGGTCTGACGTGATGGTTGTCGGACCAACGGCGAAGGAGAAGAATCTTGTCGTTCGTTGCGCGGACGCTTTCCTGGAAAGCCGGTGCTGTTCAATGCTCATCTCGATGTCGTCGAAGCGCCAAAGCGCGACTGGAACTCCGATCCTTTTGCTCTGACTG
The DNA here is from genome assembly GCA_038235845.1 of Gemmatimonadales bacterium. Lineage (GTDB taxonomy): Bacteria > Gemmatimonadota > Gemmatimonadetes > Gemmatimonadales > Gemmatimonadaceae > Gemmatimonas. The sequence continues at coordinate 297 of JBBSTN010000098.1, read as the reverse complement.
AGCGTGACGGTTACCTCTACGGACGAGGTGTTCTCGACGACAAGGGACCTGCTGCGGCAATTGCAGCGGCGTTTATAACTGCGAAGAAAGGCGGTGTCACTCCGGAGCAAGATCTGTTGCTTGCACTAACCGCGGGTGAAGAAACCGGCCAGAGGAACGGAGTCGAGTGGCTTCTTGCCAATCATCCGGAATTGATGAACGCTGAGCTTGTGCTAAACCTCGACGCGGGTGGTGGTCAGATCGACAGTGGGAACATCGTTGCCTTTGCGCTGCAGGCCGCGGAGAAGGTGTACATGG
>JBBSTN010000097.1:0-9795 GCA_038235845.1 Gemmatimonadales bacterium | reverse complement strand
TGGTTAACGACGCAACACATCGACGAGTGCTGTTGCTTGATTCGACAATGAAGCTGATAACTGTTGTTGCCGACAGCACCAGCAGTACGGCAAATGCTTATGGCCCACGTTCGGGAAGTCTCATTGCCTATCGCGGTGATTCCACCTTGTTTGTCGACGCGGCGTCGCTCTCCATGCTCGTCATCGACCCCGACGGAAAAATCGCCCGCGTAATGTCGGTTCCGCGTTCGCAGGATGCGATGTCTATTGTCGGTCTGGGCGGAGGCCCCGCTGGCTACGACGGCGTCAGCAAGCTTGTTTATCGCGCGTTTCCCGGCGTTCAGATGAGAATGTCGGGAAGCGGCATGCCCACTTCGCCTGCAGTTGCTGATACAGCGGCCATAGTTCGCGTTGATCTCGTCACACGAAAGGTCGACACTCTGGGCTTCGTGAAAATTCCCAAAACGAACACTCAGATCAACCGCAGCGACGACGGAAAGATCTCCATCGCGGTGGAAGTGAACCCGTTGCCGGTGGTCGACGAGTGGGTGGTGACATCAGACGGATCGGTAGCCTTCATACGTGGACGAGACTATCACGTTGACTGGGTGGGGCCCGACGGTACCAAATCCTCGTCACCCAAAATCGACTTCGACTGGAAGCGACTCAGCGACGAACAGAAGGTCGAGTTTCTCGATAGTCTCAAGATTCAGCGCGAACGCTTCGAAAAGGCTAATCCGGGCAACCCTGCAGCTGCGTTAGGCGCTGCTCTTGGCATGGGCGCCCCGCCCGGTGGTGGAGGGGGAGGGGGCGGAGCGCCGCAAATTCGTCTGGAGACACGCAGTATGACTGGCGGAGGAGCGGCGGCCGCGCCACAAATGAGTTCACCCGTTATCTCCTATGTCCCCGCCAGCGACCTGCCCGACTATCAGCCGCCATTTTTTATGGGACAGGTTCGCGCTGACGCCGACGGAAATATCTGGGTTCACACCACTCCAACCAAGCCAACTCCTGGCGGACCGGTTTACGACATAATTGATAAAACAGGCGCAGTTATCGAGCGAGTGCAGCTTCCGGAAGAAAGATCACTTGTGGGCTTTGGAAGTGGCGGTGTGGTCTTCCTTGGACACCGCGACGGTGCGAACATGAAGATCGAGCGTGCGCGAATGCGTTAAATCTTCAGGGAGAAACATGATCAAAAGCCTGCGAGTGCCAGAACAATTGTTCGTGTTCGCGATGTGGGTCGTATCATTGGCGTTTGCAGGCTTTCTCAGTGGACTCGGCGGCAAGATAATAGGCGACCTTCCGGGCGTAGACCAATCGCTCACGCGAGAGCAATTCATGGCACCCACCGCCGTGAATCAAGCGCGGGTCATTCGGGATTCACTCAGCACGTTGCAGGACGAACGCGTGGCGCAGCGCGATAGGGCACAGCAGTTTGCGCAGGTAGCAAGCAACAACTACAGCGCAGCGCGGACATCGTTCGACAACTGGATTGCCACGCGAACTGCGACGACCGATCCGCGACAGGATCCGGAAGTGTTGGATCGCACCCGACAGCTCGATACCCTGGGCGCCATTTCACGATCGGCGGCGCGTGAGGTCGAACTATTGGACGCGACACTCCTGGACGTTTCGGAGGCTGTGAATGCGCAGCATCGCGCTGAGGACGACCGTCTCGAGGCTGTGGAAAGTCGTTATCAGCGGGCGCTTTTCCAGCAGGAGCTCGCAGTGTTCGGAGTGCGACTGCTGCTCATGCTACCCCTTCTGATCATTGCGGGACTGCTCGTGCAACGGGCGCGAAAAAGTGATTACTGGCCGTTGGCGCGAGGATTTGTAATCTTCGCGCTCTTTACGTTCTTTGTGGAATTGGTGCCGTACCTTCCGAGCTACGGCGGTTACGTGCGCTATGGTGTGGGAATCATTCTCACGGCGATCGTTGCGCGCTACGCCGTGCGCGCCATGAAATCGTACCTGGCTCAACTTCGTGCTGTCGAACAGCAGACGGAAAGTGTAAGAAGGAAGTCGCTGGGTTTCGAGCCAGCCCTTAAAGCCATGTCGAACAATGTGTGCCCGGGATGCGAAAGACCGATTGCCGGCGCCCCAACCAATCCATCAAACTTTTGCGTATTCTGCGGGCTCACATTGTTCAACGACTGCACAGCCTGTGGGACGCGTAAGAACGCGTTCTTTCAGTACTGCCCGAAGTGCGGAGTAGGCACTGAAGCCAATTCAGCGATTGAGGATGTGGTGGAGGTTGTTTAGCGAAATAGTTTGACGCTTACCGGGCATAATGGTTAAGCGTTTCGATCTATGCACACGCCGGCACCCGGAACAGGACTATTCGATTCCGCCAGCGGAATCGGAAAGTTGACGTCGATACCGTAGTTACCTCCCTTATGCCACGCGCCCGTGGGGAAAACTGCATCTGCGGACCGGCCATATTGCCGGATGAGACGTCTCAGATCGCCAGTGCGTGTACCGCGTCCAAATAGCGAAAACGCTCGTTCGCGGAACAGCTGGTCGACTCGTGCCGACTCCGATCCGGCGTCGGCGAGAGGAGTGAGGCCGGTGACCGTGGCTCTGAGTGTATTGAGCGTGGAAAGTGCAGCCGCTGCGTTACCTGCCTTCAACTGAGCTTCCGCTTCGATGAGTCGGGCTTCGTTGCCGGCGATGATTGCCACTGAGCTTTCGCGCGCCGGCCAGATCCGCTGTACCCAATACGGAGTCGTGAGGTCGTCGCGAGATGTCTTTGTCACGCCGATTGTTTTGCACACGGCGTCGTTGCCCTGACAGGTGGGAACACGCGGGTCACCAGCCGTAGCGAAATTCGCGCCGTTCGTGCCCTCGTTTGTGCTCACACTGTATCTGCCTGCGCTGTTGTTGAGCAGCCAGAACTGATTGCTGTTGGCCGTTATCGCATGATACATGAGATACTGATAGCTAGTTGCCACTCCGGACACCGCGGTGGCAGCGTCCGCGGGGCGGTTCAAGCCAAGCAGGATGCGACCCTTAACCACCTGAAGCGCGCTTTTTACTCTGATGTCATTGGCGGTACTGCCGGTGATCAGTGCCAGACCCGAGTCGGCATGCGCCAACGCAAGTGTAAGTGCGGCGGTTGTTGTCAACGGAGTGCCATACTGCTCAGCGCCATTTACGACCGTGCTGAATATGAGACCACTGCAGTAGTGCTCCGACGCAAGATCCTCAACATACGCCTTTACAAAAAACATTTCAGCCACCTGCCACGAAGGTGCCGACGGGCTGAATTGCGCAAGTAGATTGATAGCCTGCTGCGCGGAAAGCCTGGCCCGATGCAGCGAGCGATTGGCATCGGTCAGGAAGCTGTTGCCCGGCGTTATCACCCGCTGGTCGATTTCCTGCCGCGCAATGAAGGAATCGCCGTTGTTCCATTCGTCGGCGAACAACCCGCCGAGCAGGAGCAGGCTTTCGTCGCCACTTGTGGCGGTGTTGAGGCGGGCAAGCGCGCCCACCCTAGCCGCTTCAGCGCCCGCTGCCGACGTAACGTTGGACGGATTTATAATGTCCGGATCTTCAACCTGAAGAAACTCTGTCACGTTACATGCGCTGAGCATGACGCCTGCGGTTACAATGATCGCGAATGATCTGGCAAAAGTGGCCGCACGGCCTGCTCTGCCTGAATGCGTCCGGCTCGGGGTGTGTTTCGGAATTCGATGCATGTTTGTTTTCCTCAGAATCCGAAGGTGAATCGGAGCGCGAAGTAGGTGGGTGGGCCGAATGCCTGGAATGACGACGGCGAGTCTCCGGTCGTACCGAACGCTTCAGGGTCAACGCCAGTGTACTTGGTCCAGATCATTCCGACGTTTCGCACAGATGCCGTAGCAACGAGGCTTCGCCCCCGCAACACGCGACGAGCGAAGGAATCCGGTACGTAGTAGGAAAGTGCAAGTTCACGAAAGCGAAGGAAATCTCCGTCTTCGAAAAATCCTGCCACAGATCGACTGGGATGCTCGCGAACCATTACCACTCTTGCCTGATCCGCAAAGGAGGCGTCCGGATTCACGAGTGCAGAACAGTTGAAGCGACTTGCACAGCGGATGCGTTCGGTGTTGTTGTAGACCTTGTAGCCACCCTTGTAATCAACAAGCGCCGTAACACGAACACTCTTGTTGAACAGATCAAGACCGCTAGTGAGAGACATCTCCGTGCGGGGTAGCGAATTCCCGATGAACACCGAGGTGTCCGTGACGGAAATTTCGCTGAGGCTGCTGTTCGCGTTGTATTCAATGATTCCGTTGCCATTCTTGTCTTCGAAACCAGTGAGCTGACGAGACCACCATCCATACAACGGATAGCCTTGTCTCTGCTGCTGCGTGACACCAATCGTCGGCTGCCCGCCGAGCGACACGAGTTTGTTATTGTTGCGGGAAGCGTTGAGTAGCAGGTCAAATCCGAAACTCCGTGTGCTGATGAGCTGTGCAGTAACGAGCGCCTCGAACCCGGAGTTTCGAACTTCGCCGAGATTTTCCAACCGGGAGGTATTGCCCGTTCCGAGCGAAGGAGGCAGTGTGCGGTCAACGAGCGCGTCACGCGAAAGCTTGTTGTAGTATGTGAACTCAGTGTTGAATCTGTTATCGAAATAGGTGCCGTCGATTCCTACTTCGAACTCGGTTGAACGTTCGGGCTTGAGACTCTGGTTGCCCAGCGCCGTAAATACAACTGCCGGAACGTCACCACTTTCCAGGCGTCCCGCTGTCGCCGTGTAGTAGGCCAGTGCATCTGTGTTATTGGGCTGTACTCCCGATGCACCGTAGGCGCTGCGCAAACGCAACTGGTTCAACCAGGTGGGTGTGTGTAGCCACGATTCTGAGGAGGCGACCCACGAAACCGAGACCTTCGGATAAAAGACCGTCTTGAAGTTTGCACCAAATGCGCTGTTCCGGTCGGACCTCACTGCGCCCGTAATAAACAGGCGGTCGCCAAACGCGACATTCTCCTCGACGAAGGCGCCGAGTGTTCGGCTTTCGCTGCTCGACTCATCGGCAGAAGCCGTGGCGCCTGCGGTGACTGTGGTCGCACCAGGAGGGAGTACACGTCCCGTTGCACCGTTCCGGTCGAAGATACTCCGATAAAACTGCACGCCTACGGTTGAACGAGATTCTATTCCACTTGCAATGTTGCGCGTAGCGGTCGCACCGGCGTCCAGCGTGTAGGTATAGAAATTGGTTCTGTTATCTATCTTGAACCCCTGCCGTGTTGTTCCGAGGTTGGGACAGTTTTCAAATCGACAGAGTTGAGTGTCTACTCGATTGATGTAGTCGAGACCAAAATTGCCACGGAGCGCGAGCCATTGCGACGGCCGGTAGTTGGAGCCGATTGAAGAGATAAACCGATCGATTCCCTGATTCGTGGTGGCCTGGTAAATGTCGCGTGGAGTGAACTGGCGCCACCCGAACAGCGAGTCACCCGATGCGGTCAGGTTGTACTTGAAGCCAGGACCACCAAATGTGTTCGCTGCAATACCAGCCGTTCCCGAGTCATCGCTCCTCGGCAACCGCAGGTTCTGATGCGTGTAGCCGGTGCTTACGGTAACATCGGCCTTTTGAGTCAGATTGATATTGAGGTTGGCGCGCGTAGTGATCTTGTTGAGGTTGTTGGGATTTCGTTGTTCGGGCAAGAGCGAAAGGCCGTTGCGCGCCAGATAGCGCTGCTCGAATTCGGGTACCTTCGTTACCCCGTCCTCGTTCTCATACTCGCCATGCAGAAAGTATCGGATCGCTTCCGATCCACCTTTCACCTGCAGACCGTGCTGTTGGCGGTATCCGGTGCCATACGGTGTCGTTTCGGGATCGTTGTGCAGGTTGAAGCTTGTAACACTGTCGATGGTACAGGTGTTTGCCGCACTTTGGGCGAGAAAACATTGCACGGTGTTCGAAGCGGTGCTATTAGTGCTCGCCGTCGCGCCGGTGCGCCACGCGCGGTAGGCCGTCGGATAATCATTCCGGTCCTGCAGCGCGGTTTGCTCGGTGTAGTACGTCCATTGCGGAGGCCCTGCGACACCGCGTTTGGTCTTGATGACGATGACACCGTTTGCAGCATCGGTACCGTATAAAGTCGAAGCTGACGGTCCGCGCACTACTTCAATAGACTCGATCTCTTCCGGATTGAGATCGCCAACACGACTGGGAGTCGTTCCACCCACGCTCACCGACGATGAACCGGTCGCGCCTTCAACTCGCACTCCGTCAATCACATAGATGGGATTGTTCGTCAGCGCGAGCGAACTCGTACCGCGTATGCGAACTCGCACACCGGCACCTGTTTGCGTGCCCGGCGACACGAAGACGCCTGCAGCACGTGATGTTAGCAAGTCGGCCATGTTTGCCACACCACGCGTTTGAACAACTTCGGAGGCATCGATCTGAGCGATGGCGTTGCCTACCTCGATCCTGCGCTGTTCACCTGTGGCTGTAGTTACGACCGGGCTGAGTGTCGGCGGCACATCGCGAAGCTGGAAGTCGACAGTCACCGTTCTGCCAGCGACGACGTTCGCAATCTGCCTGTTCTCAGCGTAACCGATGCGTAGCGCGCGCACTGTGTATGATCCCGCTGCCACTCCGCGGAGAATATATACGCCCTCCGAGTTGGTAAGCGCGCGAGCATTGGTACCCACGATTTCCACCTGCGCTGCAGTGACTGGCTGACTGTTCGTTATGTCCGTTACGCGACCGGTCACCATACCCGGCTCACTACCCTGCGCCCGGACAACCGCTGGAGAAGCAAGACAAAGGAACATAACCAGCGCTGAAATACGCTTGGGGTCCCGGAAGATCATAGTTGTCTCATGGCGCAAAGCCGAAGGGGGGATGTGCGGTTAGCATTAATTCTGAATGGCCAAGCTAGCTCCGCCGTTTACTTCGTCAAGAGGTAATGCAGAGTATGTTTCGAATTACTTACCACTTTTTGCATCTGTCCAGGCCTCTTCGTCCCCAGGTGACATCCCATGACTTCATTACGAGCTGTTTTTGTGGGCGCCGCAGTATGCGCGGTTGCTGCCACCGGGCTTCTCACAACGTTTGCGCCCCTGCGTGCAGAGCAGGATGCCATCACTCGCGCGTCAAGCGAGCTTCCGATAATCCATCGCACCGAATTCGGAGTGCCACACATTGTGGCCACCGATTTCCATGGCGTTGGCTTGGGGCTTGGCTACGCGCAGACCGAGGACTACGGCGAACGGGTAATAAAAAATCTTCTTCGCGCCAAGGGATGGATGGGACGCACATATGGACATGACAGCATTGCGTCCGACTTTACCGCACTCAAGGAGCAGGGACGAGTTGACGAAACGTACCACCTGCTCGATCCGGACACCCGCGCTATCTACGAGGGTTTCGCCGAAGGCGTGAACATGTTCATTCGAATCAATCCTACGCGCGTACCATCGTGGGCAAGGCCGGTGTTTACAGGACACGATGTGGCAGCGCTGGATATCGGAAACGCAGGTATCGCAGCTGCGGAGCGAATAGTTGACCGCGTATTGAAGGGATCTTCGTCGGGTGACGCCGACGGGGATGAGACGGAAAATGCCGACGGGGATGAGACGGAAAATGCCGGCGCGTATTCCGAAGACGGCTCCAATGCGTGGGCGTTTGGTCCCAGCCGCACCAAGTCCGGTCGCGCCATGCTTCTGCGCAATCCACATCTATCTTGGACAGCGGGTTACTGGGAAGCACACGTAACCCTTCCCGGAAAGCTCGATTTCTATGGTGACTTCCGCATCGGCGGTCCGTTCACCGTAGTCGCGGGCTTTAATCGCGACCTTGGATGGGCAACCACCAACAACGCCACGAACAACGATGTCGTGTACGCGCTCGAAGTCGATCCGTACGTTCCGGACGCGTACAGATTCGACGGTGTCACGATTCCGCTCAAACGTGAATCGGTAACAGCCGAATTCACTACTCCGATAGGAATGCAGCGTGAGAGCCGGGAGTATTGGTCGACGCCTCTGGGGCCGGTGGTTCGTCGTACCGACAGCCTCATTTACATCGTGCGCGGCGGCACCGAGGGAGATTTCAGAGCTGGGGAGCAGTTTCTGGCCATGATGCGCGCGCGCAGTCTTACGGAGTGGAAGTCGGCATTGGCCATGAGAGCGAGGTCGACATCGAATCTCACTTACGCCGATCGCGACGGAAACATCCTTACCATATGGATGGCCAGTTTACCAAGCCTCCCTCATCGCTGGGGCGCGGATTCGGCGGTTACCACTGCTCGGGTTTCCGCCGACGTATGGACCCATCTCGTCCCACTGGACTCGCTTCCACAGACGCTCAATCCAAAGAGCGGCTACGTGCACAACGAAAACGATGCACCGTATTATGCCAATCTCGAAGCGCTGCTCGACCCGGCTTCGTACCCTGACAACGTGGAACGTGGCGAGTTGCGCCTGCGCAGTCAGCTCGCGCTTCAATTGATTGATACAAAGGACAAGCTGTCGCTCGAGGACATGATCGCGCGCAAACATTCAATGCGCATGCTGCTCGCCGATCGGGTCAAGCCCGACCTGCTGCGCGCGGCGCGCTCGGCACTCGACTCACGGTCGGCAGGTGCGGACTCAAACCTTGCGCAGGGAGTGAAGATCCTCGAAGCGTGGGACAACACCGTGGCTCCAACCAGTCGTGGCGGCTTGCTCTTTGAAACCTGGTGGCGACGTTATCAGTCGCAGGCGAGGGATTCGGCCTACGCGGTCCGGTGGTCGCTGGAGGAATTAACAACGACGCCTCGCGGCGTTGGCAAACCGGCGTTGGCTGTAGCAGCATTGACCTGGGCGGTGGATGAGGAACGAAAAACCCACGGTTCTCCGGACGTAGCGTGGGGCGATGTGCATCGAGTCATCCGCGGCAAGGTCGACGTGCCTGTGGGCGGATGCAGCGGCGCGCTGGGCTGCTTTCGCGTGCTGAGCTACGAACAGCTTCCTGACGGACGTCGCGCGGCCAGCACTGGCGACGGCTGGGTGCTTGCGGTGGAGTTCGGCGCTCGCGCTCCACGAGCGTACTCCATACTCGCGTATGGAGAGAATTCGGACTCGACGTCCCAACACTACGACGATCAGGCTGCGATGTTCGCGCGCGGCGAGTTCAAGCCCGTGTGGTTTCTGAGCGACGACGTCGTCAAGCACGCCGAGCGGAGCTATCGCCCCGGCGAACGATGAAGCTCTCGCATCGGGCATTCACGACCGCGTTAGTCGCCCGCGACGAATACATCAATTCACTTTATCACTGCACGCGCTTCTTCGATCTCAAGAAGTAGTCCACCACATTGGACAACATGGCCGCTCACCACTGTTGCCCAAACGAAATGATCCCTCGCCACTTTTCGAAGTGGTCGATCGGCCTCGCTACTCCAACGAAAACACTTCCAGCAAGAAATCGAAGCCCTGTGCTGACAGTGGCGCGAAGGCCGTCGGACTCTCGCGCTACTGGAGTCAGAGCGCCAGTGGAATCCGCACGCATTCCTAGTCTGAGAATCGATGCACGCCCCGCCTCATTGGGTGCGGCCGCCCACCCACCCTGCATACCAACACTCAAACCCGGCGAAAGCCCCGGCAGGACGTAACCTGCAAAGCGAATAGGCGTTTGGTACCACGGCGTCGTGTACAGCAACTGACCACGCAATATCGCCGCACGCGATCCGGCGAATTCCTTTTCCGCATAACCGGGCAATCCCTGATTCTTGCCCAACTCGAAGAGTTTTTGCGGCGGAATTTTCGCTCCCCACACCGCTCCAGCATCCGCGCGCGCAATCGCCGTAAAGGGCCCAAGCTGTCGGCGAGCG
>JBBSTN010000096.1:0-9829 GCA_038235845.1 Gemmatimonadales bacterium | reverse complement strand
GAGCGAAACCGCCTGTCTCTGCTGTCGAAATGGAAGATCATCGACAATCTTCGCCGGAGCATGGTGGAGATTGCACAGTTGCTCTTTCTCGTTGCCGGCTGGACGGTGTTGCCCGGTTCGGTACTTCGCTGGACGCTGCTTGGTCTAGGAGCCGTAGTCGCTCCGTGGGTGACTGCTTTGGCCCTGGCAGTCGTACGACCGCCATTCGACAAATCCTGGCGCGCGTACTACGCCGCAGTTGCTGGCGACGCAGTTGCGAGCGCTCAACAGGCAATCATTGCGCTCATCTTCCTGCCTCATCAGGCATTCATTTCCGCCGATGCGATCATTCGCACTCTCTATCGAATGCTGGTATCGCGGAAGAAGTTGCTCGAGTGGCAGTCCGCCTCGATGGTGGAGCGCGATGTAGCCGGCGTTGCCAACGCGACGACACGAGCTATGCGCTCAACCGCGTTTCTGGTTGGAGTTCTGGCGATCGCGATTTCCTGGTTCGCCATCGATCGACAGCTCGAGCTAGGACTGCCGCTGAGTGGGCTTGAGCGAGCTGCCGCGTCGATGTGGACAGTGGTTCTGCTTTGGCTTATGGCCCCGTGGATCGCCGCTCGATTGAGTCGCGAATCGACCCCGGAGCGCAGGAAACTTTCCTCCGGTGCGCGCGACACAGCCGCGAGGTATGCCTCGCTGCACTGGCATTTCTTCGATCGGTTCGTGAGTGAGAAAACGCACTGGCTGGCTCCTGACAATTTTCAGTCTGATCCTGAGCCTGTCATTGCCATGCGCACATCGCCCACCAACATGGGCTTGCAGCTTCTCTCCATAATCAGCGCACACGACCTGAGCCTGATCACGGCTGCCGACATGACCGCGCGTCTCGAAAGGACATTCAGTACGCTCGCCTCATTGCGTCGCTATCGCGGCCATTTCTACAACTGGTATAGCCTGGACGATCTGCGGCCTCTCGAACCGCCGTACATCAGCGTGGTGGACAGCGGAAACATTGCTGGACACCTCCTCGCGGTTCGTCAAGCCTGTCTCCAACTCGGCATTGAGTGGGATGTGTTGCGAGAGCGGCTGCAATCAATCGCCGATCAGGCATACGCGTTCGTCGTGGCGATGGATTTTTCGTTTCTATATGACGAATCGCGAAAGCTGTTCACGATTGGATATCATCCCGAGTCATTTACCGCCGACAATTCGTTTTATGACCTGCTTGCTTCAGAAGCGAGACTTGCAAGCTTCGTAGCAATCGCAAGAAATGATGCGCCGGTTGAGCATTGGTTTCGCATGTCGCGAGCACTTAATCGCACGTCGGGCTCCACCGCTCTCGTGTCCTGGAGCGGAAGCATGTTCGAATACCTGATGCCGGTGCTCGTAATGCGCTCGTTTCCGCTCACCGTGCTCGACCAGACCTATCGGGGTGTGGTGGATCGTCATATTTCGTATGCCCGTGCCCGCAATGTGCCATGGGGAGTGAGCGAGAGCGCTTATAACGTTCGGGATCGGCACGAGACTTATCAGTATCGGGCATTTGGCATTGCAGACCTGGCATTCAAGCGGGGGCTGGGGCGCGATCTGGTTATCGCTCCCTATGCAACTGCACTTGCCGCAATGGTTGACCCGCCGCGTGCGCTGGCCAATTTGCGCACACTTGAAACGATGGGTGCGCTGAGCGAGTTCGGATTTTGTGACTCCCTGGATTACACCAGGCCTTCAGAGGGCGAGCGTTTTGCGATGGTACGAGCATACATGGCTCACCACATCGGAATGACTCTGGTGTCCCTGACAAATGTGCTGAAGAACGATATCTGGCAGGATCGATTTCACTCCGATCCGTTGGTGAAATCGGTCGAGCTACTGCTTCACGAGCGAATTCCCCGGAGATTGGTAATGCAGGACACCCAGACCGCCGAACCCGATGACTCGCGTCCTGACCTCAAGAACAGTCGTCCGATACTTCGCGAGGTGAACACCTCCGAGAACGACGCACCGCGCGTGGCGTTGCTTGGTTCGCATCCGTACACCGTTATGCTCAATCATAACGGCAGCGGGTACAGCAGGTACGAATCACTGGCGGTTACCCGTTGGCGGGCTGACGGCACCACCGACGACACCGGACAATTCTGTTATCTCAAGGATGTTACTTCGGGCCGCTTGTGGTCGGCTGCAAACCAACCGGTAAACGCACCCGCTGATTGGAGTCGGGCCTGGCTTTCCAGCGATCGAGTCGTACTGCATCGAAACGATGGTACGCTCGAAACCCGTACGGAAATTACCGTCGTGACATCTGATGCGGCCGAAGTGCGCCGGGTAACTGTTACTAATACCGGGCGCGATACGCGTGAGATCGAGCTCACGAGCTACGGTGAAGTAGTGATGGCCTCTCCCGATTCCGACCGCGCCCATCCGGCATTCTCCAATCTTTTCGTGGAGACCGAATGGCATGAGTGGTGTACTGCCGTCACCGCCACAAGACGGCCGCGAAAGGCCGACGAAGAGCGATTGTGGTGTGTTCATGTTGTTGATACAGGGCGCGATCGCATCGGCGAAGTAACCTTCGAGACAGACCGTTCGAAGTTCATCGGGCGTGGACGTTCCGTGCGCGACCCCATCGCGATGGACAATGTGGGCGATCTTTCCGGGTCGGTTGGCGCTGTACTCGACCCCGTTTTTGCGCTGCGCACACGAGTGCGGATACTTCCGGGTCAGTCTGCGAGCGTTGCGTTCACCACACTGATTGCCAAGAGTCGCGAAGCGGCGTTCGAACTCGCGGACAGATATCACAGCACACATGCTGCTCAGCGAGCGCTTGATTTCGCGTGGACGTCAACACAGATCGAACTTCGTGAGCTCGGCATTACCCCGGCTAGCGCTGCGGTCTTTCAGGAGATCGCTACTCAGATTCTGTATCGCGGTGGTTCCATGGCACCGCCGCTCGACGAGCTTCGGCGTAATCGCAATTCGCAGCCCGTGCTCTGGGCAAATGGAATCTCCGGCGACAAGCCCATCGTGCTGGCAACGATCGATTCTGTTGATGGTCTTCCAACCCTTCGCGAACTCTTCGCCGCACATCGCTACTGGAGACGAAGGGGTCTCGATGTTGATCTTGTCGTCATCAACGCTCATCCTTATGACTACCTGCAGGAGCTGCGCGATGGCATTACCGAGGCGATGGTGGCTGCGAACGACGCAACAACCATCGATCAACCGGGCGGCGTATTCGTGCGCAGACGCGAAGCGTTTGCTGCTGATGACTTCCTCATGCTCTCGGCGACAGCACGGGTGCATGTGCGTTGCGACGGCCGGCCACTTACACGTGTGCTTGCCGGTGCCGAGACCCGCACCAACGATGGGGAGGCGGATAGCGGCATAGTTGCCCCAGCACATGGCTCCGACCGCATCACGCCTGCATATGTCGCAACAACCGAAAGAGTTGGTCCCGTTGCAAGTAAGGTGGGCCCCATTGCAAGCATCGTCTCTGCGTTGCGTCCGCTGGTAACGCCATTACTTCCACGGACAACAAGAGCCCGCGTTCGAAGCACGGACGGGCTTTCGCCAGCCGAGCCGCTGCAGTTCGACAATGGCATTGGCGGCTTCGACGAAAACGGCGATTACAGCATCGAGGTGAATGCATCCAATCTGCCGCCTGCGCCGTGGGTGAATGTCGTTGCCAATCAGCAGGGCGGATTCATCGTCTCTGAACGTGGTTCGGGATGCACATGGGCCGAGAACGCGTACTTCTATCGGATAACACCATGGCATAACGACCCGGTCTCGGACCCGTCGAGCGACGCGATTTACATCAAGGACGTAGAGTCTGGAGGCATGTGGAGTGCTACACCGGCACCCGTGCGATCACAAGGCACGTATCGTGTACGTCACAGTCCGGGATGTTCAGTATTCGAAAGCGAGCACGACCGAATCCATTCGGAACTTCTGGTTGGAATGGCAGATGAGGCAGCGCTGAAGTTGTCGCTTCTGCGATTGACGAACCAGTCGGGCACCCCGCGTAAACTTTCGCTCACTGCATACGTTGAGTGGACGCTTGGTGCGCGGCGCGAGGATACTCAGTATCAGGTGCGTACCAGGTTCTCAACTGCGCAGAACGCCGTCTTCGCGCAGAATCATTTCGATCCTCACTTCACAGACTGGGTTTCATTTCTCGCTTGCAGCGAGCCGCTTTCGTCATTCTCTGCCGACCGTCTTTCGTTTCTGGGAAGAAATGGAAGTACACAATTGCCGGATGCCCTGACCGGCGAAGCGCTCGATGGAGCAACTGGCGTGGGACTCGATCCCTGTGCAGCGTTGCAGCTCAACATCAGTCTCGCACCCGGCGAAACCCGGGAAATCACATTCATGCTGGGCGCTGCAGACACCGAGAGTGAAGCCAATCGCCTGCTGGAAAGAGTGCGCACCTCGGCGTCGGTCAAAACAACACTCACCAACTCCATCAATGCCTGGGTCAACAGACTTGGCGTAGTGAGCGTGCGCTCGCCGGAGCCGGCGTTTGATGTAATCGTGAACAAGTGGGCGCTTTATCAGGCCCTGTCGAGCAGGATGTGGGCGCGAACGGCCTTGTATCAGAGCAGCGGTGCTTACGGTTTTCGCGATCAGCTGCAAGACGTGATGGCGTTTGTCTACGCGGAGCCCGGCGTGGCGCGCGAGCATATTCTTCGCGCATCGTCTCGTCAGTTTCTGGAGGGGGACGTGCAGCATTGGTGGCATCCTCACACTGGCCGAGGCGTGCGCACGAAATTTTCAGACGATCTCGTGTGGCTGCCGTTCTCCGTCGATCATTACATCCAGGTGACCGGTGATAACGCTGTGCTCGAAGAGTATGCGCCCTTCCTAACCATGCGCGAACTCGAGCCTGATGAACATGAGGTCTACGACCTTCCGTCCGTAACTGACGAACACGGAAGTGTCTACGAACATTGCCGTCGAGCGTTGAGGCGTGCATGTACCATCGGCGAGCACGGGTTACCGCTGATCGGTGCCGGCGACTGGAACGACGGAATGAACAGGGTTGGAATCGACGGCCGCGGTGAGAGCGTATGGCTCGCCTGGTTCCTCGTAAAGACTCTCCGTTCGTTTGCCGTGTATGCCTCGGCGCGTGGTGACGAGTCGGAAGCCGATTTCATGCGCACGGCAGCCGATACTTATGTGGCTGCAGTCGAGGCCAACGCCTGGGACGGGCAATGGTATCGCCGGGCGTACTATGATGATGGCGCGCCAATGGGTTCAGCAACAAGCGATGACTGCAAGATCGATTCGATCGCGCAAAGCTGGAGTGTGATATCTGGAGGTGCGAGTTCAGCTCGTCAGGCATTGGCCATGAAGGCGTTGAACGCCAACCTCGTGCGGGAAGACGCTCGTCTCATCATGCTGCTTACGCCGCCGTTCGACCGCGGGGAACACGATCCGGGTTACATCAAGGGTTATCTGCCTGGCGTTCGCGAGAACGGTGCTCAATACACACACGCTGCGCTGTGGGCCGTACTCGCCACAGCACTAGGTGGAAACGGTGACCGCGCGTTTGATCTCTATCAGATGATCAATCCGGTCACGCACGGTTCAACTCCCGAAGGAATGCGTGATTACAAGGTGGAACCGTACGTTATAGCGGCGGATGTTTACACTGCACCAACGCAGCTTGGACGTGGCGGCTGGACCTGGTACACGGGATCTGCGAGCTGGATGTACCGAGTAGGTCTGGAACATCTACTTGGTTTTACCAAGACTGGGAATACGCTGAGATTCGATCCACGCGTGCCGCAGTCGTGGGATCAGTTCGAGATCACCTACCGCTTTGGTCGAACGGTTTATGAGATTGTTGTTCGGCACCCTGCCGGGGTTCAGCGCCAGGGAGCCGAAGTATTCATTGATGACTCAAAAATCGAAGGTGACAAACTGGAACTGGTCGACGACGGCGTTACTCGAAAGGTGGTTTTCGCTCCAGCTCCAATCAAACATCGGGGGGTTTGAACATCAGTACGGGAACAGATGCCCCTCGCAACACTTCGTCTGCAACGCTACCGAGCATCAACCGCTTCAGGCCGCTTCGCCCGTGAGTTGCTATTGCAATTGCGCTGCAGCCTGGTTCCCGGGCAATTTCGAGCATCGCTTCTGCAGCTGACATATCGGAAAGCGTGCGTGTAGTTGTTCCGACGGGACAGCGTTCCGCGACTCGCTGAAGGTACCTTTCGCGACTTTCTTCCTGCAGCGAAAGATCTCGTGGGTCTCCCAGAAGCGACGCCGTGCCGAAGGGTGCCATCGGAATCGTTCCCGGTTTTGTCACGCTTAAGAGATGAATATTCAGGTCGAGCGCTTCGGCGAGAGCGATGGCGTGGGGGAGGATGGACTCCGCGAAGTCGGACCCATCGAGCGGACAGAGTAGCTGGCCCGCAGGCGTGATAGCGGGAGCATAGTCATTCTCGGTGATGCGTACCAACAATGTCGCACCGTTGGCACTACGCACGTAGTTGGTGGTGACACTACCCAACTGAAGTCTCACAAATCCGGTGCGTCCGTGAGTAGTCATGATAGTGAGATCGGCAGAGACGCGGTTGGCGTATTCGATGATAGAATCGACAACCGATCCATCGACGACTGTACCGATTGCGTTCACCCCCTGTGAAACGAGCTCTTTTACAGTACTCTCTATGTCGCGTTCGCTTGCCCGACGACGGAGCATCACGTCATCTGCATCGTACATCGGGACCGCAATTTCGCCCGGCACAAAGCTTATGAATTGACCGGGATCGTGTACCATTACCAGATGCACTCTCGCGCCGCATCGCGCCGCAATCTGTGCAGCGAGCGGCAACGCATGACGCCCTGCGGCCGAGCCATCAAGGGGAACCAGAATCGATTTGTACATGTTAGTTCTCCGTTGGTGGAGCCCGCGTTATGAATCGGGATAGTGAATGGAGCCCCTTGCTCATATTCCATGTGATATACATCACACGCGCGCCGAAATACAGCATTTTCCCCCGCAGTGACAGCGTCGGGGACAAAAGGCCAGCGTTGAGCAATCACTTCGTGACGCCGCGCTGGCTCGGATAGTGCAAGCAGGTATGGCTATTCCGCCCGGTTACGAACTCCGGAATACCCAAGCTGATACGCACTTTAGTACGTCGGTAACAAGATGGGCAAACACAGACCAAACGTCTCGGAGAAGTTTATGAATATTCAAAAGTCTATAAACCACATGCGAACGCATGTGAATTTGCTAGTTCCTTCCGCCATGATATTGGCGACGATTTCAACTCTTCAACCAAGAGCGGTTGATGCGCAGGGGGTACGATTCACCATAGCGCCTTCCGCTGAGTATGTGTGGTGGGATAAGAAGCTCGGTCTTGAGGACAAGGCGCTCATTGGTGGTACTGTCGGCGCCGATTTCGGATTGCTTTCACTCAGTGGTTATTACCATACGCTTAACAACCTCAAAGTTACGAGTGACAGCCTGTTTCCCAGTGGCGGTGGACTTTTTGCGCCTCGCCGGTCGGAGACTGACATAGAGACCTATGGTGGTAATCTTGCGCTGCGCTTCGGCACGGGCAGAATCGTGCCGTTCATCTCGGGCGGAGCAGGCATCATCAAGTTTGATCCGGATAGCGGCAAGCGCATTGAGCAGATCAATTATCGCTACGGCGGCGGTATTCACTGGGATATCGCTCCCAACCTCCGCGCCACTATCATGGGGGAAGACTCCCGTTTTCGGCTTGATCCGAGAAGCTTGTATAGCTCGGCACCTGTAAACAATTCAGGCAAGCTGAACGAGTGGAGCAACTGGACAGCCAGCGCAGCTCTTGGCTTTGCTATTGGCGGCTCACTCGATGGGACCGAGAACGACCGCTGGTCTCTCGCCTCGCTTCCTGTAGAAGCCTTTGCTGGCCGTCTTGACTGGGATGATTCCCGCCTGCAGAGGCTGGCACTCGTCGGTGCGCGTACTGGCATCGATGTGGGTCAGTACGTTGGTTTGCGCGGATACTACTGGCAGGGTCGTTCGGGCGATCTTCGTGATCGCTTCGATATTCAGTCGTATGGCGGCGAAGCTCAGCTGAACCTGAATGCGTCGCTTGGTCCTGCACCATATCTCATCGTCGGCGCAGGCCGGTTGGATTTCGGTAACGACTATCGCGACAAGACCGGGCGCACGCTCGAAGACGAAACAGCGCTCATCCTTGGTGGTGGCGTCGGAATCCGGTTGTCCGATCAGTTCCGCCTCAATGCTTCAGTGCGCGACTATGTCCGTGGTCCCCAGGATCTGGACAGCATTGCGTCAACCAGCCAGCTCACGAACAACTGGCTCTATTCGGCCGGCATCTCGTACAATTTTGGTCGTTCCAGAAGCGAACCGTCACGGGACGACGATCGCATGCGTCGAAATCGCGAGATGGATCGCGAGATGTCTCGCGCTGAACGAGGACGCGCCGTTGCCTCGCAGTCCCGTACCGACACAGTGTATGTTGAGGTTAATCCTCGTACCGGCGAACGCACCATGTACCGGAATGATCCACGAACCGGTCGAAACGTGCGCATTGAATCAACTGAGCGCGTGACGATGCAGCGTGGCAGCGATCGTGTCATCATGCTGCCAGTGCCTGAAACCGGCGAGCTCTACGTTCGATACGGTGACGGAACTGAGCGAATGATCAACCCGGCAATGCGCATGCGCGACAGCATGATGGCTCGGGGCGGCGCACGAAACCAGGACGACCAGATGATGCGATTGATGCGCATGCGTATCGACAGTCTGGAAATGAGACTCAGAAGTCAGTCTCGCGAACCGGATGCAGATGCTAATCTCATCAGAGGTCTGCGTTCGCAGATCGACAGCCTTGAAATGCGGGTACGCCAGAACGAAATGAACCGTCAGGGTGGCAACCAGAATCCGAACGTGATCGTGGTTCCACAGGGAAATGAGCGCGGTGTCGTGGTAAATCCACGCGGCAACCGGACTGACGACAGAATGATCATGGGCGATGCGCAGGAGAAGAACTTCATGGGTATGAAGCTCCGTGAAGTTTCACCTTACGTTGCCGGCTTCGACCAGTTCGTCGTTGGTGTGCAGATGGATGCCGGACCGGTATTTGGTATCGATCAGCTCAGGCTTGTACCCGATTTTGCACTCGGCTTTGGTTCTGACGTTTCATTGTCACTCGCGGTGGGAGCACAGTACAACTTTCCGCTTTTCCGCGTGAATGAGAAGTCGGCATTCAGACCGCATCTTCGCGCTGGCCTTGGCTTCCTTGCGGCCAGCGGCAACATCGATTCCGAGTTTGGTGTCAACGTAGCATACGGCGCTACCTACTACGGCACAAAGGCAGATGGCACGCTTCGCCATCCACGTCTGTTCGTGGAGCACCAGGGCATCAACTTTTTCAAGGCAAACCGATTCCTTATCGGAGCGCGCTGGGATATCCGTTAATCCCTTTGAGATAGCGCTCAACGCACATCTCACATCGATCTGATTGTTGATCGAAAAGAAGGCATCAGGAGAGATTTTCTCCTGATGCCTTCTTTGCGTCCTTCCATTCCTTGCGGAGGTATTCCCTGATGATTTGGCCGCAGGTCGCGAGGAGCTCTCAGAACAGTGTCGTTGACGCCCGCAATACAATATTGCGACCAGGTTCGAACGCACGCTCCTTGTATCTGCTGAGGAAGTCCGGTGTGGGGTGTCGCCGATGTTACGAACCGAGAGCTCAATGGAAAGATCTCGGTGTCCCAGGGCAAAAGTGCCACCGGCACAGAGGTTAATAAGTGAATAGCCGCCCGTCGCAAAATTATTCCCATTCAGGCGCGTCTGGCGAGCGGTTGCTTCGATCTC
>JBBSTN010000095.1:0-9837 GCA_038235845.1 Gemmatimonadales bacterium | reverse complement strand
CCTGATGCGCGTCGTCCGCCCGTTGGGTGAGGATGACGTCCGGATCGATCTTGGTCTTCAGCGTTTGCAGCCACGCCTTGATCTCGCTGCCCTGGTACGGAAAGAAACTGTCTACTGAGCACCGCCTTGTGAGCGGCAACTCTTCCTATCGCGGCGGCATCGAGCTTACTCCAGTCGCGTGCGCCAGAGCTTGCCCAGCCACTTCCGGTGCGATCCGGTGTGCGAGCGGTTGCTGACAGATCGACATCAGTGTTGCGATGATAGGCAAACAATCCCCTGCTGGTGGCCACCGCATTTGCGTTGGCATTGGCGCGAAGGAAACCTGCTACGAACAGCGTTCCACCAAGGTCCGCGCTATTCTTTCCCTCCCCTTCCGCAACTGTTATTACGCGCTGCGCTGCAACAGCTCGCGCTTCGGGTGTCAAACTTGCCGTATCATCGAAGTATCCATTAACCGGGGGATACTGCTGGGGAGAAAGTTCCGGCATCGCTTCCGGATCTTCCGGGCTAAGCTTCGCCAACTGCTCCGCCAACTCGACCGTGCGCTTCAGCGATTCGTCATCGAGCACATTTGTAGATGCGGATGCGCGTCGCCTGCCCACCGTCGATGTAACACTCACTACTGTGTTGGTGGTACCACCACTTGTCGTGATCTCATTGCCGGCAAAACGAGTGTTGCCAGCCCATCCGCTCTGGATGTTGACGCGCGTCTCATCAGCTTTTGCAAAGGACAACACACGATCGGTAAGCGCCTTGGCGGCTTCCCTGGACAGATACTCCACGTCGGCCGCCGTACTCAGGTCATACAACGAACGCGGGGTCATTCTCCTCTCCCGGTGTTGACTATGTTGACCGCCTTGAAACGCGCCGGCACACAGCCATGACTAACCGAATTCGACTGACTCGGCTCACCCTTGCCGTCGCCGAAAGAACCGCCAAGCCAGTACGATTTTTCACCGCCTATCATGTCCATCGCGTTCCAGAACACCGGTGTGTTGGCCTGATATGCTACGTCCTTGAGCATGCCGGTAATCTTGCCACCCTTGACTTCGTAGAATACCTGGCCAGAGAACTGGAAGTTGTATCGCTGGTGATCGATGCTCCACGATCCACGATTCTTGATCACGATACCGCGATCGGTCGCCGCGACGATGTCGTTGAGGCTCGTGTCGCGTGAACCCGGCAGTAGCGAGATGTTGGGCATTCGCTGGAATTGCACGCTGTCCCATGAATCCGCAAATGAACAACCGTGAGACTTCTTGACACCGGTGAGCGGAGCTATCCATGCTGCCTGTTCGCGAGTGGTCTGATAATCCTTGAACATTCCCTTTTCGATGATAAGCCACTTGTCTGCAGCAACACCCTCGTCATCCCAGGCGACGAGTGCAAGCGACTGAGGTTGGGTTCTGTCGGCCTGGATGTTCATTAGTTCAGTGCCGTAGCGAAGCTTGTTGATCTGCTCCTCTGGCGGCGCAACAAAGCTGGTGCCTGCATAGTTCGCTTCATATCCCATGGCGCGATCGAGCTCGGTCGGATGACCGATACTCTCATGTATTGTCAACCAGAGATTGGTAGGATCGAGAATAAGGTCATATCGGCCCGGGTCGACAGACTTGGCGCTCAGCTTCTCCACTGCAAGTTGTGCCCAGGCAGCCGCGTTGCCTGGCATGTTGAGCGACTGGATGTACTCCCACCCTGCAGCTCGTGGTGCAAGCTCTTCGCTGTAAGACTGAAACCCGCCTTTGCCGGTAGCAGTAGCCTGAAATGATGGACCGACGCGAATGAACGTCTGAGTGGTCTCCGTTCCCTCGGTATTCACGTAGGTCTTGATCTCACGCAACAGCTGCATACCCGACGTGACAAATCGAACGCCCGGAGTTTTCAGCGCTGCTTCATTGGCCGCGAAAAGTAGCGCGACCTTCTCCTCGATTGGCACTTCGAGCGGATCCCGTCCGACGGGCGTCATCCACGTGCCCTTCACGGAGGGAGTTGGCGCAAGCTCAACCGGCCGTTTCTGCACGCTTTTGGCAGCTTTCGCAATTCGTGCAGCTTCGCGCGCCGCTTTGACCACTCCTTCTTTCGACATGGTGCTTGTGGCGGCAAAACCCCACGACCCGTTCACGAGCGCACGCACACCGAGACCATAAGACTCGCTGTCGGCAACACCGGTTATCTGGCGTTCGCGGGTATTGATGGATTGTCGGCGATAGCGACCAATGCGTACGTCGGCATAGCTAGCGCCCGCATCTTTCGCGGCGCCTAGAGCCTCCGCAGCCAGTTCGACTACGAACGACTCCGCAGCCGGAGTAACCACATTCGACGGCGGCGTAAAAATCGGGCTTTTGCCTGATTGTGATGCCGAAACGAGTCCCGGCGTGGCGATCACCGCAGCGGCGGCGGCACCGGTTTTGAGAAATTCCCGGCGATTCTGTGACATGGGCAATTCGGATGGGGGATACGGAGGGATACTTCTTTGAGACTGACTCAATGCACCCGGTGCGTCAATATGCAGCGGGCGATTGGAGCTTTAGCCTTTGTCGATCAGGCTCATCGATTTGGCCTTGGATCTGCGAGAATATTCTTCGCTTCGTTATCGGGCAAACTTTCGATCTCCCTGAGCTTTCGCTCAATAGCTCTGCTGCGTGCGCCGGTACGATCGATGGTTCGGCTGGCCGTGTTGAGTTGATGCTTCACTTTATCGAGTACCTCTCCAAACTTTCCGAATTCTGTTTTTACCGCGCCGAGCACTCTCCACACTTCTGCAGCACGCTGTTCGATGGCCAGCGTTTGAAATCCCATTCGCAAACTGCTCAATGTCGCCGCAAGCGTAGTGGGGCCGGCGATCACTATTCGATAGTCGTTCTGCAGACTCTCCACCAACCCTGGTTGACGCAACACCTCGGCGAATAGTCCTTCGGTGCCGAGAAACATGATCGCGAAATCGGTAGTCTCGGGTGGATTGACATATTTCGAGAAGATGTCTCTCGCACATTGTCGGACAGCTCGACCGAGTGAAGCGGCAGCAACGCGAACGCCTTCGGCATCACCTGCATCGGCCGCATCCTGAAGTCGGATGAAATCTTCCTGCGGAAATTTGGAATCGATGGGCAGCCAGATGCACCGGGACGGATCGTCTCTAGCCCCAGGTAACCGAACGGCAAACTCCACTCGCTCGAGTGAACCGGCGGTAACCTGCACGTTCTTTTCAAACTGGTCGACGGTGAGAACTTGTTCCAGAATGGACCCGAGCTGGTATTCCGCCCACGTTCCACGCGCCTTGACATTGGTCAGCACTTTCTTGAGATCACCCACACCGGACGCAAGGTTCTGCATTTCACCAAGCCCCCTGTGCACCGCCTCGAGACGGTCGCTTACAAGCTTGAATGAATCTCCGAGACGTCTCTCCAGTGTGTCGTGCAATTTTTCATCCACGGTTTTTCGCATCTCTTCAAGCTTCTTCTCGTTGCTCTCCTGAAGATTTCTGATGCGCGAATCGAGGTTTGCGCTCATTTTCTCAATGAAGCGTTCATTCGACTCCGTGAGTAGCCGCAGTCCGCTCCCTACTTCTTCCCGCAGGTCGCGTGCGCTACTCCGCGATTCGTCGCGGCCCGCACGCAGTTCCTCGCGAACCTCACCGGCAGTACTGTGATGTTTGGAAAAACCGCGTAAAGTCATCGCCAGGTTGATGACGACGCCAAGCAGGATCAGGCCAAGTAGCCATAGGATCATCGGATGCACCGTAAGACATCGGGAGAGGCGGGGCTTACGCAGTCACTACTTCGAGTCATCATATTAACGCTTACGGTACTGGTTGCGGTGTCAGTATACGCCTGCGTACCCTCGTCTCCCGAATCCACAGCATTGCGTTGGGGCGGCGACGCGGAAGGTGGCGCGCCGTTCGTCGAGGCCGATGCCGCTGATCCGTCAATCGTTCGCGGCTTCGACGTGGAAATCGCCGAAATGATCGCCGCTGGTCTCGATCGCAAACCACAGTTCGTACAGGTAGGCTGGGCTTCAATCGAGCAGTCTGTGGAGCGCGGTGATTTCGAGATGGGGATGTCGGGTATCGAAGATCGTCCCGAGCTGCGCGCACGCCTCGCTGTGACTATTCCCTACTTCGAGTTCTACGAAACGCTGGCGGTAAGGACTGCTGACTCAGCGCGCTTTCGAACACTCGCCAGCCTGAAGGGGCGTAAAGTAGGCACGCTCGGCGCAACGATGGCCTATGATATCCTGCTCGACGAGAGCAAGCGCGCAGGGCTGATACCCGTTTCCTACGATGATGATGTCCACCCGTACACCGACCTGGTTGAAGGGCGTGTGGATGCTGTGCTGCTGGACAATATCATCGCCGAACGGTCACTGCGTCGACGAGTTGGAAGTTTTTACATTCAACCGACGCCGGTTGCGACGGGCCAGTATGTCGCCGTGCTTGCCCAGCGGGACTCGTCCCTGCGTGACTCTGCCAACGTGATTCTCCGCACCGCGATGGTCGATGGAAGCCTGGAGAGAGTGTTTAAAAGCTGGAATGTCTGGGACTCGAGGCAGATAGCATATTTTGCGAATCAGATCGCTGCGGCTCAACTGCCGCAGTCGACACAACGTGCTCAACCACGAGACAGGAGTGTCTCAGCGTACTTACCTGCGCTCTTTCGCGCGGCGGGAGTTACGCTCGTGCTTTCGTTCCTCGCCATGACTCTGGCGGTGCTTCTTGGAATCGGCGTTGCAGCGGGCAGAGTTTACGGACATCCGGTCTTGCGCCCGTTGCTCACGATTTATGTCGAAGTGGTTCGAGGTACGCCGCTATTGCTGCAGCTATTCGTGATCTATTATGGGCTATCGGGAATCGTGCGATTACCGGCTTTTCTGGCGGCGGTACTTGGTCTCGGACTCAACTACGCCGCATATGAAGCAGAGATATATCGCAGCGCGCTCAACGCGATTTCGCCCCTGCAACTCGAAGCTGGGCGCACTCTCGGGCTTTCGGAGTTCAAGATTCTGCGTTTGATCCGTGGCCCGCAGGCATTGCGCATAGCACTCGCGCCAATGACCAACGACTTTGTGGCTCTGCTTAAAGACTCCTCGCTGGTATCGGTGATCACAGTCATCGAGCTCACGAAGCAGACCTCGATCTACGCCACGAATATCGGCAGCTGGGTGATTCCGGGAATGTTGTGTGCGACGGTTTACCTCGCGATGTCGCTGCCGTTGTCTCAGCTGGCGAGGGTGATCGAGCGTCGCTGGAGCGTTGCGTGATGACTGCGATCGGGTTGGCATGCCTGGGGGAGATTGAAATGAGCGAGCTATCATGACCGACGGGCTGTCGCGGCATCCACAGGGTGAGTTGGCACAACTGCTGGTTGTGCGATCACTGCGAGTAAAACGTGCAGCGCGGGAGATACTCACGGGCATCGATCTCGAGGTAGCGCGCGGCGAGGTCTGCATGCTCATGGGAGCGTCCGGTTCGGGCAAAACTACGATCTTGCGCACGGTCGCAGCGCTTCAGGCGTTTGATGGCGGAAGCATTCAAGTGGGAAATTTCCGGCTTGGCCCTGGATCGCTGCCGCGGGAGTCGAAACTTGGCCCGTTACGACGAAGCGTCGGAATGGTATTCCAGGCCCATGCGCTATTCGAGCACCTTACCGCGGTCGAGAATGTCATGCTTGCACCGGTTCATGCGCTTGGCTGGACGCGCGAACGTGCGGAGCACGTTGCGCGCGAACTGTTACGTTCGCTCGAGGTGGAGCACCGTGCCGACGCGTTACCTCGCCAGCTTTCCGGCGGCGAAGCTCAACGCGTCGCGATAGCGCGCGCACTCGCGCCCGGCCCGGCGCTTTTGCTGATGGACGAACCGACCTCGGCGCTCGATCAGACGCGTCGCGCGGGTCTGGGCGCTGTGATACGCGAGTTGGCTCGCGCGGGAAGAGCGCTACTCATCGCTACTCACGATACAGAATTCGCGCGACGCTACGCCGACCGAACAGTCGCCCTGGAAAACGGAATCACCGTGTAGCGCCGACCAACGCCACCCAGCACCATCAGCACCATCAGCGCCCCAGCAACCGTCATCCTGCCCCGCAATCAGCGTGCTCGATCGACGCCACCGAATAGCGAAGCAATTCGTTTCTGAACTGACATCGCGGCGGCCAGCGGATTAGTCGCCTGCACGATTGGTCGACCGACCACGATGTAGTCGGCACCATTCCGAAAGGCCTCCTCCACGTCGACGGTGCGCTTCTGGTCATCGATATTAGCGATCGGTCTGATACCTGGCATGACGACGAGAAAATTGTCTCCGAGCTCGGCCCGCAGGTGGCGCGACTCATGACCCGATGCAATCACTCCGTCGCAACCAATCTCGAGTGCCCGACGGGCTCGGGACAGCACAAGCGCGGTCATATCGACCTTGAAACCCAGTTGCTCGATGTCATTCTGATCCAGGCTGGTAAGCATCGTCACCGCCAATATTCGCGTGTCTCCCTTCTCGTCACATGCGGCTCTCAAGATCGCGTCGTTTCCGTGAACCGTGGCAAAGGTGACCGGATGCCGGCGGAGCTGCCTCACTGCCAGCGCAACGGTCTGCGGCACATCAAAGAATTTGAGATCGACGAATACCTGTTTGCCGGAATCGTGCAGCCAGTGCAGCAGTTCGAAATAGCTTCCGCTCATGAACAGTTGCAGTCCAATCTTGTAAAACCGGACTTCGTCGCCGAGTTGCGCGACTATCTCTCGCGCTTCGTCGGAAGTCGAAACATCCAGCGGGACGATGAGGCGTTGGGCCGTCGGTATGTCCTTGGCAGAGAGCAGACTTATATCGGGCACGTTTCTCGGTGGACTTTTGAGTGCTGCGGGTGACTTCGCACGGTGATTGCTCCGCCCAAGAAAACCATCATTGTCGCAGCGCACAAGTCCGGCTCCGCAGGTAACTTCTGATTGCATGAATCGAACGTTTGCCATCGGACTCGCCCGCGCATTTGGCGGAGCGCTCGTATTCACTCTCCCGATTTTAATGACATTGGAGATGTGGTCACTGGGCGCGTACATAGCGCCGTGGCGTCTTGTCGCTTTCGTGCTGGCAACGATTCCGATGCTCGTTGCTCTAGCCCACTTTGCGGGCTTCGAGAAGACTTTTTCTATCCGGCACGCCGCTGTCGACGCGTTTGTTGCAATCGCTGTCGGCGCCATAACGGCGGCAATTGTCCTTCTGCTGCTGGGGATAATTGATACTGACGCCTCCTCCCGGGAGGTCGTTGGGCAACTCACACTCCAGGCCATTCCGGGAAGCATCGGTGCGCTTCTCGCTCAAAGTCAGCTCGACAAGGACGCCGACGCGAAGAGCGAACCAGAGCCCGGATACGGAGAGGAAATTTTTCTTATGGCTATCGGCGCGCTATTCCTTGCATTCAATCTTGCACCAACGGAGGAGATGATCCTGATCTCATTCAAGATGACCCCGTGGCATGCGATCGCCCTTGTAATCATCTCGCTCATAGTCATGCATGCATTTGTGTACTCGCTCGACTTCGAGGGTGAAACATCGCTGCCGGAAGGCATTCCCGGGTGGAGCGCCTTCCTTCGGTTCACGATCGTTGGCTATGCGGTGGCGCTATTGATTAGTGGATACATGCTGTGGACATTCGGGCGGCTAGACGGTCTCTCAATCGATTTAATGATTGTCGCAACGGTGGTACTCTCATTCCCGGCAGCTGTTGGTGCGGCAGCTGCGAGGCTTATTCTCTGATGACGTCGAAAGAGCCCGATAAATCGAGTCAAGATCAAACGGTCCGCAACGCTAAGGTCCGGCGGAACGACGACGAAAAGATTCCAGTTCTCGAATGGATCGTCGCGATGGTCGGAGTGGTGATAACGGTTATCATTCTCGGGTTTCTCTTGTGGGATGCGACGGCAGGAGACAGGTCGCCGCCGGACATCGCTGTGCAGGTAGATTCGATCAGCACGTCGAGTAGCGCCTCTGGCTTCCTCGTGGTATTCCATGCCGAGAACAAGGGCGGCACGACAGCGGCAAACGTTGGGATAGCCGCCGAGCTTATCGACGGGGAGAGCAGTGTCGAGTCACGAAGTGCAGAAATCGACTATCTGCCCGCACACTCCACTCGTCCTGGCGGGTTCTTTTTCAGCCGCGATCCGCGTTCGTACAAGTTGACTTTGCGCTCATCGGGGTACCAGAAGCCCTGACCATCCGAAGTTTCCTGAAGTTCATACCTCCCACACAGACAGGATTCGCTCCATGTCACGACGCTCGCTTGCAGTTGGCGCAGCACTGTTCTCAGCGTGCACCTTTCAGCGCACTCCTTCTCCCTCCTCGACCTCGCACCAGTCTTCGCGTTCGCTGTCAACGTCGCTGGAGATGCCCATGGCAGCCGACGATCACATGGCCCACATGAATGCGTCGGATCTGGTGCCCGGTCGGGTCGTTTCCGGAACAAGCGTGCAGGATCGACCCGGACTACCCGCGAGTGCAATCGGAGCACCGGGTCGCCTTGAGCGAAGTCCCCGACATAGCGAGTGGGTGAAAATTGCCTGGGAGCCCGGCTCGACCGACTCGCTTATGGCGTGGGTGGTATATCCCGCAAGCCCAAATAGCCGAGCCAAGGCGCCCGTGGTGGTCGTGGTTCACGAGATTTTCGGGTTGCAAGCGTGGGTGCGAGGAGTTGCCGATCAGGTTGCAGCCGACGGCTTCATCGCTATCGCCCCGGATCTTCTTTCCCGTGCCCGGGGCGGACCGAGCACCGTCGAGCTGCCGGGCCAGGAAGCGGTCGCCCTCATTCGGGGTGTGAATTCGGCCGAACGCAACAAGGCCGTCGCTGCTGCCGCCAACTATGCAATGATGCTTTCGTCGGCCGAGCAGAAGTACGCTGTGATCGGATATTGCTGGGGTGGCCAGACCACCTTCTACCACGCCATCAATGGTGGCCTGAAAGGCTTCTCGGCTGGCGTGGCATTTTATGGCGCTCCGTACACCAAACCCGGCACTCCGGCAACGGCGACTACGGCGGCAGTTCCCGGACAATACGACGCCGATTCGCTGGCCAAGATCAAAGTGCCAGTGATGCTGTTGAGTGGCTCAAAGGATGCTCGTATCGGCAGTTCGATGTCCGCGCTCGATTCTCTGATGAAATCGCTTGGCAAGTCGTACTCGGGAACCAACTACGAGGGAGCGACACATGGCTTTCTTCGCGCCCAGGATGATCCGAGAACTTGCCCAGCCAACGCGGCCGAATGTCCGCGCGACGAAGAAGAGGAGCGGGCCAATGTAGCCGCCACGAAGGACGCGTGGCCAAAGACGATTGCCTTCCTCAAGAAAAACCTGGGCGTCAAGTAGCGGCGAAATGCCTTTTCGAACGCTACGATTACACGCCGACCTTCAGTGGGCCTCGGCGATGTTTTTCATGTTCAGCAGGGCCGCTTCGAACTGCCGACGGCGACGGGCAACGTCGGCGTCCTTCGCCGCCTTATCCGGAAGGTTCGACAGGTCGTATAGCAGCGTGTAGATCAGCTTCGACGTCGTGGCGGATATCTGTTTCGCCTCGAGAAATCCGTGGTACAGATTGTAGAACTGACCTTCTTTGGCCGACTGCGTATACCCGTAGGAGAGATCAGTCCTGGCGGTGAGCACCTCAATCACCGCGCCGTTGTTGATGGAGCGCACGGATCCAATCTCACCATCGCCGCTGGTGACGGTGCACGGAACCGTGCGGCCGGTTGCAATCCACTTCCCGAGATCGCAGTAGCCGCCCACCTTGGCCCACGTGTCAGCGGCACTCTTGCTGACGACGACCTCCATTCTGATCGTCGTGTATTCCGGATCGGACGATG
>JBBSTN010000094.1:0-9839 GCA_038235845.1 Gemmatimonadales bacterium | reverse complement strand
TGTCGTATCGGACGCGAACGAACGTATAGCGACCGTCGTACGGGAGGTTGGGCGCGAACGTTTGTTCGCGTCTGTCTCGCTGTGAGCTGGCCGGCTCCGCGACAATAGCAAGTGCAACCAGAGAGAGAACGATTGGCAGTTTCAGGCTTCGAAGCCCAGGCATACTCAAACAGTTCGTCATCGAATGAAGCTTCATTACGATCGCCCCCGCAGTTGCAACAGCAGCGTTTGTGCTTTCTCGAACGATGGAGCTTTCTCGAGCACCTGAAGGAGCTCGCGGCGCGCTCCTGCTACGTCACCCGAATCGACCATTGCGCGCGCGAGTTCGTAGCGCGCGTTGAGCGGATCTGCGGGGTCGAGCGCCAGTATCGCACGACGTTCGCGCACACTTCGAATGTGATCGCCATGTTTGGCCGCGAGTGCTGCAAGACGCGTGTGGATCGTGACATCGTACGGGAAGATCCAGATCAATCGTTCCAGCGCAGTCATGGCGCCCAAATCGTCGCCGCTTTTCTCGCGAAGGTCAGCTTCCAGCATGTTTGCGTCCCAGGCGGTCTCGTTGCGCGCAGTTACCTGCGAAATGCTGATAAGTGCGGCCGGAATATTTCCCGCGTCCCGTTCGAGTCTGGCGATATACCATGACGGCCCGTCTGACCCACCGTAGTCGGGAAACATTGCGCGAGCACGCTCGAACATCATCATCGCCGAATCGCGACTTGCACGTTCGAGCAACGCGACACCCGCCTGCATCGTGATCACAAACGAGCCGGCCGCGCTCGTGCTATCGCCCGCGCTTACCGCCTGCAACGGTTTCGCAAAACGCCCGCGCATGTACTGCTCAAACGCTGCATCAACCTGTTCCGGTGTTTGTCCCAGCACTCGTTTGAATACGCCTGGAGTATCCAGCCCGTCGCGGTATCCAATCAGCATCGCGCGAAGTGCAGGCGCTCCCTTTTGCGTCTCTACCATCTCGCAGAACAGCGACGCCTGGTAGTAGCTGAACTGCACTTCCTCCGGGAAACGCGGACGCATGAAACCATCATTGAGCTGGCTCATCGGCCGCAGACGCCCAGCACTTAATGCCGCGATAAACGGGAGAGATGCGTCAGCACCCCACCCACGGCCAGCGCGTCTCTCTTCGAGTACCGACATGCCTTCGGATAGCCACCGTGGAACTCGATGTCCCGACGCGCCAAGCGTAAAGGCGTGCGCGAGTTCGTGCAGCGCAGTCGACCCCCAGTTGCCTTCGCCACGTTGACGCGACGATGGCGTTCCCATGGCCAGCACGTTGCCAAAACTCACTCCAAGCGCACCAAGACCGGTCAACCCGACCGTGCGGACAGAAAAATCGGCATTGTACCGATAGAACTCGAGACGCACCGGCGTATCCGGCTTGTAGCGATAGCGCGCAGCTAGAGAATCGTAGCCCGCTTCCAGTAATGGAATCGCATACAGTGCCAGCAGCTCCGCTTCCTGTGGTGGTGCGATAACCTGAAATCGGCCGCGCTCAATCGTGGTGAAATCCTTGAACTTGTCGAGAAGATCGAGCGTGTTCTTGTGCCACACGTTGAATGCATCAAGTGCAAATGCTCGCTCGAGCATCGTTCGCGACTCGTCCGTTGCGCCAATGCGAAGCGCGTTGATTCCCAGTACTCCGAGCGCCGGCACCGACAGCGAATCGAGGCCTACAGCCTTTCTGGCCAGGTCGACAGCTTCGGCATATCTCCGCTGACGCACCGCGGCCTCCGCGATCTCGGTGTAGAACGAAGCCGGTTTCGGCTGCAGTCTTGTCGCCGCCGCACGAGCACGCCGCAACGTTGCAGAATCGCCTGTCACCCACGCAGTGGCGCCGAGTAGCGACCATGCTGAAATCGAGGTGGAATCGATTTCGATTGCCCGCTTTGCATTTGCCGCGGCCGAATCGTAATCCTCCGACTCAAGATAGAGTTTGGACAGCAGCACATGTGCGTCTGACAACGCGGGATCAGCCTCCGAGCTTTTCCGGGCTGTTGCGAACGCATCGGCTTTGCCCTGAAAATGCTGGACACGCGCCAGCCCCAGCATCGCCCGCGCATTCTGCGGGTCGGCTGTCAGAACTTTCTCGAATGACTTTCGCGCGTCGTCGGCCTGGTACTTGTCAAGGAAGAGATTCACGGCACGTAGCTCGCCTTCCTGGTTGGCGGGGTTCGCGGCAGTTGCCGCATCAAACTCCGCGAGCGCACGCTTTACTGCACCAGCATTTC
The DNA here is from genome assembly GCA_038235845.1 of Gemmatimonadales bacterium. Classification (GTDB taxonomy): domain Bacteria; phylum Gemmatimonadota; class Gemmatimonadetes; order Gemmatimonadales; family Gemmatimonadaceae; genus Gemmatimonas. The sequence continues at coordinate 7,596 of JBBSTN010000094.1, read as the reverse complement.
CGGGCCCGAGCAAAACGAACGCCCGTCCGGCAGCCAGATGGTCGGACGCATTGGGAGACCGAATGTTTTCGAACGCATCGACGACGCGTGTGGCGCCCTGAATTGCAACGGTGCGATCTCCACGCTCCAGCGCAGCCTCGGCTGCCGCGACTTCACTTGTAAGCGCGCTTGATGCGTTATCAGCGCCCGGCTTCTGCGCATCGAGACACCCCGTCGCACCCGCTACTAATGAAAAGCCGAATGCAACTGCGAATCGCAGAGAGCGTTGTATCATAGCTTTCCTCCAGCCGCGCGGATTGCCTGAGATTTCTCAGCAATCGCCAGCAGCAGCCGTTCGAGTTCCCGATCGTAATCGCTAGCGCTCATCGATGTCTTTTTCCCTCGTAGAGTTGCCACTTCATCTTCCAGCTTCTGCCGCTCAGCAACCAGTGCAGCCACCCGCGGGTCGCTCGACGCAGCCGCTCCACCAAATGCTACCCGGGCCGCGAGCGTAGAATCGCTCAGCTTCGCATGTTCAGTCTGCAGACGATTGCTGCTCTCGTACACTCGCGCCACTTCCTTGCTGGCGTAACCAAAAGCTTCGAGCACCGACACCCGTCCGTCCTTGTCCGAGTCGGCGGCGTCGCCAGTGAGCCCCGCAGCGAAATATGGAGCGAAAACACTCTCATTCTTTTCCATGGCCGTACGCGTCGCGGTGACGATGACTCGCCCCTTACCCTCGAGAACCGAAACAAAGTCCCCGCTAGCAGTGGCCGCATTCACGAACACAATTGTTTGCCGGTCGAAGCCCGATATCCAGCCTCCGAAATCGGCGGCGGTGGGGTCAGCGCCCGGCAGGTTGACCTTGGACGCCGCTCCATCGCCACTTCCATGGCCGAGTAGCATGATCAGCACGACGTCGCCGGGTTTGACCCTGCGGGACATGTCGAGAAACGCCTGCGCGACGGCTTCCCTGGTGGCCTTGCCAACGCGCTGAGCGCTATTCGCCTGCTCCGAGAGAATTGTGAGATTGGAGTCGGCAACATTCCACTTCTTCCGCGCGGCATTTCTCACCAATGCGGCGGTCGAGTCGAACTGCTTACGGTACTGGGGCTCGCCCGAGAGCCCCTGCACGATCAGCACGTGCGTCTGTTGCGCGGTCAAAGTGCGGGAAGGTGTGGTGATAAGCGCAATCGAAAACAGCGCACCAACCAAAGTCAACTTCATCATGCAAGACCTCTCCATCGGCGATAACCCCACTCAGCGCCAAGCAAAAGCGCGAGTAGTATGAACACCGCCGGCATATCCCAAAGATCCTTCGCTTCCCGAACAGTAATGCCGGCGTCGGTGAAAACCGCGTCGTCGGCAAGGGCAGAAGCAGCATCGAGGTCGTAGTATCGGCCGCCCGTTTCGGAGGCAATCCGCTGAAGCAGCGGCGTGCGACGCTCGGCGTTAGAGACGTCGGCGCCCTGATCGTCAACGAGAAGTGTCGTAGACGCAGTTTCGACGGAATCGCGACCGAAGCGGGCTTCGGCGCTCAGAATGAATCGACCGGAATCGGGCGCGGTGAAGGTGCCGCTGTAGGATCCATCCTCTCTCAGCGACCATTCCAGGGGGACTGTGCTGGCGGTGCCGTTTGGCGAAGTGACGGAGACGGTTACCGTGGCGTCGTTCACGTCTCCATAAAACGCATTCGAGACATGTGCACGTAGGGTGACAGGCTCTCCGGGAGCGACACGGGCGGGAGACGCGGCGATTTCCAGGCGATCGGGAGCGCCCTCGACAATCCACCGCGCGAGTTGACGCCAAAAGGTCTCGTAGCTGTCATCCTCGACTGCGACGGTCGCATCCATTTTCCAGAGCCAGGAGTCTTGAACCGCAAATACGGCGCTCGTTCCCCGACCATAGCGTTGAAATGTCAGAATCGGAATGTCGCTGCGCCCGCCTTCAACCCGACCCGCCAGCAATACCGTCGCACCTGCCCGAGTGGCCCCGATCTGGTTTACGGTAGTTAGCGAGGGCATCGAATCCCATCTGGCAATCGACGCCGGAAGTGTAGCTCGTAGCTGCATCGCGGGATGCGTTTGGCCAACCCGCGTAGGACGGACCGCGACCGTGGTGGCCGGACCATCCACATTTATGCTGCCACGTGCCAGAGTGATGGGAAGCACCTCGGCGAGCGGGGTACCGGCAAAGCCACCTTCGGAAAGCGACGCCCGGCCGCCTAGCACCAGGAGTCCGCCGCCTCGCTGGCTGACGAAGTCGGAAATCATGCGGAGCTGATCAGCGCTAAAGAACGACGCCTCGATACTGCCAAGGATGAGGGCCTTGTAGCTAAAAAGCTCTTCGCGGGTGGTGGGGAAGCCGCCGAGCAGGTCGACACTGTCCTTGACGCCAAGACGCAGAAATTTCCGTTCTGCGCTGCGCATGAGCCCGACGACGAGCACTCCGCTGTCGTTGGCCACTGCACGGCGCAGAAAGGCAAACTCAGAACGCGGCTCTCCCTCGACATAGAGAATTTTGTCCGGCCCGCCACGTACTTCGAGACTCGCCTGCCAGTCGTTGTTTTCGGTGACGGTTTCGTTGGGAAGAGGGCGTACGCGGACCGCGAGGCGGTAAGTACCCGCCTCGAGCGGTGGTACGCGAATGCGCAGATGTGCGAGCTCGCCGCGCTCCGGTGCGCTCACCACCTGGGTTGCGATGACACGACCGTCGGCTTCGACTGTCACTGTCGCCTTCTCCTTGCCCAAGCCGCGGGTTCGGAGGTCAGCCTCGATGAGAACGGCGGCGCCCCAGAGAGTGCGCTGTGGTGCAACCACCCGCTCGATCGCGAGATCCCGTTCAAACCGCTCGCGCCCGACACCCACGGTATAAACCGGCACCCGTCGGGCGCGGAGCGCAAGCAGCGCGTCATCAAAGGCCGATGAGCCGTTGTCGGCTCCGTCGCTAACGAGCACTACGCCGGCGAGTGGCATTCCCGACAGTTCCTCACGAACGTCGTCGAGGCCACGCGCCAGATCCGATCTCGTTCCTCGCGCCTCAAGGCCGGACACCGAAGCCAGCGGTTCGGCGCGTGCAGCGAACCGGAAACGTCGGAGCGCAAAGCGCTCGCCAAGCTTTTTCGTAAGCGATGAGCTATCCGAAAATACAGCCTCGACGGCGGCAGCTCGAGTGCGGTCGCCAACGTCTGCAATACGCATGCTTCGCGAATCGTCCACAAGCATCGCAAAAACGTTGCGCTGAGGTACGGCAGAGGCGATCACCAGACCGGGGCGAAGCAGACAGCCAAGCACAAGCAATACGGCAAGCACGCGCAGTCCGCCAAGTATCGCACGGTCGACGGGACGAAGCGTTCGCACGCGGGAGTAAAGGAATGCGACAAGCAGCACGGCGACCAACGCAAGTATCGCCACTATCATCAGCGGCACCACTGGCGCAATGACCATGTCTCCGCGTTCAAAGACGCGAATCGGATATTTGAAAAGCAGCGAGGTGATTGTGTCGAACACGAAACCTGCGGCGAGAGGCGGGCTAGTTGCAGAACCGGCAGAACTTCCAGGCGAAGTAATCGAAAGAGCAGCGCCGGATGAAATGCCGATAGTGAGAAGGTAGCGGTTAGACGTTAGCAATGATGAGAAATCGAATCGAGCCTCATTGCCTATCTACTTCCTGACGCAGCACAAGGTCAATCCGTTGGACAACGAACGGACGGAAAACGAACAGGACTCAATTCAATATACCGATTCGCATCGAACACTTAACGACGTTGAGCTATCTGCGTCAAAGAGAATGAAGCGCAGTCGCCGGTTCGCGACTTCTTATTGCGAACCCGTGCCGTCATTACCGCGACACATGCGCACAGTACACAGGAGAAAAGCTATCATGAACAACTCACGAAGCGCGCCGAGCGTACGAGCCATGCTACGCACCGGTGCGGCAGCATTTTTGCTTGGAACATTCGTCGTCACGCCTGCGCTTGTCGTAGGGCAGGGAGCTACTCCACAACGTAGAGCTGCGCGCGGAGCTGATGCCGATTCACTCCGGCCCGCGCGTACGATGCCACGAGCTGCGGCCCGTAACAATGCCGCACAGCGAGGCCGAAGCCCCGCCGCGTCAATTCTCGCTCAGCGCGAGTACCTTAAGCTCACTGACGATCAGGTGAATCGGCTGAACACCGTTGCAACAAGTGAATCTCCCGGCATGAACGAGCCGGAGTTGCTGCGCGCACGGGCAGATCTGATCGAGGCAACAAAGCGCAACATTAATCTGTCGGCGGCGCGTGCAGCACTCGACAAGATGAGCAGAGTGACAAATGAGAGAACCATTGCGGCGCTCAAGCTGAAACAGGATGCACGTAACGTTCTAACGGCCGAACAGATAGCTCAGCTTGATGCGCGACAGTCACGTTCTGTTCGCGGAAATAATAGAGCCAATAACAGGGTGAATAGTAGAGCTAACATGCGAGGAAGGACCCGCCATGCGCCCGGGCGCCATCCTACTGAGTTTCGTCGGCGCTAGGCCCGTACAGACCCGGCACCGGTACGTCGAGCAATCGATAGTATATCGTGAGTTGCGCGCGATGATGAATCATATGATTTACAACGACACCACGAAGAACTGCGATGCGAGGCATGGACATTATCACATGTGCACCGTTCCTTAGTGTCCATGTTTCCAGCATCGCTTCATCGGTAGTGCTCTCGAGGGCTGCCTTGAACTTCGCCCACGCTTCATCGACAATTGAGACGAGCCCCGCGGCGGTGTTCTGTGCCGCTGGCTGAGGCGGCGTTGTCTCCGCGAAGTCGAGCACCGAAGTAGCAATAGTGTATGCACCCCAGCTCACGAGGCCGGCAACATGATTGGCCAACTTGTGCATCGGCCATGACTTTGCATGCGGAGTAAAATCGTCTTTGCCCTCCGGATATCGTTCGAGCACACGACGAGTGTTGGCCACCTCGTTTTCCAGGTCTCCCAGCGCTGTTTTGGCGATCATCGACATCTATCCGCACTCCCGTTGATAAAGGTTCATATAAGATTCATGCAAGCCGATCGCGCAACGATTGGCACGATCGTATCAACTCTGCTTGAGCGAGGCTCTCCATGCCGCGACGTCCGCCATGGTATCGAGATCGAAGCTTCCGCCCCGTAGCGCAACACTCAGAGTATCCTCTTTTTCGGTGAGAACCTTTGCGCCGTGGTCACCCTCGAGTGCAAGCAACGAGCTCCAGTCGGCTCTTGGAAAGATGGCCGGAATGCCCCGTGTTATCGCTTCGCCCTCTGAAGTGATGTAAAGCGATGCCACGCGAGCCGGTGGCTCTCTTGCATTAAGTGCTTCTGTTCGAAGCAATGCAAAGTGCGCAGCGTCGGCGGTCGGCATGTCGCAGGCAGCGACCATGACAGCTTCCACATCGGTCATCAGTCCATGGGTCGACATGGCCGCTATCCCCGCGCGGATGGAGCTTCCCATACCTTCACTCCAGCCACGATGCGGCACCAGAAATACTGCAGCAGCATCGGCAATGAGCGCGTGGGTAACATCCTCGGCGTTGGCTCCTATCACGACCATTATCGGATCGAGACCCGCGCGCTGGAGCGCGCGCACGACGACGCTCACTAACGGCACACCGTTGGCGTCAGTCAATAGCTGCTTCGGCGTTCCGAGTCGAGCCGACTCCCCTGCCGCAAGAACGAGTGCACCAATTCGCATGATGTCATATTGCTGATTGGAACCGGCTCGCGCTATTGCTCGGCTGGCTGCGATGCAAGGCAGGAATCGTTAAACGCCTCCATTCTCGTCGTCGGGGCACCGGTCGGCAAACCGGATAGCGAAGACGACCGTTTCTGCTGCGACGGTAACGTAGGCGACGTGCGATCGTGTATCGGATTCATCCGGTCGCGAAGCATCCCCCCAGGCCTACCGTTCATCACCGCCTGAATCTCGGCTATCGCAGCCAGTGCAATCGATTCCGGGTTCTCGCCCCCCAGATCGAGCCCAATCGGAGCAAATATGCTGGACCGTGCTTCTGCCGGTACATCAACGTGGCGTTCGCCCAACCGGTCGAGTAGAAGTGACGCCCGTTGCCTCGATCCAAGTACGCCCACATACGGAAGCCCTTCTCCAAGCAGGCGGGAGAGCCACTCCAGGTCGACGTCGAAGATATGAGTCATCAGTGCAACCGCGGTGCGTGAGTCAAAAGTCAGGCCGGCTTCGACTTGCTCGGCCGGGTCACGTGGAACATCGTCGGCCCTCATACACAGCGATCTGATCGACCCGGAAGAACCGCGGGAAGTGTCGAGGGACTCGAGCAGCGATTTGCGGTGATCGACGACGGTAACCTGCCAACCCAGCGTCGCACCGATACGGGCGAAGGCGTCGGCGCCCCTTCCCGCACCGATCAGCACCAACGCGACAGGTGGAACAAGACGCTCGACAAATATTTCGCCGCTCACAGTCTCGGCAACCGATGTCGACGGCATGAACTCGCCAATCGACCGAAGCTCTCGGGTGACGCTGGCTCCCAATTCGTTCATGACGGACAGCAGAAGATTAGAAGCGCGATTGCATGAACGATCGGGCGCAGGCGTGACCCACGCCGGTGAAGTGCGATCGATGAGACCTATCGTTCCGCGACAGCTCTCCGTTTCATTACCGAGATGCACGATGACGGCCCCCTCTCTCCTGGCTGCCTGCATCGCGCTCGCACGATGTAGCCAGTCAGCCTCGGCTCGTCCCACCTCGAGCGGTTCGAGCAATACCGTCGCGATTCCTTCACACGCGCTGCCAAAGCCCCAGATCAGCTGCAGGTCGTTCTGAAGATCGTACGTGAGAATTTCCGGCGAGCCGCTGCTACACACAGCGCAGGCTCGCATCGCAATGTCGCCCTCAAGACAGCCGCCACTTATGGCGCCGGCGATGACACGTGCCTCGCTGTCGACCAGGAGCCGCGCACCCGGTTGACGGTACGACGATCCCTCCACCTTTACGAGTGTCGCAAGCGCTATCCCCACGTCGGGACGGAGAGCGCGGGCCTCCTCGGCGGCACGTGATAGTTCGGCTAAGCCAGTCATCATTGGGATGTGACGGAACGCTCCCTACTTCGCAAGGGAGCATCTTTACTGCGAGGCCGACGGCTGGCGTGAGGGTAGTCCGGGGCAGGGCGTCATCGAAGCATGGAGCCGTAGCAAAAATCGGGTCGAATGCCCCTTGCGGACGCATTCGACCGGGCTAAACATTAACTTTCAATCACTCGCAGCTCACTTTCCACTTCGAGGCGCGCAAATATGCTTATCAATAGGAACCTCGGAAATACGTTCACAATTTGCAGAATTGTCGTAAGCTCGCCTTTGTCGTTCTCGGTGCCACATTGCTCGCCACCATAACTGGGTGCAGTAACGACGCCAACAGCACCGAACCGGTCGCACTCCGCGAGTACGGGCCGGCATTGGCGATCGGGAACGGACAGGTGCGCACCTACGTGACCAAAAAGGGTTCTGGCTCCGCCCCTCAGGAGATAGGTGTGGCATTCAGCGAGGCGGCGATGGACAATCTTCCTGCGGCCGAGATCGAGCTGATGGATCAAGAGGGTGCAAAGATGTCGGCCTACGCTACGACCGAGA
>JBBSTN010000093.1:0-9857 GCA_038235845.1 Gemmatimonadales bacterium | reverse complement strand
TGGAAGAGACACTCACACTTCATCGGCTCGGCCAGCACGCGGAGCTTCGCAAAAGCCTCAACACCACGAACCTGATCGAAAGCGTGATGGCACAGATCGAACGCAAGACACAGCGAGTAGATCACTGGCGAACAAGCGAACAGAAACAACGCTGGTGTGCGTCAACGCTTCTGTAGATTGAACAAAACTTCAGGCGAGTGAGAGGCTACAAATACATGCCCTTGCTACAAGCCGCACTCGTGAACAAACTCATTAACTCAACAGCTGCATAAGCAGCACTTCTCAGGCACTCACCCGAATTTCAACTGAACTCGGGACACACCCCAGGAATCGCTACCGCTACGTAAGGGATATTGTCGATGAACGCCGAGAGTACTGCACTCGCCCAGCAAATCAGTAGTGCCGCAAAGAGCAGCTTACCTTGATCGCCCAGTGAGAACTGGCGCGTTGCACTATCGATTGTCCATTCGATTCCTTTCGCAATAGTTGCAATAAGACCCGTTTCGGTTGCTGCGCCAACAATGATGAACAGAAAGAAGAAAAACGTCAGCACGGGCCATTCCACCTCGCGTTCTATCACTTCCAGAATGCCATGCGCCCGCTCCTCTGCGGTAGGACGCACACTGCGGATATAGAGTACGTCCTGAACGATCAAGGCCGTTGCAGCCCCGATCACCGCGGGGACTGCGGCCGGCATCCCGGTGGCAGCATGAGTCAGAAAACCCACCAGAATGAAAGCGCAGATCACCGCCATCCACCGCAGCAATAGCTTATCGGTGGGCTGGGGTGGCGTTTCCGGCACAAACACCGCCGCCGCTCTACTGGCCGCACGCAACTCCGCTCTGTAGTAGCGCGCCGAGTAAGCTTGAACGGCGACCAGCATCACGAGCACGGGCGCGGTCAATGCTTCGAGGAAGTCCACAAAGCTCAACCCGGCGCCGGACCCGATCATGATGTTGGGCGGGTCGCCAATCAAAGTTGCCGTGCCGCCCACGTTCGACGCTATCACCATGGGCAGCAGAACGGCCGCCGGTGCCAACCCCAGTCTGGCGGCCATCCCTATCGCCATCGGGGTCACGAAGATGACGGTCGTAACATTATCCAGGAGGGCTGATGTGCCCGCCGTGAACCATCCGACGAGAGTCTGCACCCGCCGCGGCTGGCCACGCGAGCCATTCATGATCGTCGCCACTGCCCATTCGAAGAATCCGGTCGACTTGAGCACGCCCACCACGGCCATCATCGATCCGAGAAGCAGCAGCACATTGATATCCACGGCGGCCCAGCCTCGTTCGAAGGAAACGAGGTGGAACGGGGTCAGATAGGTAACGAGCCAGAGCAGAGCCGTTGCACCAAAAACGATCAGAACCCGGTGCGCGGCCTCGCGTGCAAGAAGCACGAATAGCAGAATCAGGACAGCGGCAACCAGACTCTGCGAAATGGGATCGGTTGTGCTGCTCATTGGGTATACTCCATTCCCACCTTGCCACGTGCTGTCCCAGAAACCATGGTAGTTTATCCAACCAGGGGCAATTGCATCATGAGCGCTACAAACGTATCTGATCCGCAATACTACCACAAAGTTGTCGACTGCCAATGGGCCTGTCCGGCCCACACCAACGTCCCCGGCTACCTGCGGCTGATCGCACTCGGCAGGTTCGACGACTCGTACATGCTGAACCGCGAATCAAATGTGTTTCCCGGCATCCTTGGGCGCACATGCGACCGCCCATGTGAGCCCGCATGTCGACGCGGTCGTATCGACGATAAGCCCGTCGCCATCTGTCGTCTCAAACGCGTCGCGGCAGACAATCGCGGCGACATCAGACACCGCCTGCCCACCGCGCCCAACGTTAAAAACGGCAAACGAATTGCACTCGTTGGCGCCGGCCCCGCCTCCCTTACCGTCGCCAACGATCTGCTACCACTCGGCTACGACGTCACCATCTTCGAAAAGAATGTGCAGCCGGGTGGGTTGATGCGCGTGAACATTCCCGCGTTCCGACTGCCCGCAACGGTGCTCGACGAAGAGTGCGGGTACATCGTCGATATGGGCGCCACTATGAAGTACGGCACATCTATCGACAGCATGAAGTCGTTGCTGGAGGCGGGCTATGACGCCGTTTTTGTTGGCAGTGGCGCGCCGAAAGGAAAAGAGCTCGACCTTCCCGGTCGATGGGACGACCCAGATCAGATTCACATTGGCATCGAGTGGCTCGCCAACGTGCACTTCGGCCATGTCGAACGCATAGAACCACGCGTGCTGATCATCGGTGTGGGTAACACGGCCATGGATTGCTGTCGCACTGCCAAACGTGTCGGCGCAACAGATGTAAAAGTAATTGCGCGACGTGGGCGAAAGAATTTCAAGGCATCACCCTGGGAGCTCGAAGATGCAGAAGAGGAACTCGTCGACATCGTTGAAAATCATTCGCCAAGGCGTTTCGTTATCGAGAACGGAAAACTCACCGGAATGGAGTTCGATGTTCTACAGTGGACCGACGACGCCAGCGGCCGACAGCGGAGCACTGTCGTCGACACCGTCATCCTCCCGTGTGACGCGGTCATTCTCGCGATAGGACAGGACAACGCGTTCCCGTGGATCGAACGCGATATCGGCATCCAATTCGGCGAATGGGACATGCCAGTGGTGAACAAGACAACATTCGAAAGCACGCGGCCGGGAGTGTTCTTTGGCGGTGACGCTGCATGGGGCCCGGAGAATATCATCTGGGCAGTAGCACACGGGCACGGCGCTGCGATCTCCATACACGCGCACTGTCACGATAAGCCCGTTACCGACCGCCCACCTGCTGGCATGACATTGGTGAGCGCGAAAGTGGGTATGCACAGCTGGGGCTACGACAACGACTACGACATCGCCGGTCGCGCAAAGATGCAGCACGAGGAGCTGACCAAGAGATTCACCGACATAGGCATCGAAGTCGAACTTGGCTTCACCGCTGCACAGGCGGCAGCGGAAGTGCAACGCTGTCTCAACTGCGACATTCAAACTCACTTCGCCGCTCCGCTCTGTATCGAATGCGACGCATGTGTGGACGTATGCCCCACGCGCTGTCTCACAATCACGACCAATAGCACACCGATACCGGAGCTGCGCACTCGCCTGTCCGCTCCAGCGGAGAATCTGTCTCAGGAGATCTATGTATCGCCGTCACTTCCGCAAACGCAGCGGGTGATGGTCAAAGACGAAGACGTTTGTCTGCATTGTGGCCTATGTGCAGAGCGTTGCCCCACGGCTGCGTGGGACATGCAGACATTCGACATCAGAATTCCATACGCCGAACAGGTTGCACTATGATTGGAGTGAACGACTTCGCCTTCAAGATCGGAACGGTAAATGGCACCGGCTCGGCCAGTGCGAACGGACTGCTTATGCAAGCCATCTTCCGCATGGGTATTCCGGTGACAGGAAAGAATATCTTTCCGTCTAATATTCAGGGCTTGCCCACATGGTACGAGATTCGTGTAAGCAGGGACGGATACACAGCCAGGCCATCAGAAGTCGACATGGTGGTTGCGCTGAACCCCTCGACTTACGCGAAGGATGTGGCAACGGTACGGCCTGGCGGTTTTCTGCTTTACGATTCGTCGTGGCCGATAGACCCGAAACTCGTGCGCGAAGGGATAACCGCAATGGGCATACCCTTCGGAAAGCTTTGTGTTGATGCATTCGAAGGTGACCGCAATCGCACACTGCTCCGCAACATCGTGTATGCCGGTGCGCTTGCCGCACTACTCAATATCGACATGGATATCGTCGGCGAGCTGCTGAACGAGAAGTATGGCAAGAAAAAGAAGCTGCTCGATCTCAATCACACCGCTGTAAAACTCGGCTACGATTACGCCAGTAGCAACTTCGAGTGCCCATTGCCGTTCAGCCTCGAACGCATGAACGAAACGGGTAGCTCGGTGCTCATGGACGGCAACACTGCATGCGCGCTGGGTGCGCTTTATGCTGGCGCCACAGTGGGCGCGTGGTATCCGATTACGCCCGCGACTGCACTGATGGAAGCGTTCAAGATGTTTTGCGAGAAGTATCGAGTTGACTCTCAAACTGGTCTCAACAACTACGCGATCATTCAGGCGGAGGACGAACTGGCGGCTGCTGGTATCGTGATCGGTGCAGCTTGGGCGGGTGCACGCGCATTCACGAACACGTCCGGGCCCGGCATTTCGCTCATGCAGGAATTTATTGGCCTCGCCTATTATACCGATATTCCAGCCGTGTTCTTCGACGTTCAGAGATGCGGGCCAGCCACGGGAATGCCGACCCGCACGCAGCAGGCCGACCTGCTTTCGCTGGCCTACGCGTCGCATGGCGACACGAAGCATCTGGTGCTCTTTCCGGCTAACCCTCACGAATGTTTCGAAATGTCGGTGACCGCGTTCGACCTCGCCGAACGTTTTCAGACGCCTGTTTTCGTGGCGTCGGATCTGGATATCGGCATGAACGACTGGATGGTGCCGCGCATACAATGGGACGATTCGTACCGGCCGGATCGGGGCAAGGTACTGGACGCGGCAGCGCTGGAAGCGCTACCGCGTTTTTCGCGCTTTCTGGACGTTGACGGCGATGGAATTGCCGCTCGAACGTTGCCGGGCGTGGGTGGAAAGGGCGCGTACTTTGTACGCGGTTCTGGACACGACAAGCATGCGGCGTACACTGAAGATTCGGACGCGTACCAGGAGGTTGTCGACCGGCTTCTGCGCAAGTTCCACAGCGCGAGCACGGCCGTGCCCGCGCCAGTGTTCTCTTTGCAAAGCGGCGCAGACGTGGGCCTTGTCACGATCGGCGGCTGTGACGCCGCCGTTCGCGAAGCGGCCGACGCACTTCATATAACAGGCATCTCGGTAGACGTCATGCGCATTCGCGCGTTCCCGTTCGGCCCGCAGGTGCGCGAGTTTGTCGAACGCTACGACCACGTGTTCGTGGTCGAGCAGAATCGTGACGCACAACTTCGTTCACTCATCACCATCGAACTGGGATTGCCACGCGATTCCATGATATCGATACTCGACTACGGCGGAATGCCACTAACCGCCAAAGTCGTCGTCGATGCCGTCACCAATCACGTTGTTGGAGTACCTGCATGACTTCCATCGCAAAACCGCCGGTAAAGCATCCGAGCTCCAGACAAAATGGTATCGGTTTCACGCTGCGCGATTACGAGGGCGCGATGTCCACGCTCTGCGCGGGGTGCGGGCACGATTCGATAACCGCAGCGATCGTCCAGGCGGCATGGGAGATTGACCTCGAACCCCATCGTGCGGCCAAAATGAGCGGTATCGGATGTTCCGCGAAAACCACGGCTTATTTCATGAAACAGTCGCACGGCTTCAACGCTGTGCATGGGCGAATGCCGTCGGTAACGTCGGGCGCTGCCGCAGCCAATCGCGGGCTTACCTACATCGGTATTTCCGGTGACGGCGATTCGCTTTCCATTGGAATCGGGCAGCTCGTGCACGCCATTCGTCGTAACGTGAACATGATGTATGTGCTCGAAAACAACGGCGTATATGGGCTCACGAAGGGTCAGTTTTCAGCGTCTGCCGACGTGGGCTCGAAATCGAAGAAAGGCGAGGCCAACGAGCAGCCACCTATCGACCCGGTACTGCTTGCGTTGACTGCCGGCGCAACCTTTGTCGCGCGATCATTTTCCGGTGACAAAAAACAGCTCGTGCCCATTCTCAAGGCAGCCATCGCTCACAAGGGTTTTGCTATCATCGATGTAATCTCGCCTTGCGTTTCGTTCAACGATCACGAAGGCTCGACCAAGAGTTATGCGTACACACGCACGCACGAGGTGGAAGCGGTTGCGACCGACTACGTGCCCTTGCGTCGTGAAATCACGATACCCGATTCAACTGGCGCCGTCGCTGGCGAGAATCATCTAGCGGGCGCCAGCGGGCTTTCGGTGGTGCAGATGCACGACGGCGCAACGCTCAGGCTCCGGTCGACGTCTGCCGACTACAATCCTACCAATCGTGAGTCGGCGTACGCACATGTTCGCGCCTGTCAGGCTCGCAACGAAATCGCGACGGGCGTGCTGTTCATCGACGAAACTCGTCGCGACATGCTTGACATGATGCAGTTGACGGAGACGCCGCTTGTAGACGTGCCGTACGAGAAGCTGTGTCCCGGGAGCGACGCACTCGATAAACTGATGAACACCTATCGCTGACGCCGGGCACCTAACGTCATCGGTAAGTGACCTTCGCTGGACCCTTACTTCACTGGCGCGATCTTCACATAGCTCCACAGACGCGAAACTTCCTTCGCGTCTACGTACTTGCCGATCTCCTTCTGGAACTGTGCTTCGTTTTTCCACGGGCGATATTCCTTGAACTCGCGCACCATGCGCTTGCCCGCGCCGGGAATGGAGAGAATGTCATCGTCGGAGGCCGAGTTGAGGTCGACGGGCACGAAGACGTACTGTTCCATGCGTGTTACTTCGGCGGTATCGACATACTTGCCCATCTCCTTACGCCAAACGGCTAGAGACGCGTATGGGCGATACTCCTTGAACTCGCGCAGAAAACGTGCACCCATTCCCGGCACCAGGTTGATCTCTGCGTCGGTTGCGGTGTTGAGATTGATGGGCAGAAAAAGCTTCGGATAAAGAGCCTTGCGCTGGGCCGGATTTAGACTGCGCGACAAGGCAGCGTCGAGTTCTGTCATCGTGAGATACGGACGCCCGCTCATCAGCGCTTTCGTACTGGCTTCCGTCATGCCCGGCAATGCTGCGAGTTGCGCCTCAGTGGCGATGTTTGCATCGAGTGCGCCAAGATTCTTTCCCACCTGCGCCGTAGCGGCACCCGGGAGGGCAAAGAAAGAAACGCTGAGGGAAAGAACAGCGATTTTGCGAGCCATGCTCTGCAAGTTGATCATTTTATACTCCGTTGGGATGGTGCTCTCGTCGTCCACGAGACGACGGTTTGCAATACACTTAGAAATGCGAACTTCTATTACGCGTGCTTATCCTGTTGACTCGTTGTTCATTCCTTCGTTAAGAGAGGATGCCGGAAGGTCCAGAGCAAACCCAGCAGTCCGAGCTGGAACATAGCTCCCGGCGCAAGTAGCGGGAGAGCTCCGGTAACGGCCTCCCGAAACAGCTCGAGGCCATGCATCTCTGGTGTTACCTCCAGTTCCCATTCAACGTTCGCCCGGAAGTGAAAATAGATGCCGGCAAAAGCGCTTACACAGGCAACCAGAGATAGCCAACGAATGCTTTTTATCGAGCGTGGGGAACGTTTCGCCAAAAACCAACCGATAGCGAGCAGCAGTGCCGACAGGATGGTGAGAGGAGTGAACTGCCAGCGGTCGTCGAAATGTTTGAGGAGCAGAAGTTCGGTGAGCGTCCCGACGATACCAGCCAGCAGGATGGCCATCGCAATGGTACGCCAACGTTGTTCGGGCTCGGCGATCATTTGATCTTTCGGTTCTACTACTCCGTCGGTCAACTATCGACCGCGCTGCCCGACGCGCATCAACACCGGCAGGCCGGCCAACGATATGATGTATTGCAGCCCTCCACCAAGCCGACTTACGTGGTCGGTGAGCCCGAAGTTGATGCCACTTGCACGTGATTCGAAGGCGGTGAGCGTGCGATTTCCTGTGCTTTCATAACGAATCAGTCGTGTGCCTCGAATGAGTGTCATTACGCGTACCAGTTTGTGAAAATCTATTCCCCGAAGGTAGCTGATCCAGTTGGAGGGATCCTGCCGAAGATTCGATACGAAAAAGTCGCGTATGGTTGCAAGGCCGTCCATCACGAGTGGCGCTTCTGTTACTCCGTTCTCTTCGGGTAGCCAGCGCAGATCGGCCTTGTCTTCGCTGAGCGAAATATTGGCGGGACGAACAGCTTGTTCCACCGGTGTACCGCTATCTGGCGGTGGTAACGGTAAACGGCACGGATGCCATCTTGTCACCCCAGGCCATATCGATTGCACCTCGATTACCGGCCAGTGATCGAACCGTGATTGTAAACTCCTCGACATGCGAAGGCGCGGCTGTCAACGTGAGCGGAACATGTCCGAGATCTTTGGAGGGATCGTATTGCGTACCCCACTGCCCTGTCTGAGAATTGACGATCAGCATGGTCTTGTCGCGCATGTGTTGCACCCAGAGAGTGTACATGCCAGGGGCAAGCGTGAGGTCACCGATAACCAGTGTGCGCGTTGTAAACAGGTGTGTTGCGTCGTTGGCACCAACGCGCCATACCGAGTCATACGGAATGAGCGTCCCGCCCCACACCGTGCGATCGCGAACGAGCGGGCGCCCATAGTCAATGAGTACCATACCGCCTGGCCCAAACGACGCGCGCGCATCGTCACGAACCGAAAGCGTTCCCGTTGGTTTCATGTTTCTCGCGAGCGCGTTCAAATCGACGGTACCGGAACCCCGCGAAGCGACGGCCTTGTTGGTCGTCAGCGAACCATCCACGCTTTGCAATCGAGAGCTGCCATCATATCGCAGCAGCATTGCGTAGGGGCCGCCACGCAGTTTGAGCGTGTCTCCACCCACCGCTGTCAATCCAGCAACAGCAAGATTTCCAGCGATACCAACGGCTGGCAATGAGTCGACCGCTTTACCAGACTTTTTCATCGCCGCGAGCAACTCGGTGGGGCCAAAGAGATAGAGCGGAAAATTGATGATCGCGCCCTTCGCGGCAAAGGCGCGACGCTGCACGCTATCCGGCCAGACACTCTCACGTATCACTGAGTCTGCCGTTACACGAAAACGTGTCTCCGCGGGCGCATTGGCGATCGGCGAGCCATCTGCCTGCAATCTCGTGATGGTTGCGGCTGACGGTCGACCATCAGATCCGACGGTGACGTCATACTTCATTCGGGAAATGGCTGCACCCGAGCGCTGTACCATTTCGCCGGTCAACCGATTTCCAGTTCTGCTGTACTGCTCAACAGCCAGTGTGTCGGTTCCCAGTCTGTATACCAGGAGCGTATTCTGTGCTTCGAGACTCGATGCACCGGGCGCCAACCATAGAGCGCTGAGGATGCAGAAATAGCGACCCGGCATACATGTTTTGCGAATCCAGTTCTTCGCTGACGCAATCGTTCGAAGTTCAATGTGGCTACGCATCCGGGTTTCCGAGGATAGAAGGTAGAAGAGCGGCACGATGCCAACGGTTGATCTGTCCCCATCAGCAGTCCCATGGAAACGTAACTTGCGGGGCGTTGGTGTCGATCACGCGATCGAATTGTCGCGGCGTCTCCTTACCTGGGCGTGCTCGCGGACGCATCTTATGTCCTCTCAATCGCCGCGGCCCTCCAACGCGCCGACGCTTGAACACCCTCATGCTCTCGATGGCCTCCCGCTCTCCACGCTACCTGCTGCAGACGCTCCGATTTGGGCTGTGTGTTTCGGCAGCGACAAGCGCCTCTGGGTGCGCGTCTTCGACTTCATCTCACACTGGTGTGGTGCTCGCTCCGGGCACCGGCGTGGTGGTGCCCGGCTCCGCCGCGACGGCCGTCGTCCTCGCCACTGCCGACAGCGCGGCGCGCGCGTTCGCACCGGCCGATGTGGAGTTCATGCAGGGGATGATTCCTCATCACGCGCAGGCTGTGATCATGGCCGGATGGGCGGCATCGCATGGTGCACGCGCCGACGTACAACGGCTCTGTCTTCGTATCGGTGCGGCGCAAAGCGACGAGATACACATGATGCGTCGCTGGCTGCGTGAGCGAAATCAGGTAGTTCCGGACTCCGCGTCGACCAGGCATGTCATGAAGATGGACGGCATGGTGCACGAGATGATTATGCCGGGGATGCTGAGCGACGATGAGATGGCGCAGTTGGACAAAGCACGCGGCTC
>JBBSTN010000092.1:0-10017 GCA_038235845.1 Gemmatimonadales bacterium | reverse complement strand
CGCTGTCGAAGATGGTGTCGCCCGCGCGAGTTTCGCGCACTGAGCGTACACTGGCCACCACATAACCGACCTCGCCTGCGCGCAATACCTCGGTTTTCACCTGACGGAGTTGAAGTGTTCCAACTTCATCGACCTCGTAAACGTTGTCGGACACACCAAAGGTAATTTTCATGCCCTTGCGAATCTCGCCATCGACAACGCGGATGCTGGGTATCGCTCCGCGATACTTGTCGTAATACGAATCGAAAATCAGCGCGCGCAGGGCTCCATCGGGATTCCCTCGCGGCGACGGAATCACTTCTACGATTCGCTCCAGCAACTCCGGTACGCCGACTCCTTCTTTGGCACTCACCTGCAAAACGTCTTCCGGTTTACATCCGATAAGATCTACAACTTCCTGCCTGCGTCGCTCCGGCTCAGCACCGGGCAGATCGATCTTATTGAGAACAGGGATGATCTCAAGGCCTGCATCCATTGCGAGGAACAGGTTGGATAGCGTCTGCGCCTGGATACCCTGGGAGGCGTCCACCACGAGAATTGCGCCTTCGCAGGCAGCCAGCGAGCGGGACACCTCATACGTAAAGTCGACGTGCCCTGGCGTGTCGATGAGATTGAGCTCGTAACTCTCACCGTTCTTAGCCCCATAGCTCATGCGCACAGCATTCAACTTGATCGTGATGCCCCGCTCGCGTTCGAGATCGAGTGTGTCGAGCACCTGGGACTTCATCTCGCGTTTCTGCAACGTGCCAGTGCTTTCGATGAGTCGGTCGGCAAGCGTCGACTTTCCATGATCGATGTGGGCGACGATACAAAAATTTCGGATGTGACTTAGCTGGTGACTTAGCTGCAACTTGACTCGGGCTGAATGGGCGCATCGGGAACAGCTCGGAAAGATAACCGTACTGGGCCGCCGGATGTTAATTCCTTGCTTTACCCGGTAGTCCCGGGCTGGTCATCGGTTCACTTTAGATGCATGTCCGCTCCACGCGCCGACCAGCTCGACCCCGCTGTCCTTGCCGCCATGGGCCACCTCGAACTGGTGGCGAGGTGGATTGTGGACGGTTTTATCACCGGTCTTCACCGCTCACCGCGAAAAGGATTTAGCGTCGAATTTGCCGAGCATCGCCCGTATCAGTCAGGCGACGATCTGCGCTATCTCGACTGGCGCATTGCCGCTCGCGCCGATCGCTGGGTAGTTAAGCAGTTCGAGGAAGAGACAAATGCCCGGGCGGTGGTGGTTCTCGACGTAAGCAAATCGATGGATTGGACCGGTGATCCGTCCCGCCTTACAAAGCTGGGATACGCTGAACGGCTTGCCGCAGCCATTGCCCTGCTGTTGCTTCGCCAGAGGGACGCGGTAGGACTGGTCAGGTTTGACGCCGGTCTCCGGAATGTCGTCCCACCGCGGGCTCAGCGTGCGCAGTGGCGGCGACTCGTTGCCGCTCTCGATGAAGCTGGTGGCGGCAGCGAGTCGAATGTGGCCAATGGCCTGATGCAGGCTGGAAGAATCGTACGACGTCCAGGGTTCGTCGTGCTACTTTCCGATCTTCTCGTGGAACCACAGCCGGTTGTTGACGCGGCCCGCACTCTTCGGGCGCGAGGACATGAGGTGCTGGTGGTACAGATAATGGATCCGACGGAACGCGACTTTCTGGAAGCCGGTGAAGCAAAGTATCGCGACCCCGAGTCACGCATCGAGGTGCCAGCGGCGCCGGCCGATGTGAGGAACAGCTACCGGGCAACGGTCGCCGAAGCCATCGATGAATGGCGAACTCTCCTCGGCAGCGCGGGTGCCCGATTTGCCGTCGCCATTACCGATGAGCCCTTCGGTAAACCACTTAGACTGCTTGCCGGCACCCACGGCCGCGGAGCGATGATTTAGTTGAATAGCGCGAATCGTTGCCCCGCAATTTCAACTGACGTTTGCTGATGGGTTTCCTCGCTCCTGCGCTGCTCGGACTCGGTGCGCTCGCTGCGGTGCCATTGCTCGTTCACCTGCTTCGCCGACGCGTCGGTCGCACGGTCGACTTTCCCGCTGTGCGCTATCTCGCACGCATGGAGCGCGAACACAGCCGCGAGCTCAAGCTGCGGCATCGGCTGCTGCTGATCCTGCGCATACTTGCCGTCATCGTGATCGCCCTCGCAGCCGCCAGGCCGTTTGCACAGCTTGCCGGGGTCGGCCATTCTCCGGTGGCGGTGGCCATCGTGCTCGACAACTCGATGAGCAGTGGTGCGGTTTCCGACGGTCAGTCGAGCCTCGATGGCCTGCGGGAGGAAGCTCGCTCCCTTCTGGAATCCCTGTCACCGGATGACCGCGCTTGGATAATAACCGCGGATGGCCGCGTTTTTGGCGGGCCTGCGGCCGAGCTGAGAGGCGCTGTGGACGAGTTGAAGGCGCTCGGAGGGAGAGGCGATCTCGCGGCATCGGTTCGTCGGGCTGTAGCACTCTCTCGCGGCGGCGCTCCAAGAACGCCGGTGGTGGCGCTCCTGAGTGACGGTCAGGCAAACGCATTCGGTGCATCTACGGACAGTGTGGTCGACGTCGGCAATGTACCGGTAATCGCGCTGCTCAAGCCACGGCAGATTCGCAATCGCGCAGTAATAATCGCTACTGCCAATCCGCTTAGATGGACTCCCACCGGCTCCGTCGACTTCGCCGTTGCGTCTCCAGACTCGGCGTCATGGCGCATAACTCTGGACGGAAGAACGGTTGCACGGGGGGCAGTTGCGCCCGGAACAATCAACGATCCTGCACTGATATCGCACAAGCTTTCCAGCTCCGCCGTTGGGTGGATGCGGGGTAGCGTGGAAATCGACGCCGATGAACTGCGTGGCGATGACGTTAGGTGGTTTGCGCTGCGAGTTGCGCCGGCTGCTGCGGTGGCTGCGCGCGCCGAGTCGGGCCCATTTGTAGTAGCGGCGCTGTCCACGCTCATCGAGGAGGATCGGCTTGCAAAAGGCGTCGAGGGGGTAGCCGGAACGGTGACGGTGTCGGGTGCCGACGCAGTGGGACTTGAGTCGCCGCTGCTGTTGACAGCACCCGCAGATCCGGTGCGGGTGGGAGAAGCAAATAGAACTCTCACCCGGCTCGGTATCCCGTGGCGTTTTGGAGCCATATCGCGCGATCTCGTGCTGACGCGAGCGTCCGCAGGCAGCACCAGCCCTCTCGATGATGTACCCGTCCGGTTACGCTATCCGCTGGTATACTCTCCCGGTACAGCTACCGGGTCGCTCGTCGACACCCTTGCAACGGCCGGCGGCACTCCGTGGGCTGTTTCTGGCGAGGGTTATGTTTTGATCGCCTCACCATTTGAGCCCGACGCCACGGATTTTCCTCTGCGGGCAACCTTCGTCCCGTGGCTTCTCGACGTGTTGTCACGACAGCTCGGCGAAGACGGTCGGCTCGTACGGGCGCATCCCGGTGAGAGTCTCATCGGTTTTTCTCGAATCTCCGCACTGGAACGTCCGGATGGATCCCTGGTCTCTCTCAACTCGGATCGGCTCGTCGCTCCCGACCTTCCGGGCGTCTACTTTCTGCGCCGTCAGGCCTTTCGTGTTGGAGCTCTCGTGGTAAATCCCGAGCCTGAGGAGTCAAATCTTGCCCCGTTTGATTCGGCCCAGAGCAATCGCGCCTTCACCAGCAGGTTCTCAGGAAAAAATATAGCGCGCCAATCGGACGGGAGTTCATGGCGCGAAGTTGTACTCAATCAGGGAACGGGCCGATCGTTGCTTCCCTGGCTCGTCGCACTCGCGCTGGTGGCTCTGTCTCTGGAATCATGGCTCTCTCGTGAGCGACTTGGCTCCCGGGACCAGTCTCCTTCTTCACTTGCCGAGCCCGCCGGACGGCAACCGCCCACCCGCGCTGCGTAGTACCGAACACTAAGAATTCACTAAGTATCAACTGAGTATTATGGCTCTTCCAATTCTTCTCGATGCACTCGAGGCCCTCCCGGCGTTTTCCCGCGTTGTCAGCAGTTTGCCGGCCTCGGGCGAAAGTCTTCGTGTGGGCGGGCTGGCTGGGTCGAGCGACACAGTCCTGATCGCAGCGCTGGCGCGTCAATTTCCTCAACGGCTGGTTGTCGTAGTCGCCGCCTCGCTTGCCGATTCGGAACGTTGGCTCGCCGATATCCAGTCTCTCGTCGATGATATCCCAGCCGCGCTTTATCCTCCGAGAGAAGGGTTTGGCGAAATCGAGCCGCATGCGGAGGTGGCGGGTGAGCGAGTCGAGACGCTTGCGTCTCTCGCAAGGGGCGAAACGCGCATCCTGCTCACGACGGCGCGCGCCACACTCGAGCGTACACCGCTGCCGGGGGCGCTTGCCGCATCGAGACTCGAGATTAGAAGCGGAGAGACGCGTCGGATCGAGGATCTGATAGA
The DNA here is from genome assembly GCA_038235845.1 of Gemmatimonadales bacterium. Classification (GTDB taxonomy): domain Bacteria; phylum Gemmatimonadota; class Gemmatimonadetes; order Gemmatimonadales; family Gemmatimonadaceae; genus Gemmatimonas. Next base: position 5,640 of record JBBSTN010000092.1, on the reverse strand, counting down.
ACATCTCGAATCGATCGGTTTCGAACGGGTTCCGATGGTCGAAGACGTGGCGCAGTTTTCTGTTCGCGGCGGTATCTTCGACATCTACTCGTTCGGCATGAGCGAGCCGGTGCGGCTGGAATTCTGGGGAGACGAAATCGTCGACCTCAGACACTTCGACCTCAATACGCAGCGCAGTACCCGGGTTGCCGAGGTTGCGCTGGTGCTGCCGGTCGACGGCAAGATCCGCGACGACGATGGTACGCGCGAGCGGGTCTCGCTGCCCGAACTGTGGCCCCCCGATTCACTGGTGGTGATTCCGAGCGGAAGCAGCGTTCTTCCGGAGCTCACCCGCACATGGGATGAGGCGGCACACCACATCGAAATATCCAGACGACGAGGCGAAAACACCGTCCCGCGTGAAATTCTCTTCGTACCGCCACCCGAGATGGCGTCGAAACTTGCGCGCTTTGGCACCATTCGCATAGCTGCTCCGCCGCAACGTGCGTTGAGTGCCACGGGAGGCACTGCGCAGCCTACCGGGCCGACGCCGGACGTCTCATTCCCGATCAGACCACCGGAGACCATCTCACGGGATTTGAGGGTGCTCCGACGGTTGCAGCGGGACGGGCTCAACACCGTCATCCTCTGCGATAATGCAGGCCAGGCCGAACGTCTCGATGAATTGCTGGGAGAGGAGGGTCCGGTTGCCGCCTCGCTTACGATCGGAGTACTCGGTGGCGGTTTTGTTATTCCGAACGTCGTGCGAGTGCTCACCGATCACGAGATATTCCGACGCGATCGGAGGTTGCGTCGCGCACGCCGCTACGGCACAGGCGCAGCGCTGGATACCATCGGTGCGCTCAAGTCAGGCGACTACGTCGTGCATCTCGAGCATGGCATCGGCATTTATCGCGGTATCGAGCGCATCTTTGTTCGCGAGAGCACCATCGAGGCAGCTGTAATCGAGTACGAGGGTGGCGACAGGCTGAATGTGCCGCTCTATCGGATTGACCAGATCGAGCGCTACAGGAGTGCGGGAGACGTTTCTTCAGACGCACCTGCACCACGACTGCACAAGCTGGGCGGCAACCGCTGGAAACAGCAGCGGGAGAAGACCCGCATGGCTATTCTCGAGATGACGCAGGAGCTGTTGCAGCTGTACGCGCGGCGCAAAGTCAGCACTCGTCCGCCGCACAAGGAAGACGACGCGTGGCAACGACAGCTCGAAAGTTCGTTTCTGTTCGAGGACACTCCAGATCAGCGAAAGGCGACTGAAGACGTGAAGCGCGACCTCACCGGTCCCAAGCCGATGGATCGTTTGCTGGTGGGCGACGTCGGCTATGGCAAGACAGAGATTGCGATTCGCGCGGCGTTCAAGGCAGTACAATCGGGTCGTCAGGTGGCAGTGCTCGTACCTACAACGATCCTGGCCGAACAGCATGCGCGAAATTTCGGCGATCGACTGGCTGATTTTCCTATGACCGTTGCCGTAATCAGTCGATTTCAAACGCCGAAGGAGCAGGCGCAGGTGCTGGCAAATCTGCGGGAGAACAAGATTGACATCGTCATCGGGACACATCGATTGCTGAGTCCCGATGTGTCCTTTTCCAATCTCGGGCTAATCGTCGTCGATGAAGAGCATCGGTTCGGCGTAAAACACAAGGAACGTCTCAAGCAACTTAAGCTCGACACCGACGTCCTTACGCTTACCGCCACCCCGATACCGCGAACGCTACACCAGTCGCTTGCCGGTTTGCGCGACATGACGATCATGGCCACCCCACCGTTGGACAGATCTCCTGTGCTCACCTTTGTAGAGCCCTGGGATGATGGGTTGATCGAGGAAGGTATTTCGCGAGAACTCGATCGCGGTGGTCAGGTGTTTTTCGTTCACAACCGCATAGAAACCATCGAAGCCATTGCTGATCATTTGCGCAGAGTTGTTCCCCGCGCGCGTGTTGCGGTAGGGCATGGCCAGATGAAGGAACGCCAACTCGAAAGCGTGATGCGCGAGTTTGTCGATGGAAGCGTCGACATCCTCGTGTCCACGCTCATCGTGGAGAGCGGCCTGGATGTGCCAAATGCCAACACCATGTTCGTCAATCGTGCAGACCATCTTGGTCTTGCGCAGCTGTATCAGCTAAGAGGCAGGGTAGGGCGATCGCATCGTCGGGCGTACTGCTACCTGCTGGTACCTGACCGGGTAGACGACGATGCAGAGCGTCGCCTCGCCGTGCTCGAACATCACACGGAACTCGGCTCGGGATACCGGGTCGCACTCAAGGATCTGGAGCTCCGCGGTGCAGGGAACCTGCTCGGCCCCGAGCAATCCGGCTTCGTACACTCGGTTGGTTTCGATCTGTATTTGCGACTACTCGAAGAAACAGTGCAGCAATTGAGCGAGGGTGACGGGAACCGTGCGTGGACGCCTGCCGACGTCTCGCTCGACTATCCCGCCTATCTACCAGATGATTACATCGTCTCGCAGGAAGCCAAACTCGACGTCTACCGTCGCCTCACAGCGCTGCGTGAGACAGATGCAGTCGAGGCGTTGCAGGCCGAGGTCCGCGATCGATTCGGTCCGCTACCTGCAGCGGCCCAGGCGCTGTTCGGAAGTGCGATGCTCCGGGTGCTGGGAGCAGCACTGGGAGTAGAGGGTATACTTGTGCGCACATCGGAAGCCCGTGTTAGTTTCAGGGCTGACGCCGTTCCGCGTCTCAAGGGGTTGTCGTCGGTCTTTCACAATGTCCAGTTTCAGGTGGAAGTCCGAAGAACGCAGCCTCTTGCCCTCAAGCTCCAGCGAATGGGTGGCGCGGAAATGCTCGAAGGATTGGTGCGCGCACTCCAGGCCCTCACCGTCTGAAACGATCGACTTACCAGTGGCAACGTGGTCGCTGGAATGTTCGCCCCCTTACACCTTTCACTCCGGTTGCGGAGTTCCACCTGATGAAATCGTATCGTTTGCCCGCGTTCGCCGCGGTTGCGTTGGCAATTGCCTGCGGAGCCACCGACAATCCAGATGTCGCTGCCAGAGCTGGCAAGCAGCAACTTTCCGTCACCCGACTTGCCGATATCATCGGCAATTCCCAGGCGCCATTAGAAAAAGACGTCGCCAGATCCATCGCCGAACTGTGGGTGAATTACCAGCTCGTAGGGCTGGCTGCCGCGCGCGGCGATTCGCTCGCCGATGCCAAGGTCCTGGACGACGCACTCTGGTCGACCATCGCCAACGTCCGTGTGAAGAAATTCTACGACGAGATCTCGAAAGGCTGGGACACTGTTTCCTCGGGAACCGACGAGGCGCGCTATAACGCCGGCGAGGCACTTTCGGCCCGACACATCCTTGTAAAGGTCGACGAAGGCTCAACGCAGGAACAGCGCGATGCGGCCAGAAGGAAGGCAGAAGCCATTCGGGCCGAGGCTACACCTGCGAACTTCGCGAAGCTCGCAGCAAAGAGCGATGAGCCTGGTGCAGCGGAGCGTGGTGGTGATCTCGGATTGTTTGATCGCAATGCAATGGTTCCCGAATTCTCGAAAGCCGTTCTGGCAACCAAACCGGGTGAGATCTCTCCCGTTATCCAGACATCTTTCGGTTATCACATCATCTATCGGCCGACCTTCTCGGAGGTGGCAACACAGTTTGCACCCATCGCGAAGAATCGCAATGTGGTGGTCGCCGAGAGCACCTATCTGGCCAAGCTCGAGCAGGCGAAAAAGGTCGAGCTCGAGAGCAACGCAGCAATCAAGGCCAAGGCCATTGCGCGAAATGCTCTGGGTTTCACTAACGACAAGTCGAAATTGGCAAGCTACAGCGGTGGAGAATTGACGTCCGCAGAATTCGCCGACTGGATTGCCGCCTACCCTGCCAATCAGCAGATCGGTCCTCAGTTAATTGCGGCCCCCGACACAATCGTCGACAAGTTCATCAAGCAGATCGTCCGTAACGAGTTGGTACTTCATCAGGCCGACAGCGCAAAGGTCACGCTCGACTCCGCGCAGATGACCGAGATGCGAACTGCACTTAAGAGCAACCTGCTGCAAACGTGGAATCAGCTTGGCGTTGATCCCGCGCAGCTTGCCGACAGCGCCAAGAGTGGCGGCGACAAGGAGAAGATCGTTGGCGCTCACATCGAGTCGTTCTTCGACAAGCTCGTGAAAAACGAATCGCCGTTCGTGGATGTGTCTTATCCCGTCGCGCGAGCACTGCACAAGAAGTACGAGTTCGCCATCAATGAGGCCGGTCTCGACGGCGCAATCGAGCGCGCAAAGCAAGTGCGAGCGACTGCCGATTCCGTAAAAGCCCAGAAGCCACCTACTGATATGGCCCCAAGCGTTCCCGTTCCGCCCGCCGGTTCTGGAAGCGTAAAGCCTCCGGCTAACTGAGCCTGGAGCAGGCAGGGGAAACCCTCGCTATCACAAAGGGTATGGAAAGAATGAGAATTGCTTTGATGTACCTCGTCACCGGCGCCGCGATGTTCGCGGCGCCGCTTGGCTATCTGCCAGCCCAGAGCGGAAGCGGCAATGCTCCCGATTCCAGCAGGCGGCTCGTGTCTCCCAGCGCCCAGAACACGGGATTAACCGTTGATGGCATAGCTGCACAGGTGGGTGAGTCCGTAATCCTGATCTCCGAGGTCGAAGCGGCCGCGCTCGCGATGCGCGCGCAGGGCAGGGAGCCGAAATCGGAGCGTGAGTTCGCCGAGATGAAAAAGGAGGCGCTCACGGGGCTCATCAATGAAGAGCTTCTCGTTCAAAAGGCAAAAGCGGAAAAGGTGGAGGTAAACGAGCTGCAGGTGCAGAAGCAGTCTGATGAGCGCGAGAAGGAGCTGCGCGCACAGTTTCCCACCGACGCCGCGTTCCGGAGTGCCCTTCGCGACGCCGGCTTTGGGTCGCTTGAGGAATGGCGAAAGTCCCAGATCGATCAGATGACACGTGCTGCTCTGCAGCAGGATGTCCTGCAGAAGCTGCGACGAGAGGGAAAGATGACCAACGTCAATGTCAGCGAAGCGGACGTCGTCGAGTCGTGGGACCGATACAAAGGCCGACTGGCAAAAAATGAGGCGAGGGTTGGATTTCGGCAGATTGTCATCGCCACCAAGCCGTCTGAGGAATCAAAGAAACGTGCGCGCGCCAAAATCGATTCGCTCGCACGTGAGCTGGCCGAGCACCCAGATGATTTCGAGAGTATCGCCAAGCGTGAGTCAATGGACCCCGGCTCCAAGGATCTCGGCGGAGACCTCGGCTGGAATCGTCGCGGCAAAATGGTGCCGGAGTTCGATCGCGTCATGTTTGCGCTCAATCCGGGGGTTATCAGTCCTGTTATCGAAACTGCCTTTGGATATCATCTGATTCGCGTCGACAGGATTACGCCCTCAGAGGTCAAGGCACGGCACATTCTCATTCAGCCCCTGCGCGATTCGACTGACGAAATGCGGTCAAAAGCGACGGCCGATTCTGTCGCGGCCGCGTGGAGGAGTGGAGGAAGCGTCGATTCCCTGACGCTCCGGTTTCATGACATCGCTGCAGGTGAGGAAAAGTCAATTCCAGAGGTGAACAGGAGTCAACTGCCTCCGCAGTACAGCGCAGCGATCGAAGGAAAGAAAGTTGGAGACGTGCTCGATCCATTTCCGGTTCCGGATGGAGCGAGTGGGTTCAACAAGT
>JBBSTN010000091.1:0-10020 GCA_038235845.1 Gemmatimonadales bacterium | reverse complement strand
CCGAGCCGGTCCAGGGTGGTCACCACCAAGGTGTCCCCGTCGTGCAATGCGCCCATCGCCTGGTCCAGTCGTGGCCTAGATGCCCGGGCACCGGACGCGCCGTGATCGACGTACAAATCATCGCGGCGCACCCCCGCAGCAAGCAGGTCGGCCTCTTGCCGGTCCGTGGACTGGCCCCGGGTGGAGACACGGGCGTACCCGATCAGTTTGCCCATCCGCGTGCTCCTGGAGTGTCTCGCAACTAACAGTTACGACCACGATTCAAGCACATACTTGCGAGGCATAGTTGCGAGAATCACTGGCCTGCAGGATTCCGCTAGTTTGCGCATGCTGGGGGAGTGGACGGTGAGACGTCTTGCAACCTATGCGTTGCGAGGCAGCCAAGCGCTGAGGCGAACACCGTGCACTGTGGAGCCGTTCCTAGGACGTCCCATCTGGAATAGGGGGCGGGAGTGAGAGTTGGGTTCACCTTGCAGCATGCTCGGATCTGCGGAATATTGGGCGACAAGTGGGGACTATAGTCCGCCACTAACCGGTCGTGGCGGACGCCATGTAGCCGCCAGTTGTTGCTCATCGTCTTACCGGCGACCGAGGGTGTAACACGGAGCACGCGGCGATTGGGCCCTACATCAAATCGTGGTGAAGAACCGACGATTAATTGATGTGGGTGGGAGTTGCTGGTGCGACGACCTTTTCACCCAAGCCAGAGTGCAAAGGGAACTGCTGCGTAGCTAGGTTGCCCCGTTGGATAACCAGCAGGGTGTCGTTCGGGAGAGGATGCCACCGTGCTTCGGGGGTCGCGATCCCAGACGATGCCACAACCACGGCGTCTGGACTGACGCAATATTGGAGGTCAAAATAGTGTGACTCCTCGAAAGCCGCTGTCTCTGCGGAGGTGCCGCCTACTGGCGCCCCAGGATTGGGTGCCGCTTTCGGATCGTGACAAGACACAGCATGCAGTGCCGTTTGAGTTGCCATGAGTGCGTTAAGGCTGCTGGGGCGAAAATCTCGAGCTAGCTTACTCGTAACGCTGGAGATAGCCGTGGGAGCGTCTACTCCAGGTTGGTCAAGGGCAGCCTGTAAAGCAATGAAGTAGTGTTCGCTATCTGTTGTGCCACGAAGCTGAGATCGTTTTTCCTCGGACAACATTATATCGAGTTGATCGACCGGATAGATGGCGCCGTTGTGGGCGAAGTAGTCCGAATGGTGTAAGAAAGGATGCGTATTCTCGAAAGCGACTGGTAATCCAGGTGTCGCCCACCTGAGATGGAGAATGCCAACCTGTGATTTATGCGTAGTGACGGCCGCTAAGAACGCGGGGTCAGTGTCTGCACGTTGCGTCGACTTCTCAACAACTGGGCCGTTGACACCGTCGTAAGCGATTCCCCACCCGTCAGCGTGCAACGATGCCAACTTGATAAGCGCTGCGAGGCCATCCTCGCCGATGGCCTCTCGCGCTGTTATGGGTTCTTGAGCGACCCAGCCCAGCAGACGGCACATCAGACGAACCGGCCCATACCCCCGGCAACGTCGATGGACGCTCCGGTCAGGTAGCTCGCCCGGTCACTGGCCAGGAATGTCACTAGGCCGGACACCTCGTCTACGGTGCCGAAGCGCCCCAGGGGAACCTCTTGGGCAGACATGGTGGCGAAGAATTCTTCAGCTGAGAGTTCGGGGGAGCGTCGTTGGCGAATGTTTTCCCATTGAGGCGTGGCAACGAAGCCGATATTCACGCTGTTGACTAAGATGTGCTCGGGGCCAAGTTCAATGGCAAGGGCCTTGCTGAAATTTAGACAGGCAGCGCGGTTTACTGTCGTGGCAAAGAATGTTGGATCGGGGTAGCGGGCGTAGATGGCGTTGATGTTGATCACGCGAGCTGCGTTGCTTTTTCGGAGGTGGGGGAGCGCAGCGCGCGTACACCGAATCTGAGAGAAAAGTTTAACATCTAAGTCGCTTTGCCAAGCCTCGTCAGTCAATGTTTCAAAAGTTCCCGGGTGCGCAGCACCGGCATTGTTGATGAGAATATCGATGCCGCCAAAAATATCAGCCGCTTCAGACAAGAACGACTCGACCTGCAGCGCGTCGGTAACATCGGTAGTTGAGGAGTACACCGGTGTACTAAATGTGGCGAGTTCGTCCGCAGCAGACTGAACCTCGTCCGCGTTGCGTGCGCAGATCGCCACAGCAGCTCCTTCAGAGGCCAGTTCGCGCGCAATCGCGAGCCCAATCCCCTTCGAACCTCCCGTAACAACTGCGCGACGTCCCTGTAGGTCAAGATCCACTTAAATCTGGCCTTGGTCATGGGCTGCGACCTGCGCCGCAGCATGCTCAAGCAGCGAGCTGCGAGGTGGGTTGAAAACGTCGACCTCGTAGCACGAGGTGTCTTTGGTTCGAGCACCATGCGGTACCCACGGAGGAACGACGGCGACGTCACCGACGTGCATGGTGCGCACGTCACCGTCGAGCTCGAACTCGAACTCACCATCGAGCACGATGACGATTTGCTCCTCTTCGTGCACATGCACCGGCGCCTCAGTGTGCGGCGCGAACTTGACGAAGTTCGTCATCGTCCGCTCGCCGAGCACGGGGCGGAACTCAAGCCCCTCGACAAACTCAACCGGTGCGATATCTGCGACTTCTACGTAGCGGCCCTTGCTGGTGGGTGTGCCCGTGGCTTCGGTGTCGAAGTGGGAGTGTTCACTCACTGGATCTCCTTGGGTTGGTTTTCAGCAGGTCCGCCAGACGGCGGATCCCTTCGTGCGTTTCCTGGTCGTTCACGCGGCTGAACGAAAGACGCAAGTCGCGTACCCCGCGCCCATCGGGATAGAAAGGAGTGCCGGGTACGAAAGCGACTCCCACCGTGCGAGCACGGTGGGACAGTTCCGTGGTGTCAGTACCAGGTTGCGTGGTCAGCCAAGTGAAGAAACCACCGGAAGGACAAGTCCAGGACACTTCTGCGGGCATGTATGTTTCCAGGGCGTTCATCATTGATCTACATCTCTCTGCGTATAGCCGCCGGGAGAGGCCGAGTTGATGATCGAGATGTCCTTCGCGGAGGTACTGCTCCACCAGACGCTGGCCTAGCGCGCCGGAACATTGGTCTGAGTTCTGCTTCGCCTCCACCATGCGCGAAATGAGTTGTGAAGGCCCGGCCGCCCAGCCGAGACGGACGCCTGGAAAGAAAATCTTCGAGAATGTACCAATCTGTACCACTACATCCGGGGCAAGCGACCACAAGCTGGCACAGCGACCTTTGGTGAACGAGAGTTCGCGGTAGGCGACGTCTTCGACAATCAAGAGTCCGTACTTTCGAGCAAGAGCCACTAACGCGGTCCGTCGCTCGGTCGATAGGGTACGGCCCGAGGGGTTCTGATGATCCGGGATCGTGTAAAGCAACTTGGGTTGCAACCCGGCGGCCAGCATCCGAGACAATGCTTCGACGTCGAGTCCATGTTCATCCATAGGCACGCCGCGTACATCGGCCTCATAGCTCGTGAAACCCATGATGGCGCCCAGATACGAGGGCGCCTCGACGACAACGACATCACCAGGATCGATCAGGCTTTTAGCCAGTAACGCCAAGGCATCGATGCCACCACTAGTCACCATAAGTTCATCGTCATCGGGTCGTAACCCCTCCTGGTGATGGAGGCGGTCGGCTATAGCATCGCAAACAGTTGCTAAACCCCTGGTCGGTGAATACTGAAGCGCTATCGCAGGTTCATCGGTAAGTAACCGCTGGGTGAGTTCGGAGATCACGTCGATGGGAAAAGTCTCCGGTGCTGGAAACCCCCCTGAGAAGGTAATGATGTTTGTTTCACTCGCGAGGGCAAGGATGTCGGCAAGTGCCCCACCGCGAGATTGCTCGCGAAAACGACGGGCCAACAGCCTCGTCCAGTCCTGATCGGCCTGCTGCCTCACGGCTCCTCCTCTGATCGATCTCGCTGGGTACGAACTGCTTGACAGCGCGGATAGCAAACGTACATGATTCGTGCCAGCCTGTCGATCAAATGTTAGGCCAGAGTCCTCTCTAGGTTCCCGTTCGACAGGTTGTGCATTGATCGAGGAGGTATGTGTGCATCCAGGTGCGTCCCCATTGGCCGGCCTCGCCGGGCTAGCTTCGCCGTCTACGAAACCGGTCCCCCTCGACGACATTGACTTGGCGCTGTTGCAACTACTGGCGGTCGATGCGAGGAGGTCGCGGCGCAGCCTGGCGAGTGCTCTAGGGATGTCTGCTCCCGCGACCGGGGAGCGAATCGCACGCCTGGAACGCACGGGGGTGATTCGCGGGTACAACGTGGTGGTCAACTGGGAGGCTGCCGGCTTCCCCGTCGTTGTCTATCTAGCCATCACCTCTGCGCAAGGGTTCGATCTCGGCCCAGTAATGATGGAAGTAAGTCAGCTTCCTGAAGTCGAAAGCCTGGATGTCGTGACCGGTGAGCTCGATCTTCTAGCTAGGGTCCGGGTCCGAGACCATGACCACCTGCGCTCCCTGCTGTTAGAGAAGATCTGGCAGATCGAAGGGGTACAGCGGACCGAGACTTATATGTCAATCACTGAAAGCCCACCGAAAAACCTCTTGTTGGAACTCGTTGGGTCGGTTTTAGCCAAGCACCATGATGACTCGCCCGGCGTGCCGAGTTCCGAGGAGAAAACACAATGAGTAAGAGCACCGACCAAGGAATTGGCCGCAGCGGCTTTGTTGCACAGCACGGTCTGCACACCCCAGAACAGCTTGCGGCTGCCGAATCAGTCACGGCTCAGATCCGGGAAATGGGACTTCGCACAGTGCGCATTGCGATCGTCGACCAGCACGGCGTGCCCCGGTCGAAGTTTCTATCAGCTGAAGCGGCAATCGCCGGACTGCGAAACGGTGTGGACTTTTCTGGAGCCATCTACAGCCTGGACAGCAGCAACACAGTTTTTCCTCCCGCCTTTGCCGAGGGCGGGGGGTTTGGCATCGAGGAATTCACCGGATTTCCCGACGTAGTCGTCGTGCCTGACCCCACCACCTTCAAGGTACTTCCTTGGGCCGACCGCACCGGCTGGCTTCTATGCGACGCCTACTTCAACAGCGGAAAGCCGGTCCCGCTGGATGGGCGCCACCTCCTGCGGACCCAGCTCAAACGGCTTGCAGATGCCGGCCTGCGTTACATAGCAGGTCTCGAGGTGGAGTTCTACATTGTCCGACGCGAGAGCCAGTTGATCGGCTTGGACGCAACTGGCTCGCCTCCGCCTTGCCCGGAGGTAGGGGTGTTCGAGCACGGTTATCAGTTCCTGTCCGAGGTTCGCCTCGATGGGGTCAACGACACACTCACCGTTCTTCGTGACGCGCTTTACGATCTTGGTCTGCCACCGCGGTCGATGGAGGACGAATGGGGTCCAGGCCAGATGGAGATCACTTTCAGCCCGATGGAGGGTCTAGCTGCTGCTGACTCGATGGTCCTATTTCGAAGCGCGGTCAAACAGCTGTGCCAGCGGCGCGGCTTGCTCGCTACTTTCATGTCTCGACCAGGACTGCCGAACTTCTTCGCATCCGGGTGGCATCTTCATGAGTCTCTGATCAATACCGAAGGCTCGAACGTTTTCGCCAGTGACACCGAGACCTTGTCCAAAACAGGACTGGAGTACGTCGCTGGGTTACTTGACCACGCGCAATCTATGACGCTATTCACCACCCCCACCGTGAACGGGTTCGGCCGCTTCCAACCGTATTCGTTCGCCCCCGATCGCGTCGCCTGGGCCGTAGAGAACCGCGGAGCCATGGTCAGGGTCCAGGGGGGTCCGGGTGACCCGGGAACACACCTGGAGAACCGCCTCGGTGAGCCTGCGGCCAACCCATATCTCTACATGGCCGCTGATATCGCAGCTGGGTTAGACGGGATCGAACGCAAGCTGAATCCCCCGCCCCCAGCGGAGATCGATCCGTATGCGGCTGAGGCGTCAATGTTGCCAACCACTTTCGCGGCCGGTATCGAGGGTGTGGCCACCGACCCCATGTATCGCGACCAATTCGGGGACGGTTTTATCGACTATTACCTGATGATGAAGCGCGCTGAACTCGCGCGGTACGAGGCTGACATCGCTGTTAATCCCCCTGCTGCAGAGGGTGGTGTCTCCGAATGGGAGATGCGCGAATATTTTGAGTTTTTCTAGTTTGTCCGCCATCAACCGGAGCGTAACGTGACCGTTCAACATATTGTCCTATTCAGTTTCCCCAGTGATCTCACGGATGCGGATGACCGAGAGATGCGGTCGCAGGTTGCATCTTGGCCAGACGAGATCGGCACAATGGGGCGTTTGCGATTTGGAACCGATATCACCCGTGCCCGTACTCGCGGCTACCAGTACTTGCTTTATACCGAGTTTCAGGACGGGGCCGCGCTAGACGCCTACCGCGACCACCCTGTGCATCAAAAGTTTCTTCGTTGGGTCACCGAGCGAGAATGTACGCCGCTTGCATTCGATTACGTCTTGAATTCACAGCATGTGCTTAGTCCCGAACCAGAGTTCGTTGCAGAGGAGCCGTCATGAGCCACAGTTCGCCGGGCGTACCGTCCGGCACCCAGCCCGCAGCCGGACAGGAGCAGCATCTGGCCAAAGGGACCCTTCGCACCTGGGACGCCGTAGCGATCTCGGTGTCAGTGTTGGCGCCCGGAATGGCAATGCTGCTCAACGTTCCGGGTGTCGCGGCAGTCGCTGGAGGATCGACCCCGCTGGCCTTTCTGCTTGGCGGGATCGCCTGCCTCTCTCTTGCCTTTGTCGTTATTGGTTTCACCCGCCGGATGGCCTCGGCCGGCTACGCTTATACCTACGCGAGTAGGAGCCTGGGTAAAGAGACTGGCTTCCTGGCTGGATGGCTCTATGCGTTCGGCTTGTCCTGCTTTGTACCAATGACAATGGCTGGGGCCGCCGGCCTGGCCGCCAATTTGTTAGGTCTCGACAACGGTTGGTGGTTTCCGATCTTCCTTGTCGGAATGGTCTTGCTGGTGATTCTATCTATTGTCCGCATTTCGGTCACCACCCGACTACAACTCATCATTGGTGTAATAACCATTATGATCATCATCATTGTCGACGTGGTCGTAACAGCTAAGGGCGGCATTAGCGGAAACACACTCGAACCGTTCACTTTCTCACACACCGTAAGTGGCGGTTTCAACGGTGTTTTCTACGGAATCATTTTGGGCGTTACTTCGTATATTGGCTTCGAGACAGCGGCTGACTTCGGCGAAGAGACGGCGAATCCGCGCCGCTCAATTCCTATCGCTATCATTGCCGCCACCAGTTTTGCTATTGTCCTTTACTTGTTCACGACCTACGCCATGACCATTGGTTTCGGTGTTGGTAATGGTGAAAAAATGGGTGCGGACCCGTTCGCGCTGAAGACGATCGCATCTAACTTTGTTGGGGGACCATTCGGGGTCTTGGTCCAAATCGGCGGGATGCTGTCTGCCTTCGTCGTGTGCGTTGGATGTGCGACAGCGGGTGCTCGAACTCTGTTCGCTATGGGCCGCGAAGGCGTGCTGCCTGCGTGGTTAGGTGAGACACATCCCAAATTTCAGACCCCGGCGAATGCCACCTTCCTAGTGGCCACCGTCAGCACGCTGCTCGCGGCGTTGGTCGGTTACACCGTGGGGGACGCCTTCGGCGCAGCATCGACAACTGTGTACTACTTCTTCGCGACACTCGGTACGCTGGCAATAATTGTCGTTTACATCGGTCTATGTATCGGGGGAATGGTGTATTTCCGACGTAACGAGAACTTCAACGTGCTTCTGCATGTTGGAGTACCGCTGATTGGGGTCGTCATCTTCGCGGCCGCGTTGTATGGCTCGGTGCGGCCCACACCCACCTACCCCCTGAACCTAACCCCCTACATCACGCTTGCGTGGATTGCAATCGGTGTGATTGCTGTCCTAGTTCTACGCTCGCGTAACCCAGAGGCCGTCAACCGCATCGGTTCGATCTTGGGTGAAGAAGGCGGCCATGAGGCCTTCCCCGCCGAGGAAGAGTGAAAGTCCGGTGCCAAACAGTCGAGTACGACGGCAGCTGTTCGTGCGATCGTGGGTGATGATCGGTGATAGATGATCATGCACACCCGTTTCCGCTGGCCGCTACCGCCTTAGATATCAACTCGGTCACTCTGGACGTGGAACCGGGACTCACCGCGGTCCTCCGCCGTCAAAAGCTGGGTCCGGGGCGCTTGGCAAGCGAAATGCTTCGGGTCCAGCTTGCTCAGTACCTGGCCTGCCCGGTAGCCGAACTGGACGCGGTGCGCGAGAGTGCAGCCAGGGATTGGCCCAGCTACGTTGCTGCCTTGTTTGCGGACGTGGGGCTCACCGGGATGCTGCTTGACCCCGGCCCTACCGACTTCGAGACTGCCGCAGGGGTTGCACCGTATGCCCAGATCGCGCAGGTGCCCATGTGGGAATTGGTGCGCGTTGAACCGGTAGTCGACCATCTGTTAGGTCTCGGCGCCAGTACGAGCGACATCTCGGCAGCTGTCGACGCGAGACTGGATGCAGCGGCGTCACGAGGAGCAATCGGAGTCAAGACCGTGCTCGCTTACCGGACGGGCCTGGCGGTGGACCCCAAGGCTAGTCTCATTGACGCGGACCGGTCCTTAACGCAGGAACTCCCATTACGCCAGCGTGGCAAGGCGATGCGCGACTTGGTGTTTTGCCAGGTCCTGCGGAGATGCGTCGACCTCGGGCTTCCTCTGCAAATTCATACGGGATTTGGCGACTCGGAGATCAGCCTTGCCGGTGCAAACCCACTGTTACTCGACGACGTCTTGTCCACAGCTGAGGGTCGTGCTGCGCAAGTGGTGTTGATCCACGGAGGTTTCCCCTGGCACGAGCATGTCGCGTACTTGGCAGCGGCGCGCCCGTCGGTGTGGGTGGACTTCTCTCTCTCGAACCTCTTCAGTCCTGCAACAACAGCAGATCGACTTCTACGCTTACTCGATCTGGCACCCACCAGACGGTTAATGGTTGGAAGCGACGGCCATGGGTCTCCGGAGACGCATTGGTTCGCGCTGCGAGTACTCCGGGACGCATGGACTGTCATCTGTAGTCAACTGGGCGAAAAGACACGCGCAAGCTGGCTGGACGATGCCGAACGCAACATTTTCACGGATAACGCGAAAGAACTCTATGGAATCTGATGTCGATATTCAGCCGGAAAAGCCCCCCATGCAAGTGGGTAGTAGTGCTGCGGATCTTCCTCGGTCGGGCATCCGAGAGATTATGGACGCAGCATGGGCGCGTCCCGACGTGCTTCATCTCGAGGTGGGCCAGCCCGATTTCGCTACGCCAGCGCACGTCATCACCGCCGCGCATGAAGCCGCCGTTGCCGGACATACTGGATATACCCCAACCGCCGGTATCCCCGAATTACGCACGGCCCTCGCAGACAAGATAAAGCTTCGTAACGGCTTTTCCGTTGACCCCGGCCAGATTGTGCTCGGCAATGGAGGTGGGCAGGCCATTTATGCCACTCTAACCGCCCTCACCGATCCAGGTGATGAAATACTCTTACCTGATCCTGCATGGCCAAACTTCTTCATGATGTCGTCCCTGTTGGGGCTGACGCCTACCCATTATTCGCTGACCTCCGGTAACGGGTATGTACCCGATGTACATGAGCTTGAGCTTCTCGTGACGCCGCGAACACGAGTCCTTGTCATCAACTCGCCGTCCAACCCGCTTGGGGCAGTTATCAACCGAGAGTGCATGCTTGCCCTGCTGCAATTTGCATCCTCGCACAATATATGGATTCTATCTGATGAATGTTACGACGAAATCGACTTCGACGGTCACGCGGTCAGTGCGGCGGCACTCGATAAAGAAGATCGTGTAGCGACAGTGTTCAGTTTTTCCAAAACCTACGCAATGACGGGATGGCGGTTAGGTTACGTCGCCGCACCATCGTCCGTTGCTGACGTGCTGGCAAAAGTTCAAGAACCCCTTGTTTCCTGCATCAATACACCGACGCAATACGCTGCTCTCGCAGCGT
>JBBSTN010000090.1:0-10087 GCA_038235845.1 Gemmatimonadales bacterium | reverse complement strand
GGCCCGGATGGGCTGGATATAGGATGGATCGCTGGGGAGCAGATCCCCCCCGTGACTGGTTTCGGCGTCCCTGAGAATCTAAAGAAGCGACTCCAGCTTGAGCATGACCGTGTAGGTGTGTACCACGAGTTCCCTGTCCGCCGCCGTCCGCCTGGCATTTCCGTACACGGTGAATCCACCGACGACAAGCACCAGCAGTGTCAGCGCGAAGGCAGCAATAGCCAGCATCTGGGCGGTTCGCGGCTGTTTTGCGGCGCTCGCGCTCTTCGAATCGGGCATCAATTGATCAAGCTGGATAAAGGATTGTCGGACTAAGCTTCTGATTCCGGATTCGGTTCCGGTTCGAATAGAGGTGAAGCAAGCAGAGGGCCAGCTCTATGCTTGCGCCTCTCCGGTTCTGGCCTAGATTCCGATATCGCTCCGGGGTACGCCGCCGGGGCGTTTTTTGTGCCCGTCGGGAACTCCTGCGGAACGTCCGACATTCACACGGCCCTCCCGTATCGCGCGGGATTATCGCGAAACTCATTCGAGCGACAGAATTCGCATGTTCGACAACAAAACACGCACTCTGGTCGTCGTCGGCGCCCAATGGGGCGACGAAGGCAAGGGCAAACTCGTTGATGTACTCGCCGAACAGGCCGACTGGGTCGTGCGGTACCAGGGCGGAGCCAACGCCGGCCACACGGTGCACATCGGCGACAAATCCCGCGTGCTGCATCAGATTCCGAGTGGCATTCTCCACCCGGGCGTCCGCTGCGCCATTGGAAACGGCGTTGTACTCGACCCTGAAACGCTTTTCCATGAGATCGACAAACTAGTAGCGGACGGCGTCGATGTCGAAGGCCGCCTGTACGTGAGCGAACGCGCGCATCTCGTCATGCCCTATCACAAGCTCGTCGACAAAGCGAGCTCGGCCAGCAAAGCCATCGGCACCACTGGGCGAGGCATTGGTATGGCCTACGAAGACAAGGTCGCACGTCGTGGAGTGCGGGTGCTCGACCTAAAACGGCCGGAAGCGCTTCGCGAACTCGTGGCCGTGGCTGTCGAACGCGCAAACTCACAGCTCGAACGCTCGAGCTCGCCGGTCCGCGCGTCGGTAGACGAAACCCTCAGCGCTCTCGAACCAGTCTCAGCGCGCTTGCTCTCCATAGCCGATGACGTGGGTCTCTGTGTGCATCGCGCCATCAAAAGCGGTGCGGCAGTGCTACTCGAGGGCGCCCAGGGCTCGCTGCTCGACATTGATCATGGCACGTATCCGTTTGTCACGTCGAGCAACACCACCGTGGGCGGCGCAGCCACCGGCGTTGGGATATCGCCGATGTCCATTCAGGCGGCACTTGGCGTGGTGAAAGCTTATACCACACGCGTCGGCAACGGCCCGCTCCCTACCGAACTTGATGAGCCGCTTCAGGGCGAAGTGCGTAAGCTCGGCAACGAGTTTGGTGCGACGACCGGGCGTCCTCGCCGATGCGGCTGGTTTGACGGCGTCGTCGTGCGCTACGCAGCACGCGTGAACGGACTCACTGGCCTTGCAGTGACAAAACTGGACGTGCTTGACACACTCGATAAGCTCGCTATGTGCACGGGCTATCGCATCGACGGCGAAACTCTGGTCGACTTTCCGGCCGACGTCAGCATGCTCGATCGGGCCGAACCGGTGTACGAGTGGTTCGATGGATGGAAGACGCCGACCCACAACGTACGCCAGCTGCAAGACCTGCCCCCAAACGCCCGACGCTATCTCGACCGAGTCGAGGAACTTTGCGAAACGCCGATCGCATTCGTGAGTGTTGGCACTCGGCGCGATCAAATAATTGGAGTGAATTCAGCGGTCTGATATGGCACTTGATATTGCAGTGGTGGGAGCGGGTCCGTGTGGTCTCGCGGTGGCAGTCGCAGCGACCAAAGCTGGGCTGACGTGTGCGGTTTTCGACCGAGGCTGCGTTGTTAGCGGTATCGCGGGCTATCCCACATATATGACGTTTTTCAGCACCGCCGAGCGCATCTCGATTGGCGGGGTGCCATTTCTGATTGCGGGTGAGAAGCCCACCCGCCGCGACGCGCTCGCATACTATCGTGGAGTGGCCGGCCACTTCGACCTCGATGTGAGGCAGTACCAGACGGTGGAGTCGCTGGAACAGACCGGTGGCGCGCCTGCGGTTCACGCTCGCGGAGCTGATATAGAAGCCAACGATGGCAGCTCATCGGATGTGGAGTGGACTCTCCACACTCTCTCACTCGACGGTGTTCGGAGCACCACCCGGGCTCGCGCCGTGGTCGTCGCTACAGGCTATTTCGGGCGTCCGGTGCTGCTTGGCATGGCGGGAGAGGAGCTCCCTCATGTGCGGCACGGCTACATCGAGGGGCACTATGCCTGGAACCAGAATGTCGTCATCGTGGGCGGCGGCAACTCGGCCGTCGACGCGGCGTTGGACATGTACCGGGCGGGCGCGGACGTGACGATCGTCCATTTTCTCGACGAGATCGATCCCAACGTGAAGCCGTGGGTTCGCCCCGAAATCGAGGCGCGAATTCGCGACGGCAGCATCCGCGCCCTGTACGGAGCGAGGGTAGAAAGCATCGAACCCGATTTTGTGAATGTTAGACAGGGCGACGAGCTCGTGAGGGTGCCGGCGACGCAAGTCTATATGATGACCGGCTATCTTCCGGAGACGTCGCTGCTTGAACAGGTGGGTGTGCCGATAGATCCGGAAACGGGTGTCCCCGCGCATGATCCGGATACAATGGCAACTCCGGTGCCCGGTATCTACCTTGCGGGCGTGATCACGTCGGGCTTGCGCGCCAACCGTATCTTCATTGAGAACGGGCGCGATCACGGCGACATGATTGTCGCAGGAATGATGAGGGACACTCACAAGCCCGCGTAGCAGCCTCCACTTCAGCCGAGCAAGATGTCCGCAACTCCGTCCGAGCCGTCGTCGTCAAATTCCTCTCCCGTTTCTGCTGATTCGTCGGTTGGGGGTACGCCAGATGCAAGTACGTCCGCGAAGACAGCAGCCAGTCCCGACGTGATGGACAAACTCGTGTCCTTGTGCAAGCGGCGCGGCTTCATCTTCCAGTCGTCGGAGATTTACGGCGGTGCTGGTTCGGTTTGGGATTACGGCCCACTTGGTGTGGAGCTCAAGCGGAATATCAAGGATCGTTGGTGGAACGCAATGACGCGCGAGCGCGACGACATCGAAGGGTTGGACGCTGCAATCCTCATGCATCCGCGTACGTGGGAAGCGAGTGGACACGTTGCGGGGTTCGTCGATCCGCTTGTGGACTGTCGCACATGCAAAGGGCGTTTTCGCGCCGACAAGCTGGAAGACGCACGCTGTCCGAGAAAGCCGAGCAGGGAGCCGGGAAAGTTCGAAGCATGTGAGCTGACTGAGGCGCGAAACTTCAACCTGATGTTCAAGACGCACATGGGGGCGCTGGAAGAAAGCGCATCCGTCGTTTATTTGCGTCCCGAAACTGCGCAGGGAATTTATGTAAATTTTCTGAATGTGCAGCAGTCGATGCGGCAGAAAGTGCCGTTCGGCATCGCGCAGATTGGTAAGGCGTTTCGCAATGAAATCACGCCGGGAAATTTCATTTTTCGCACGCGTGAATTCGAGCAGATGGAGATGCAGTTCTTCGTTGAACCTGGTACTGACATGCGTTGGTTCGAAGAATGGAAACAGGCGCGAATGGATTGGCATTACGCGCTCGGTCTCGCGCCGCATCGTTTGAAGTTTCATCAGCATACCGACGCCGAACTTGCGCACTACGCGCGCGCAGCGTTCGACGTGACATTCGATTTCGGTGGTACGCTGGGCTTTCAGGAAATCGAAGGTGTGCATAACCGTGGCGATTTCGACCTCGGGCAGCACCAGCAGTTTTCAGGCAAGAAGCTCGAGTACTACGATCAGCAGCAGAACAAGCGGTATCTGCCGTATGTCATCGAGACATCGGTGGGCGCAGATCGTGTAACGCTTGCCGCGCTTGTTAACGGTTACCGCGAGGAAGCTGTCGAGGGCGAAAGCGAAGGGCGCGTGGTGTTGGGTCTCAACGCTGCGATTGCGCCCATCAAGGCTGCGGTCTTTCCACTTACCAAGAAAGACGGACAGCCAGAGATGGCACGGCAGATTGTCGCAGATCTACGCGATTCTTTTGCGGTGGACTACGACGAGACCGGAAGCATCGGCAAGCGCTATCGTCGGCAGGACGAAGTGGGTACACCATTCTGTATCACGGTCGACACTGAGTCGGCCGTTGCGCAAAGTGTAACTGTTCGTGATCGCGATTCGCTGGCGCAGGACCGTGTCGATGTTTCCAAGCTCCGGTCGTATCTGGCGGAACGCCTGAGGGTCTGACTGTGCTTACTCTCAATGTGTTTGCGTAGTGGTGGAGCGGGTTGATGCATCGGAGCGAATCGTTCGCTCATGGTGCGCGACTCCTGTATTTCCCGGGCAGGTATCTGCCAGGACAAAGTGAGTAACAACCATGGTTGACAACAAGAAGGAAACTCGCCCTGTAGCATTAATTACGGGTGCGTCGCGCGGTATTGGCCACGCGATCGCGCTCAAACTTGCCAATGCATACGACCTCATACTCGTCGCACGCAACACCGAGTTGCTGGAGAAGACCGCTGCGGCGTGCCGCGAGATTGGTGCGAAAACCCAGATCATCACTGCAGACGTGTCGAACTTCCTCGCCGTGGCGACAGCGCTCACAGGCCTTCATGTCGACGTACTCGTAAATAACGCAGGGGTCGCGACCATGAAGTCGTTTCTTGACCTCACGGCTGAGGAATGGCACGAAATGATCGACGTGAATGTGAACGCGTTGTATCACGTCACGCGCGCGGTGTTGCCGGGAATGGTACAGCGCGGGAAAGGTCACATCTGCACCATCGGCAGTCTCGCCGGCCGCAACAACTTTGCAGGCGGCTCGGCGTACACCGGGACGAAGCACTTCGTGATGGGATTTTCCGAGTCTCTATATCTGGATGTTCGAGATGCCGGCGTTGGGGTGTCTGTTATCATGCCAGGTTCGGTGGATACGGATCTCGTGACACCCGGTACCGACACGACTTGGATGCTCGAGCCGGAAGATGTCGCCAATGCCGTCGAGTTCGTGGTCACCTCGCCGCACCACATGCTTGTGCATCGGTTGGAGGTACGCCCGCTTACGCCCAAACGGAAGCGCTGAACGGGTTACCCTTTCGTTATTCTAAGACGACACGCGAAAATTTCGCCCTTCAACCCATTCACCAGCCAATGCATCAGCAATCAAGCCGGCAGCTTCAGGAAACGCTGACATCATTACCGGTCAGCGAGATTCTCGACGCTGCCACCACCTTTTTCGCTCGTCAGAGCGGCGTTTACGGCGCGTTTCTCGAAAAGCAGGGTGAGAATTATGTGTCGTTGAGAGGAATGGGTGGTGAAGAGGTCGTGATCGCCGCTCGCATTACCGACGCAGGCGTCGCAGTTACTGCTTCGAGCTATCTGTTCGACGCACAGATTGCGCGATTCCTGAGCTCGTTGCCGCCCGCCCATCCCACGCCGCCAGAGGCGGAAGCGGTACGCGCGCAAGTGAGTGGCATCGAATGACTGAACGTTTCGTCAACAATATTCGCACACGCGCAACTGCGATCCGTCTCGTTGGTTCGAACGCATCGCCGGAGTGGACGGTACGTGTTCAGGGCGCGGAAGTTCTCGATGCCGTGAAACTCATAGTGTCGCCGGACACGCCTGTTCGCGACGTCAAACAGGCGGCGATGGCGGAGCTGCTCCCAGACGTGGATGCGATTGAGCTTTACGTCGTCAAACTTCGAGGCATCGAAATTCACGATGAAAGTGAGTCGTTGAAAGATGCAGGTGCAGCCGATGGCTCGATTCTACTCGTGATGTCGCGCAAACGTCGGCCGGTTCAATGACCCTCGATGCATCGCTCGCTGCGTCGGTTCAACGTCTGAAAACAGAAGTAAACAAACGCATTGTAGGGCAGGAGGATGTTCTCGACGAACTGCTGATGGTGCTCGTGGCAGGTGGTCACGCACTGCTGGTAGGAGTGCCGGGGCTCGCAAAAACACTCATGATCAAGTCCATCGCAGAAGCGATGCATCTTGAGTTTCGGCGAATACAGTTCACGCCCGATCTGGTGCCAAGTGACATCACGGGAACCGAGATTCTTGAAGACGGGCCGAATGGAACGAGAGTGTTCAGGTTCGTGCGGGGGCCGGTATTTGCCAACATAGTGCTGGCCGACGAGATCAACCGGGCACCGCCACGCACACAGGCAGCACTGCTTGAGGCGATGCAGGAGCACAGTGTTACTGCTGCCGGGCAGACGATGCGTTTGCCCGAACCGTATTTTGTGCTAGCAACACAGAACCCCATTGAGCAAGAGGGTACTTATCCCCTCCCGGAGGCGCAGCTTGACCGGTTTCTCTTTGACATTCGCGTCGACTATCCCAATGAGACGGAAGAGATATCAATCCTTCGCGCGACGACCGGTAAACGCGGTGAACCGATTACACCGGTGTTCACTGCAGAAGACGGCCTCAAACTTCAGGCAATGGTGCGTGAACTGCCGTGCACCGATGTTGTGCTGCGATACGCGGCGCAGCTTGTGCGCGCGTCGAGGCCTGCCGAGTCGTCGGCGCCGGCGATTGTGAAGCAGTATGTGCGCTGGGGGGCGGGCCCACGCGCGGGTCAGGCGCTGATACTGGGCGCAAAAGCGGCCGCCCTGCTGGCCGGGAGAATGACTGTTGCTCCCTCTGACATTCAGCGTGTTGCGTTGCCGGTGCTGCGTCATCGTATCTTGCCCAACTTTGCAGCGGAGGCTGAAGGCATAACGGCTGAAGCACTGGTGCAGGCGCTTCTCCAGCAGATATCGCCGCCGTCGAGCGCCAACACGCGGTGATTGATGACGTCAACTTACGGCCCACTGCTCGACCAGATTCGTGGTGTGCGTTGGCCCACGCGACGGGCAGTTGGCGCGGGATTGCCGGGCATTCACAGGTCGTTGCAGCGGGGGTCGAGCGGCGAGTTCACCGAGTATCGCCTTTATCGCCAGGGTGACGATCCTCGTCAGTTGGACTGGCGATTGCTTGCCCGCAGTGACCGCGCATTTGTGCGTCTCACCGACGATCGCGCCCTGCTTCCGACCTGGCTGCTTGTCGACGGCTCAGCGAGCATGGCGTTTCCGGATGTTGACGTGAGTGGCCGAGACGGCGAGGCGATCTACAACGCTACCAAGTGGCGCCTTGCGTGCTCGATCGCTGTTGCGCTCGCAGCGGTTGCTAACGCGTCTGCCGATCCGGTTGGAGCACTGTGTACTTCCGTCTCAGGTGAGGTGCGACTTCCGGCCAGAGCTCGCCGTGGTACGATAAACGAACTTGGGCGCATGCTCGAGGGGTTGGTTCCGGGTGGCAGTGCGCCTCTGGCACCCTTGCTCGCGACGCTCAAGCCGAGGGCGCGCGTGATTGTCATCAGTGACTTGCTGGGTGACATCGATGAGCTGCTGCTGCGCGCCGGTCAGCTAGCCGCCGCGGGTGGGATCATCGAGTGCGTGCATGTTGTGGCGCAGGCCGAACTCGCGCCGCCCGATCGTGCGTTGCTGGCGCAGGATCCTGAGGCTGTCGATGTGCAGCGAGTATTCGATGGCGGTTCGCTCGCTGACTATCGGCGAAACTTTGATGCATTCAGACTGGATGTGGCACGTCGCTGGCGGGCGATCGGAGCTCGCTACAACGAGGTGCGCACAGGCGAGCAGGTTCCGCGGATGATACGACAGATAGTGTCGTTGCAGGGATGACGTAGAGCGATGATACGATTGCTTGCACCGGGAGCGCTGGTTGCCGCGACGGTTGCAGCTGCGCTGATAACGTTGCTGCATTTTCTGTCGGTGAGGCGTCCTCCGGTGTTGCTGCTTCCCACTGCACGCTTTCTCAGCCCGAGAGACGTACGTGCGGTATCGCGAAACAGAAAGCCGAGCGACCTTTTGTTGTTGCTGCTGCGTGTATTGGCGCTGCTTGCGGTCGGCCTCGCAATGTCGTCGCCCAATCTCGATTCAGTGTCGTCCAGCTTTGCGAACGTGATTGTGGCGGACGCATCATGGCGATCGGATTCGGCGCGATTGCGTGAGTTGGCGGGCATCGACGCGGAGTCGGATGTTGAAGTTGTTTTCACCGACCCATCGAGAGGAATGCGCGGTGAGCTTGGTTCAGCATGGCCGGCAGCATGGCGAGCGGCCGCGGCGTTGCTTGCTGATGAGTCGGGAATCGATTCGGTGGGTATGCATGTATTTGCGCCGACGGCGGGCGTCGAGTCGTATTCAGGGTGGCGCGCGTGGCGTCTTTCATGGCCGGGGCGGGTGGTGGTGCATACGGGAGCGGGAAAGGCGATGCCGGATCAGATGCCGGATGCGATGCCCTCAGCGATACAGGTGACTGGAGGCCCGCCGGACGACGCGGTTCGCGCAGGGTTTGACATGTACGGCCATACAACGGTGGGTTCGTCTGGGATGAGTGCCGGTGCCCGTGCAGATGGGTTAGGTAGCGCGACGAGCTATCGCGTGCTGGTCGACCGGACGGATAGGCGGTCGACGGTAAACGCGGTAGACGCCTCGGATATCCGGTCGACGGATAGCTCGGTAGACACGTCAGCGGCGCAGGCTGAGGGCGGAGCCAGCACCGTTCTCATAAACTGGCCACAAAACGGAGTGCCCGCGGGATGGACGCCGGTTAGCGAATCCGCTGGTGCCTTGGTGGTCGCGGGGCGTGCGATAATTGCGCCGTGGCACCGTAGTGCGCGCGCGCCGGACAGCATGACGCCGGGTCGGAATCGCGACGGCGGCAACGCGGTTGAGGGCACGTCAGACGCGCCGGGAACGCCAGACGCGCCCATCGCGATAAACACGCCAGACGCGCGGTCCGGCGAACGCGTAATAGCTCAATGGAACGACGGAACACCGGCCGCAATTGAGCGTTCTGTGAACCAAAGTGGTGGCTGTATTCGTGATGTCGGATTACTGGCGCCCCAAATCGGTGATGTAATGATTTCCCAGGCAGCACGTGCGCTGTTTGCAACACTATCGGCACCCTGCGGCGCGGGGCTCGAGCCGATTCCCGCTGCAATTTCGGCCGACAGTGGTGGTCTGGCAAACTCGGCACCCGTACGCGACCTGAAAGATGTTATAACCCGTAAGCAGAACCTGTCTCCGAGCTGGTTGCCAGCGGCGTTGCTTGCCCTGGCGTTGACGTTGCTCGGTGTTGAACAGCTGTTGCGCCGGCAGGGCGATATGCCAGCAGGAGCGGACAGGTGATGGAGCAATTACCAGCGGTTGCGACCCACGACGCACTTCGGAGTGTTGAGTCGTTACAGAAAACTCTCCAAAGACTGTCGTGGGCCCGCGCAGTTCTGCTGGGATGTTGTGCAGCATTTGTGCTTGTTACAGTTGCGATCTTCCTCTCACATCAATTCGCCGATAACGACGGGCTGACAAACCACACGTTTTTGTCTGCGACCGCCGCTGCTGTGACAATCGTTGGCGTGACCAGCTTCATCCTATGGCGCTCCGGTAGAGTAAGTCTACTGCGCGCCGCGCTCTGGATTGAAGAACGATCTCCTTCCGGCTACGCGTTGGTGGCGCTCGCAGAGGACAGCATCTCGCGGGGTGTGCTCCTCTCGAATGCGCAACGTGATGGATTGTCTCGCACAGCGTTGGCGTCACGACGCCAGGACGTAGTCACACAGTCTGTTCGTACGAGTGTTCGCCGAGAGCTGCTCGGCCCGGCGCTGTTTGGCGTTGCCTCGCTGGCGCTGCTGATATTTTCGCTTTCCGCGCCGGTGGGGAGCACCAACCCGTTGTCACGAGCGACGGTGTCGTCGGGTGCAAAAAACGAAGCTGTGCTGGAACCAATTGGACGGTGGAATGTTCGCGTAATCGCCCCTGCCTATAGTGGAATACAGACAGAAACCCCCGGGGACGCCAACAACGTACGCGTACTCGAAGGCAGTCGCATTGAAATTACCGGTAAAGGCACCAGCCCCACACTCGAAACTCGTCTTGTTGCTGACACTTCCGGAAGCACAGG
>JBBSTN010000089.1:0-10110 GCA_038235845.1 Gemmatimonadales bacterium | reverse complement strand
TACCGTATTCTCAAGCCGTATCTTGCGGAGCAGTTTGCACCTTCAACGACGTTGCATGGCTCGCTGGCAGACGTGTACGGAGTAGGGCTGTTCTTTACGGGTCAGAGCGGCATCGGAAAATCGGAATGTGTGCTCGATCTCGTCGAACGGGGACATCGACTTGTCGCAGACGATCTGGTCATGGTCTCACGGCGCGGAAATGACGTCCTGATTGGCAAGGGACATGAATTGCAACGGCACTTCATGGAGATTCGCGGAGTGGGCCTTCTGGACATCCCCGCGATCTTCGGAATCAGTGCAGTAAGGCAGCAGAAGCGGATAGAAGTCGTGGTGGTACTTGCAGAGTGGGATGCGGATGCGACGGTAGATCGTACCGGGCTTGATGTGCAGGCGGCGAGCATTCTTGGCGTTGAAATTCCGAGAATTACAGTGCATCTCAATCCCGGTAAAAACATAACCGTCATTGCGGAAGTGATTGCCATGAATCATTTATTGCGCTACTACCGCGGGTACGATAGTGCGACAGCTTTCAATGAGCGCCTGATAGGACATATGCGTGATAGCGGGAACGTGAAGCGTTATCTGCAGGAGGATACGGAGTAGTGACAACAGAGCAAGCGAGTGATTTTCAAAACAGTGATCGCAGCGACGACGCCGTTGGCGTGCGCGCTATTGTCGCAGGTCATGGCACATTCGCGGTTGGAGTCATCTCAGCTGTGCAACAGATAACCGGTCGGGGAAACATCTTCGTACCGGTAACGAACAGTGGACTCTGTCTCACTGATATTGAGAACTGCATCGGTGCCGAGCTCGATCGCACCGGCGCACGGGTCCTCTTCACGGATCTTCCTGCAGGAAGCTGCACGATGGCAGTCCGGCGAATGCTCCGAACGCGCGGTGATGTTGTTCTCGTTACGGGAGCGAACTTGCCGCTGCTTCTCGATTTCGCCATGCAGGACGAAGGGCACGACATCGATGCATTGCGTGCGTCGCTCGAGCGCGGTCGCGCATCGATAATGATGCACGAGCAGGTCGCGCCAAACGTGAACGGCGGAAAGAGCTGACGTGCCCATCGAACTCTATCGCATCGATGATCGCCTCATTCATGGACAGGTGGTGGTCGGGTGGGGACAGCCGCTCTCCTTGCGCTTCATCGTTCTGGTCGACGACGAGGTTGCGTCGAGCGACTGGGAGCAAGAGCTCTATAGGATGGGCGTTCCGCCGGAAATGAACGTCTTCTTTCACTCGGTAGACGACGCCGCGAGTGCACTTGCGGGCTACAACGACGATTCGCGTGCGGGTGTTCTCCTGGTTGGCGATGTCGATAGCATGGCTCGGCTGGTTGAGGCGAGTAATGGAAATATCCGGCGTATCAATATCGGCGGGATTCATCACGCACCCGGGAGAACACCCAGACTTCGCTACGTTTTTCTCTCTCCATCCGAAGAAAAGACCTTGCGCGATATCGAGCGTTCCGGAGTCGAGGTTACCGCCCGTGACGTGCCGGGTGCAGAGGCCGTCCCGCTCGAAGATCTGTTGTCGCCCGGCTCGGCCTGACGTAACAAGGCGATGAGTTCTCGAAGCGAGAGCACCGAATAGATGTTTATGGACCTGGTTGCTATCGCTCTTCTGGCGGGCGTACTCGGACTCGATGTTGTAAGCTTTCCGCAGATTATGATCTCGCGCCCGATAGTCGGTGCCACCTTAGGTGGGCTGTTCTTCGGAGCGCCCTTCGCGGGCATGGTCTGCGGCGCGGCACTGGAGTGTCTCGCTCTGGAAGCACTGCCTGTTGGTGCATCCAGGTACCCCGAGTGGGGAAGCGCATCCGTTGTCGCCGGCGCGGTGGGATCGCTGGGCGCAAATGTCGGTGCGCTCCCTCGTCCTGGCGCGTTCGCCGTTGCTGTTGCCATCGGCATTGCCACAGCGTGGGTGGGCGGGTTGACGATGGTCGGGCACCGCCAGCTCATCGCGCGTTTTGCTCGTCCGAGGCTGGACCGTTTGGCAGCAGGCGACATGCACGCCGTCATGACACTGCAGCTGTTTGGCATGACGGCAGACTTCGTCCGTGCTGCCACTCTTGGGGTGCTCGCTTATCTGCCTGCGAGGTTCTTCGCGCTCTGGTGTGACGCTCACTGGACAGTCAATGCACCAATTTCGCGAGCGTTTGTCGTCACATGCGTGGCAGCAGTTGCAGCGAGTGCAATCTGGAAGGACTTCCATGCCATCAGCGGAACTCGCCGGCTGTTCCTGGCTTCCCTCACGGCAGGCACAATTCTGGTGGCAATGGGTGCCTGAGACAACAATTCCCCCAGCCGTGGTCCCGACTCCCGGTGATCCACCGACGCCGTCGCTCGGCACCCTCGCTCAGGCGACAATATTCATGCGTTGCCTGGCCATACAAGGTTCCTGGAATTACGAACAGCTGATTGGAAACGGTATCGCATTTTGTATCGAGCCGGCGCTGCGACAGCTGCCCGGCGGGGTCGATGGCGAAGCGTATCGAGAGGCTTTGGCGCGCCAGAGCAAATACTTCAACTCACATCCCTACCTCGCATCGATCGCGGTCGGCGCCCTCGCGAGGATTGAGATCGAAGGTGTTGCCCCATCGCGAATTGAGCGCTTTCGCACGGCACTCTGCGGCCCTCTGGGAAGTGTGGGCGACCGGCTTGTCTGGGCCTCCTGGCTTCCAGCATGTTCGTTGGTTGGGCTACTATTATTTGGAGTGGGCTGGTCGCCGCTATGGGTCGTGTCCGGTTTTCTTATCGTTTACAACTCCGGACATCTATGGTTGCGCGTCTGGGGATTCCGTTCAGGCTGGAAAAATGGCATGAGGGTGGCCGTTTCACTCGGACATCCGGTGCTTCAGCACGGCCCTCGCTACATTGGACGTATCTCTGCAGTACTCGGCGGATTGGCGCTTCCATTCGCAGTTCACCGGGGAATCGGCGGCGGCGAACCATTTACCACCGTTCCGATCGGAGTGGCAGTCTTCACCCCGTTGCTGGCTGTTCTGCTCGTGCGGCTTCCTGCGCGAGTTCAGGGTTGGCTGGCTGTTTTGATTCTGCTTGCTGCACTTGTCCTTTACTCGGTGATCGGCTGATGGCTGAACGCAATGTTCAAATCGTAAACAAACATGGTCTGCACGCGCGTCCCGCTGCGGAGATGGTGAAGGCTGCCTCTCGTTTTCGGAGCGACATCACTATTTCGCGCGACGATCTTGAAGTGAACGGAAAAAGCATCATGGGTGTCATGATGCTTGCTGCAGAATGCGGTGCGACCATCACCCTCAAGGCCAGCGGCCCCGATGCGGATGATGCTCTTGACTCGCTCGCTGTTCTTGTGGCATCGCGGTTCGGAGAGACTTAGTGAAATCGATGCTCCGCGGTATTCCCGCTTCGCCGGGAATCGTCGTAGGGCCAGTTCATCTCCTGAGATGGGAGGTCCCCGAAGTCCCGCCCCGCGTAATCGCCGACGAGGAGATTGAAGCCGAGATCGAAAGACTGCACGCGGCTTTCGACCGGGCTCGCGAGCGGCTACGCGCGCTTCGCCTTCGCGCCGAGGCACATGCAGGCCCCGAGGAAGCGAAGATATTTGACGTACAGCTCACCATCCTCGACGACCGCGAGCTCTCGACCAGTGTAGAAGCGCTGATCAAGCAGAACCTCGGCGCTGAGAAGGCGTTCGACGTGGTGCTGGTCGGCTGGCGACAGCATTTCGCGAGGCACACCGCGCCGATGATGCGGGAACGTGTGGGCGATCTCACGGACGTGCATATCCGAGTGCTGTCGCTGCTGCTGCACCTTCCCGACCACGATCCAGTCGATCTGCCGCGCGGGTCGAACGCGATTCTCGTGACACACGATCTTACACCTTCGTTGACACTCCAGCTCGACCGCGAGTGCATCGCCGGCATTGCTACCGATGCGGGAACGGCCACCGCACATGTGGCCATTCTCGCGAGGTCACTCGGATTACCGGCAGTGGTCGGTCTGCGAAATGCGCTCGCTTACCTCGAAGGCGGCGAACGGGCCATCCTCAATGGCGGCGAAGGCACGCTGCTCATTGCTCCAACCGAAGCTGAACTCGAGGAAGCGAGCCAGCTTGTTGCGGAAGAGGAGGAAAAAGCAGGTGAACGCCGGGAACTAGCGCAAAGTTTGCCGGTAACGCGCGACGACCTGAGCATGATCGTACGCTCCAACGTCGACATTCCGGAGGAGTCGGAGCTTGCAGCCAATAGCGGCGCGGAAGGCGTAGGCTTGATGAGAACCGAGTTCCTCGTGGTCGGCCGAGCTGCGATGCCGGATGAGGATGAGCAGTATCGTGCCTACCGTCGGGTGCTCGAGGCGTTCGGCACAAGCCCCGTTGTCATTCGGACGTTCGATATAGGCGGTGACAAGCTCCCGGTGGGCGGATTCCCTCACGAGGCAAACCCGTTTCTCGGCTGGCGCGCGATAAGGATGTGCCTCGACGAGAGCGCGCTCTTCAAACATCAGCTTCGCGCAATGCTCCGCGCAGCGGTACACGGCGACCTGCGGATCATGCTTCCACTTGTTGTCACGGTCGACGAAGTGCGTGAGACGCGACAGCTCATTCACGAATGCGTTCAGGAGCTGTCCGCGCGACGCGTATCATTTCGAGCCGATGTGCCACTTGGTGTGATGATCGAAACTCCCGCAGCGGCAGTCGCCTGCGACACGCTTGTTCGTGATGTCGATTTCTTCAGTATTGGCTCCAACGATCTGGTTCAATACACGCTGGCCGTTGATCGCGGGAATGCGAATCTTGCGCCGCGATTTACACCGCTGCATCCAGCTGTACTTCGGCTCATAGCGTCGGTGCAGCAGACGGCCGCAAAAAATGGCATCGACGTTTGTGTCTGCGGCGAAATGGCGTCCCAGCCGCTGTCAGTGTTTGTGCTGATGGGTCTTGGCATTCGCGAGTTAAGCGTCGCCCCTCGAGCCGTATCCGAGGTCAAGCGGGTCATCCGGGGTGTGCGAATGTCGGCTGCCACTGAGGCGGCTCAGGCAGCGCTGGCCAGCGGCACCGCTCGCGAGGTTGAAACACTACTGCGTCGTCGCCTCAAGATCGAACTCGAAGACAGATAAGACGGTGCCCAACGCGGTGCCTGGGGGCCTGCCAGTTCGCGTCGCGGGTTGCCCATCGAGTGATCATCCGTCAATCTTCAGTCGAATTCACTAGCTCCTCTTCATTCAATCCAACGAGAACTGCGTGGCCGAACGTCATCTTTTTACTTCAGAGTCTGTAACCGAAGGACATCCGGACAAAATCGCCGACCAGATATCGGATGCGGTGCTCGATGCAATCCTCACGGAAGACTCTGCGGCACGCGTTGCTTGTGAGACCCTTGTTACTACGGGCCTGGCAGTCATTGCAGGCGAGATAACAACGACTGCCTACGTGCATCTGCCCGAAATCGTCCGACGGACGATCGACGGCATTGGCTACAGCGATTCCAAGTTTGGATTCGATTCTTTGACTTGTGCAGTCATGAGCACCATCGATCGGCAGTCGCCTGACATTTCTCAGGGCGTAGACACCGGCGGAGCAGGTGACCAGGGCATGATGTTCGGGTACGCAACCGACGAAACCGCAGATCTGATGCCGCTTCCCATTCAATTGGCGCATGCGCTCACACATCGGCTCGCCGCGGTGAGGAAGGACGGAACGCACGACTGGCTTCGTCCCGATGGCAAGGCGCAGGTCAGTGTGATCTATGAGGGCGATCGCCCGATAGCGGTGGACACGGTCGTTGTATCCACGCAGCACGATGAGCGCGTTTCCAACCGCAAGCTGCGCAGCGCAGTTCTGGAAGACGTCATCGAAGCGACAATTCCGCCCGAGTATCGCTCGAAGAAGCTCAAGACACATATCAATCCCACGGGTCGATTCGTTGTGGGAGGTCCCCAGGGAGACGCCGGCCTGACTGGCCGGAAGATTATCGTAGATACATACGGCGGCATGGGTAGACACGGGGGCGGTGCATTCAGTGGCAAGGATCCTTCGAAGGTCGACCGCTCGGCGTGCTATGCAGCAAGATGGGTTGCCAAGAACATCGTCGCCGCAAAACTTGCACGTCGCTGCGAGGTGCAGGTCGCATACGCCATTGGCGTCGCGGAGCCCGTTTCGGTGTATGTACAGACGTTTGGGACAGGCGCGGTTCCGGATCGCGTTATTCAGGCTGCCGTACTCGAAGTTTTCGACCTCACGCCGTTGGGAATAACGCGCGACCTGGATTTGAGGAAACCCATCTATCAGGCTACTGCTGCGTATGGACACTTCGGCCGAAAGCCCGAAACGGTGGGTCGACTGAGAAAGGCGCGAACGTACTTTACATGGGAACGCACCGATCGCGTCGGCGCATTGACGCGGGCTATTCGCTAGCGATCGACACTCGCCTCGGTGTCAGCTTGCACGCGAGGTATGATTCCCGCGGGGTTATTCGGGTCAAATCGGGGTTATTCGGTTTCATTCGGGCTTATTCGGGACTATTCATGGTGGAAGTAACAGTGGCCCGTCTAGGGGTCGACAGCTCAACCAATTCGTTCGTGGTCATCCTGCGGGAGAAGGAAGGACGACGTGTGCTGCCGATATGGATAGGCCAGCCTGAGGCGATCTCTATTGGCATGCAGATGAACGGCGTCAAGCGTGAACGACCGCTCACGCACGACCTCTGCAAAACATTGATTGTCGGTCTTGGGGGCACGCTCCGGCGCGTCACGATCACACGCGTCGAGAAAAGCACATATTTCGCAGAGATGCAGATCGATGGGCCGAATGGAATCGTGCAGTTAGACGCTCGTCCCTCGGATGGAATTGCGATCGCACTCAGATTGTCCGCACCAATTTTCGTACAATCTTCTCTGCTCACCGAAATGGACGAGGACCTGTCGGACGACAGTGAGGAATCGGATTTGCCATTCAAGGTCGCCCCCGACTCCGGCCTCTCCGCTGACCAACTCAAGGTATATCTGGAAAATCTTCGACCTGAAGATTTCGGCCGATTCAATCCGTGAGCGTCGTGTATAACGCGTGTATGATGAGGAGTTTGCGCAGACCGATCAAGCTTATCCTGTCTGCAATCGCGCTTGGCTTGTCGTCCACAGCGGGGGCTCAGACTCGCTCGGTCGACGGGCGTGTGGTTCATCCCGATCGCGCAGCAGGGGACAGCACGGGCATGGCACCCCTTGCCGCTGCCTGGGTAACGCTTCATCGAGTTGGCCGAGATGCCGCCGGTCCAGTCGACTCGACGCGAACTGACGCAACCGGCCGGTATCGATTTCGCTGGACGACACAGGGTGCCGCTGAAGCGGTGTACTTCGCTTCGGTTTCGTGGGATGGTATAGCGTATTTCACCTCGCCCTTGCGTGAGGCGGTCACTTCCGGCGACGCGGCAGAGATTTCCGTCTTTGATACAACTACATCAACCTTTCCGCTGACGGTACGAGGACGACATCTCATAGTCAGTGGGGCGGACACAAACAACGTCAGAACCATTATCGAAGTGTTCGAGCTCTCGAACGACAGCGTGAAGGCCCTCGTTGCGAGCGAAGACGACAATGCAGTGCCAACATGGAGCATCGCAGTGCCTGCGGGCGCCGCTGATGTACGGGCGAGCGACGGTGATATCGCACCGGACGCGTTCACGTTTGCGCCGGGAAGAGTGTCGGTGTTTGCGCCCATCGCTCCAGGTCTCAAGCAGCTCTCGTTCTCGTACAAACTTCCGACAGCCAGGTTTCCTGTCACGTTCGTCGCGGAACACGGTGCTGTAGTGTTCGAGATTCTTCTTGAGGAAGCGCAAGGTGGAATCAAGGGTGGCGGGTTCAGCGCAGTAGAAGCTGTCAATCTTGAAGGCCGGCGATTTCGCCGGTATCTGGCGCAGGATGTCAATCCAAACGCTTCGTTCGAAGTCGATCTCCCGTCTTCCAACACAAATCTTCGCAACTACTACATCTCGGCGCTGCTCGCAGCGATAGGGTTCATGATGCTGCTGGTTCTGCTTCGCGCGATGCAGCGTCGAACGACATCCAGTTCAGCAGGCACGCTGGGGGCGCGACAACAGCAATCCGGTATGCGTGTAGATGTGCCACTTGCAGAGCGTCTTGCGCAGGAGATTGCAGCCTTGGATGCAACCTACGCATTGCAGGACTCTCACAGTGAAGACGTCCAGTTCGCGTACGATCGCAGACGAGCGGAGCTGGTAGAAGCATTGTCCGAGTCGCTTGCCGACGCTCAGGTATCTCTATAGGTTGCACGCATCGGAAGTGAGTCAGTTCGACATTGCTTTTACTGCTGCTTAACTGCTCATCCGATTCTCCAAAAAAATTGACTACGAGCGCGGGATACGGAAACCGGTTCAATGCCGGTGCGGCCCCGCCACTGTAACGGGTAGTATTTAGCTCAATCACATGTCACTGATTCACTCGAATCGGGAAGACGGTTGCGTTAGCCCTAAGCCAGGAGACGACCAGCGCTCAATCAGCACGAAGACCCTCGAGGGGGGGCTCGGGCCACGCGACCTGATCGCTCCTGATTCTGTCGCGCGTGCACGGGCACTTCTTCTCATCGAGAACGAGGCCCGTTTTGTTTTTGGTAACTACGCTCCGCAACGGTGATCGCCGAGCTGGCACAACACGTCTCGCGCACGGCGCAGGTTCGCCTTTCGCGTTCGTGTATGGACTTCTGGGGGCTTTTGCACTTGCAACGGTCGGCTGCGCCGGAAGCGAATCGCCCAACAAATTCGTAGCTGACGCTACGGCCAAGACAGATTCACTCGGCGCGTCGGCAGCGTCGGCAGCGTCGGTAGCGACGGACGACTTCGGCAGGCCGCTTCCTATCGACGCGACTTTTGCGGCGAGAATCGTCTCGCTCAACCCCGCCGCCACCGAGCTTCTGTTTACGATCGGAGCATCCGACAGGCTGGTCGGTCGATCGGCATGGGACGAGTATCCCAATGCAGCAACTCAGATCCCGTCGGCGGGCGATGGAATTCGGCCGAACGTGGAAGCCGTCCTCGCTCTTAAGCCAACGCTCGTAATCCTGTATGCAGCGGCGGAAAACAGGACGGCAGCGGAGGCGCTCGAGCGGGCGGGCGTGAAGACGATGTCAATTCGCGTAGACGGAATTGCACAGTTCATGAAGTTCACCGAACAACTCGGCATTGCGGTTGGGCTGCAGTATCGAGCGCGAGCTGTGCGCGACTCCGTCACCCGAACGCTGGATGCAGTACGACGGGTCACGCGCGACGCCGCTGTGGTGAGAGCGGTGTGGCCGGTGTGGCAGTCTCCGGTGATGGTAATTGGACACGGAAGCTATCTGGATGAATTGCTGGAGATCGCCGGCGGAAAGAACATCTTCAGCGACCTTGAGTCACCCTCTCCTCAGGTTTCCATTGAGGAAATTGCACGTCGCAATCCTGACGTGATCATCGCCGGAAGCGATTCACAAATAAAAATGCGTGCAGCGCCGGCCTGGAAGTCAGTTGCCGCGGTGCGAAAAGCCAGATGGATAACAGATCGCCCCGACATAACGGGCCGACCGTCTGTCGTGCTTGGGATGGCGGCCGTCATGCTTGCTCGAGCATTACACCCTGAGCTCGCTACCGCGCTGCCCCCGGTCTGAAAACACGTGACTGTTTACAGAAAGGATAAGCAAGAGCTGGCACGCTCAATTGCAGACTCTGAATCACAGTCGCCGCGTTCGCTTCCCCCGGTTGCGCTGCCGGCGGTTGCGCTGCCGGCGGTTGCGCTGCCGGCGCTCGC
Organism: Gemmatimonadales bacterium; assembly: GCA_038235845.1. Taxonomy (GTDB): domain Bacteria; phylum Gemmatimonadota; class Gemmatimonadetes; order Gemmatimonadales; family Gemmatimonadaceae; genus Gemmatimonas. The sequence goes on along the minus strand of JBBSTN010000089.1, from coordinate 331 downwards.
CGGTGTGATGGTACTCATTATCGCCATCGGTGCCGGGATATGGACGGGCGCAGTGGAAATGTCATTTTCACAGGTACTCAGCGCCCTGGTCGGACACGGCGACGCAACCTCTGTGTCGATCGTTCGCGATCTGCGGGCGCCGCGTGTTCTGCTTTCGGCTCTTGTGGGCGCTGCGCTTGGCGCCAGCGGAGGTGCCCTTCAGGGTACGCTGAGAAACCAATTGGCGGAACCATATCTGCTGGGCGTTTCCGGAGGTGCAGCGGTGGGCGCAGTTGTCTGCATGAGCTTCGGTTATCAGAACCCATTGGCCGTAACCATGTGCGCCTTTGTT
>JBBSTN010000088.1:0-10151 GCA_038235845.1 Gemmatimonadales bacterium | reverse complement strand
CAATTCTCGGCCTCTCGGATCATACGTTGACGAACGCAGCGTGTCTCGGTGCGGTCGCAATGGGGGCCTGCGTCCTCGAACGTCATTTCACGGATCGCAAGGATCGCGAGGGCCCAGACATTGTCTGCTCGATGGATCCCGCCGAGTTGTCGCAACTGATCCAGTGGAGCGGCGACCTGCAGAAAGCCCGAGGAGGTTCAAAAGAGCCAGCGGAGGCCGAGCAGCCCACGATCAATTTCGCCTATGCGAGCGTGGTCACGATTGCGCCCGTCGCCCGTAACGAGAAGTTTAACGAAACGAACCTCTGGGTGAAGCGCCCGGGTAGCGGCGAGATTCGCGCTGCTGATCTGAACTCCTTGATGGGCCGAACGGCCGTTCGGGATATTCCAACCGACGCGCAACTCAGCTGGAACGACGTCGCCTGACGATGAACCGGACACTCGAGTCGCACTGGCTTACCGCATGAATGCGCTCGGTTTGATACCCGCGCGCGCTGGCTCTAAGGGGATTCCGAGGAAGAACGTCCGCAATCTGGCAGGGAAGCCCTTGAGTGTATGGACAATCGAGGCGGCTCTAGCTTGTCCGGGGTTGTCCTCAGTCGTTGTCAGCACTGACGATGAAGAGATTGCAGACATAGCGCGTGCGAACGGTGCCCAAGTTCCCTTTCTGCGCCCCGCCGCGCTGGCGACCGACGATGCGACGAGCCTGATGGTCGTCGAACACGCTTTGACGCAGCTGATTCGGCCTATTGAGGCTGTTGTGTTGCTTCAACCTACTTCGCCGTTGCGCACGACCGCCGACATTTGCGCGGTGTTGTCGCGCGCCGCAATCAAAATCGCACCTTCTGTCGTCTCGATCACCCGGGCCGAGCAGCATCCTAACTGGATGTACAACTTGACGGGATCCGGAAACTTATCCTCCTATACCACTGGCGCAAAGATTGCGCGGAGGCAGGATCTTCCACCTGTTTATGTGCCAAACGGCGCGATCTATTTTTCGCGGGTCGAATGGCTTGCCAGAACGCGTGAATTCATCGGTCCTGATAGCATCGGCTATGAGATGCCAGCCGAACGTTCGATTGACATCGACGATCCAATCGATTGGCGGTTGGCGGAACATATGCTGGGCGGGGAATCGGGCGCAGTCGGTACGTAATCGTAAGGCATGCTCCTCGATGGAACGCCGGAAGTTTATCGGGGTCATCGCGATTGTGCTCTGCGGCAAGATTCGCTACCGCCGTAGGTAGCTCAAAGGGCTGACCGGGAACGCGAGATCAGCGGCGAGTCGAACTGGTTTGCCGATGTTATGATGGACCCGCTGGCGATCGGCGCCTTGCCAGCAACATTTCGTGAAAAGGTGTTATTAAGTGGTAAGCGAAAAATGGCGTGAAACGTTGCTGCCGCCGGGCTCTACCATCCAACAGGCCATCCAATGCCTTGAGCAGTCCGGGCTGAAGATCGCCCTCGCGGTCGACGACGTCGGTACCCTGCTCGGCACAATCTCGGATGGTGACGTTCGTCGCGGGTTATTGCGCGGCTGTGCGTTGGGGGACCCGGCGGAACTGATCATGTTTCGCGACCCCCTCGTAGTATCCCCTCATACCGGTTCCGATACGGTGCGCCGCCTGATGCTTGAAAACAGCGTCTTCCAGATGCCGATCGTCGATGACGAGCATCGTGTTGTTGGCCTCGACGTGATCGAAGAAATGGTGGTCGCGGTCGATCGTCCAAATCTCGTGGTGGTGATGGCGGGAGGCAAGGGAACGCGCCTCGGTATTCACACCCTATCCTGCCCCAAACCGCTGCTGCCGATCGGCGACAAGCCAATTATCGACCACATCATCGAGCGCGCGCGTCAATCGGGATTTCATCATTTCGTCGTTGCGATCCGCCACCTCGGAAGCATGATTGAGGAGCACCTCGGCGACGGGAGCGCGCTCGGCGTACACGTCGCTTATGCCCGAGAGCACCAGGCGCTCGGCACCGCGGGGGCGCTGAGCCTCCTCGACCCGAGGCCTACCGAACCCATTTTGGTCAGTAACGGGGATGTCCTGACCGATTTGCGATATAGCGAAATTCTGGATTTTCACCTCCAGCATGGCGCGTTTGCGACGATGGCGGTTCGCTCATACGAATGGCGTCATCCATTCGGCGTGGTTCGTACGCAAGGTCTCGACATAACGGGATTTGAGGAAAAGCCTCTGTTTCACAGTCACGTTAACGCCGGAATATACGTCGTCGACCCGGCTGCGTTGGACTATCTGGAATACGGTGGCTATTGCGATATCCCCACGCTGTTCGAGCGGTTGCGGGCAGCCGATCGCAAGGCGATCGTCTATCCGATGCATGAGGATTGGCTTGATATCGGCAGTCCCGCCGACTTGGAACGGGCCCGCCAGCGCTACGAACCCAACCAAACACGCCGATCTTGAGATTCTGCCCTCCCAGTGATGTAAACTTAAAGAGAAAATTATGAAGATAGCCCCAAGTTCATCAGTCGACCTGTCGCGATACAACAAACCGGAAGACAAATTGGAGGTATTCTATGGATTACCTCGGGAAGTAAAGTTTTGTGTCCGTTGCAACATTTCGAACCAGCAGCCGATGTCGACCAACGAATACTCGCATTCGGCGAACTCAAAAAAGACCACCCTGACCTTCGATGACGAGGGTGTATGTCGCGCTTGCCGTTTTAACGTCCTGAAGGAAGACGGGGAGATATCATGGGACGAACGGAATCGCGAACTGATCGATCTATGCGACCAGCATCGAAAAACCGATGGAAGCTACGACTGCATCGTTGGCGGCAGCGGCGGCAAGGATAGCGCCATGCAGTCGCACCTCTTGAAGTACAAATATGGAATGAACCCCCTGACGGTTACGTGGTCACCGCACCTGTATACCGATATTGGCTGGCAGAACTTTCAACGGTGGCTCCACGTCGGTGGGTTCGATAACTTCTTGTTCACACCTAATGGGAAGATCCACCGGTTGCTAACGCGCAACGCTACGCTAAATCTGTTGCACCCATTTCAGCCATTTATTATGGGTCAGAAGACTTTCGTCGCGAAAATGGCAGTTCAGATGAATATTCCATTGATATTCTACGGAGAAATGCCTGGAGAGTATGGCGAAAAGATCTCCCATAAGACATCCAATTACGCGAATACCGCCGATTCAGCCGAGAGCGAAGGATTTACGATAGATTATTACGGTGGTCGCGATGTACGAGATGTCTTGCTTGGTGGCAAGAGTGTTGGAGATTACCTTGATGACGGCATAAATCTTTCGGATCTCAAGAGCTTTCTGCCATTCGATGCGGCCGTTCTTCAAGATAAAAGGATCGATTTTAAGTATCTCGGATATTATGTAAAGTGGGTTCCGCAGGAGGCGTATTATTATGCGGTCGAGCACACCGGGTTTGAGGCAAATCCAGTCCGCACCGAAGGCACTTACTCAAAGTACTCCAGTCTGGACGACAAAATTGACGGGTTTTTCTATTTTACTCGGTGGATCAAGTTCGGTGTAGGACGGACGATGATGGACTCGGCTCAGGAGATTCGTAATCATCATATCACTAAGGGAGAAGGTCTTGCACTTATGGAGCGGTACGAAGGTGAGTATCCGGCTCGTTATGAGACGGAGTTTTTAGACTATGTCGGCTTGACCAAGGATGAGTTCTTGGAAACCTGCGATCGGTTTCGCTCTCCTCATTTGTGGCACGTGGTTAACGGCGAATGGAAGCTTCGTCATACGCCATGGAACCGAACGGATGAGCGCGCGTGAGAGCCGCGCGCCTCATAGCGCGGATGGACATAAAGGGTCCTAATCTCATCAAGGGTATTCACCTTGAGGGCTTGCGGATCATAGGTGATCCACAAGAATTCGCGAGGCGCTATTATGAGCAGGGTGCCGATGAACTTGTTTATATCGACATCGTCGCGAGCCTGTACGGACGCAACAGTCTTGGAGATATCGTCGCGCGGACCGCGCGCGATGTATTCGTTCCGATGACCGTGGGCGGTGGCTTGCGCTCGGTCGATGACGTTCGGCAAATGCTTCGAACCGGCGCGGACAAGGTGGCGATTAATACCGCGGCGATCCGTCGCCCCGAACTTATTTCAGAAATTTCGCGCACGTTCGGATCGCAATGCATGGTGCTGGGGGTTGAAGCCAAGCAGAGCGGCCCGGGCAGGTGGGAGGCATTCACGGATAACGGTCGGGAACCCACCGGTTTCGACGTAGTTGAATGGTGTTCACGCGCGGCAGGCCTAGGCGCGGGAGAGATTCTGCTCACTTCGGTCGACCGTGAGGGAACACGCAAAGGGTTTGATACCGCGCTGATCGCGGCGGTCACCGCAGCGGTTTCCGTTCCTGTGATCGCCAGCGGGGGGATGGGCACGACGGGACACATGGTCGACGCCTTCGCCGTCGGGACGGACGCCGTGGCGATGGCCGACGTCCTGCACTACGGTCGCCTGACCATCTCGGCGGTGCGCGACGCCGCGGTCGCCGCGGGTCTGAACGTTCGACATCGGGCGGAGCAACTCGCGTGAGTGGCAGCGCGTCGACGGTCCACGTCGTCGATTACGGCGTTGGGAATCTGTACAGCGTCGCCCGTGCGATCGAAAGATCCGGAGGCTTGGCTAAGCTCACGTCCGACCCAGTCGAGATCGCGGAGGCCGAGCGTCTGCTGCTGCCTGGGGTCGGTGCCTTCCAGGATGGTATGCTTGGCCTCAAACGGGCAGGGGTCGAGACGGCGATACATGACTTCGCTCGATCTGGTCGGCCCATGTTGGGGATCTGTCTCGGCATGCAGATGCTTGCTACCGAAAGTACTGAGCACGGTCACCACGACGGATTGGGAATCATCCCGGGCCGCGTCGAGGCGATCCCGACGAACGGTCTTGACGGCAATCGCCACAAAGTGCCGTTCGTCGGTTGGGCCAAACTCGAGGCGACGCAGCAACAAAAGTTCGTCGGCACCGTTTTGGACGGACTGGATGCTGAAGACGCGGTCTATCTGGTCCACAGTTTCCAGTTCAAACCTGATTGCGCCAACCACCGTCTCGCGGTTTATCTCTACGACGGCATGCCGGTTACCGCGTGCGTCAGACAGGGTAATATCATCGGATGCCAGTTTCATCCCGAAAAAAGTGCCGGGGTGGGGCTTGGCATCATCCGGCGATTCCTGACGCGGTGAACGGAAACCCTGAACCTGAATTAGATTCTTTGGTGGAACTCGAATTGCGAAGAACGCTTCGAATATCGCCATTTGCTCAAGGATTGATTATCCTGCGCGGGAAACTAATCGGCGATGCTTCGGTCTATATCGGTGCGACGATCATAAACGCCGCAATCCCCTTTCTGCTTCTCCCGTTTCTGACCCGTTGGTTAAATCCGCAACAGTTCGGAATCGTCGCTTTGTTTCTGGCGCAAGTGAACATTCTTCAGGTAATCGTCGGACTCGGGGCGCACGGTCTCGTCGGCGTCGTATATTATCGCGATGGTGCGAAGGCGATGCCGCCACAGGTCGGCGTCGCGTTGGGTATTATCGGTGTCGGAGCAGCGGTTTCCCTGGTAGCGATAGGACTGTTCGGTGGCGCTCTCGAACCGCTGACGGGTATATCTCGCTCGTGGTTATGGGCGGTAGTTCTCGCTTCTTCGGGACAGTGTGTGATCGCCGTGGCGTTCTCAGTGTTCCAAACACTGCGACAGCCTTACCGTTTTGCCGCGGTTCAACTGGGGTTCGGCCTGATCCTTGCGGTTTCGTCAATCGTTCTCATCGGGCTGTTCGGATACGAATGGGAGGGAAGAGCGCTGGGCCAAGCCTTGGCCGCCGGTGTCGTCGCCACGACCGTGCTCGTTGTACTGACCGCGACTGGCAGCATAGACTGGAACATGACTGCCTGGCCGATCCGCAAAGCACTGCAGTTCAGCCTTCCTCTCCTTCCGCATATGTTAGGCGGCGTGGCGATGACAAGCGTCGATCGGTTCGCGTTGGCCCGCGCCGTCGACGCCTCGGCTGTGGGTGTTTATTTCATCGCCATGCAGATTAGCTCCATTCTGCTCGTTCTTGGAACGGCGCTAAGTCAAGCGTGGTCACCATGGCTTTATGAACAACTGGCCTCAGATACGCCGAAAGCTCGACGACAGATCGTCCAGGCTACTTATGGGATTTTCGCGCTACTCTTGTTTGGAGGTGCTTCCCTAGCCATCCTCGCGCCCTTTATGATCCCGGTCGTTGCGGGTCCGGGCTACGGATCGGCGATCGCAATCCTCGAAGTTCTTGGACCCGCCTACGCGTTTAACGGGATGTATCATTTCGTGACCCCGATTCTCTTTTACGAAACACGAACGGCAACGCTATCCGCCATCACGTTGACGACAGCAGCGTTTCAGACCGCATTAAGCTTCGCCTTGGCCTTTCGTTATGGCGTCATTGGGGTAGCATTCGCAACGCTACTGGCGTTCGTACTGTATTTTTCGCTGACTTGGTTTTTCGCCGCACGCGCGCATCCACTGCCATGGCGCCATCCGTTTAGACTCGACAAATCACGTTGACATCCCTCCGAAAATCGATGTCAGATCGGGGAAGATGAAACCGCGCCAACGTTCCCGAATCGTGGCGTGGGCAAGATTGATCGGAACGGGCCATGTATAAGTTTGCGTTGTTAAAAAGTGACTTAATACTGGCCGCGAAAGGGATCGTCGCGGAACGCCTATTGGTTGAGAAACGGTTCCAAATCGTCCGAGACTTTGGATAACTGATTTTGTCGCTATTTGCCAGACAACCCATCGGCTTCGATTTGTCACTCTCGAATATGCTGGAGATCGAAAACACTAGCTCAGTGCTAGATCTTCGTTCTGCGGTGGGGATCCCGATATGGGCGCAAGTGCGCGTCGGATTCTTTCGCATGTTAATCGCCGACAGCGTGTTCTCGTCAGTCGAGGCGACCGACTCAAATCAACGCCATGACATGGGTCGCGGCGCGAGGACATTGATCCGGTCTATACTGCGAAATCGCAGCTTACAGCGGACGGGCGAAATCCGTGCGGATGTGTTGTTGACGACCGAGGCGGTCGCTGACCAGCGCGTCGATGGCAGCTGGTATAACCGGCAATCCGACGGTTTTGCTCAGGCGACGCCGGGCCGCGCTGCGGTCCTGATCGACCAAGACCATTGGGCATGGCGGCAGCCGCGGGCAATCGAGCAGACGATTTATCACGCCCCTATTCAGGCCGGTGTCGCGATCCGCGCGCGCTTTCAAACCACCGCGCGACAGCGCCGGGACGGAAACGCGTTGGCGGCATTCGCGTCGGAACGCGGTCGTGATTTGCTTGGATGGGAGATGGGCGCTCCGCGCGAGGCCGCACTCGGCGCGGTGATCGCACGCAAACTCGCCTCGGCTCCATTGCAATATCGGGCTTATCGGAAACTGCTTCGCCGCGTCTCCCCCAAGCTTTTGCTTGGCTCGTCGGGCTGCTACGGGCACACTGCAAATCTGATTGCGGCGGCACGCGACTTGGGCATTGTTACTGCGGAGTACCAGCACGGCGCGGTGTCGCAGGGGCACGATGCCTATAATTTCTCCGATACCGTACGCAATGACGCAAATTTTCGGCGCGCTATGCCGGAATATTTCCTGACCTTCGGCACTTGGTGGAATGACCAGATTAACGCGCCAACCATCCCGGTTGCGATCGGGTCGCCCCATCGCGAACTGCGCCGGATCGGGGCGGGCACCGCAACCACGCCAGGGGGTGGCGTTCTCGTGCTGAGCGATGGCATTGAGTTCGATCTCTATATGGACCTCGCCGCACGTCTGCGATTCGCGCTACCCCCGGAAATAGAGGTCGTACTGCGCCCGCACCCGCTGGAGCGCGGGCGGGCCCCGTCGGGAGGACAGTTGTCGAATGGGGTGGTACTAGATCCCAACCTTGACATTTACACCTCGTTCTGGTCGGCACGAGCAGTGGTCAGCGAGGTTTCGACGGGATTGTTCGAAGCGATCGGTTTGGTTGAAAAGATCATCATGCTCGAAACGCCGAAAGCGCGGTTCACGTATCCGGAACACCCGTTTATTTCCGCCAGAAGCGTCGATGAGGTGATCGAATTGGTCGTCGGCGGTCCTATGACCAAAATTTCGCCGGCGAGCATATGGGCGAACGACTGGCGTGGCGCATACCAAGGATTTCTGCGTGATAAGGTTGGACTTTGAAGCGATGGTCGAGATTTTATCACGAAATGGTTTTTTGCTCTCCGGTTTTTCGGCAACAGACCTAATGATGTTGAAAGTTATTATTGCGACGGCTAACGTAATCGGAATTACCCTGCATCTCTACGACCGCGTCAATCGGCGAGCAGTAATCAAACGCTTGGGTTTTATCTAAATGGACCTTCATAAACTACGCCAACTACCGCAAAACATCCATAGACTCTCCGATCATACCCGGGTCATACCAACCGCATTTGAGCTAGTTTTCTATTTTTTGCTGACACTATATTGGGCCTTGCAATTTCTGCGAGGTGACTCAGTCGAGATACTTGCTCCAGACGCGACTTATATATTATTTGTTGGGCCTGCCGCTGTATTCGGTACATTGGGAATATTCTATCTAGTTTTTACTTCAGAGATTTTTCATCGATCAAGCATAGTGCTATTGCTGGGTTTAGTTCCTATTATTGTAGTAGCATTAGCGCGGGCGGACGCTAGAACTTTGGGATCTGTAGGTCTATTGATGCTGAGCTTGGCTATAATATTCCAGATCGCCCCACGAATATCAATTAATTTCGTTAACATCTTGTTTTTGTTGTCTATCCCGTTGACGACTTTTTTGTTCCTGATCGATTACAGCATATATACGTTCCTACCTGGTCTGGGCAACCATCCCGATTTGTGGTGGCGCATTTCCCCTATGCCCAGCTCAGCCGAGGGCGGCCTATTTGCTACCGCTGTGTATTTGATGAATATTAATCTTCGAGGGCAGCGTTACCGATTACCAATGATAGTAATGTCGGTCTATTTTCTGGTTTTATCCGGTAACCGCACCGGTCTATTTGCCGCATTGATTGGAACAGTTTATTTCTTGATCCGGCAACGTGGTAGACTATCACGGTCGGGATCACGAAGGTGGTTCGCGTTAATTGCGGCGTTTCTATTTGTTATGGCTATCTTTGGCAGTAACTTACTACTATATTTGCCATTTGCAAATAGCGATATAGTTAGAACGCTGGTATTTAGACAAGAGGCGGTTGGTAATTTTGACGTCGGCGATCAGGTCGGCACAGCTGCTATTCGCCAGTGGATATTCGAACAGCATTGGGCGGCATTTCGTGAAAACCCTTTGTTTGGTATTGGCACATTCGATCTTCAGATGCTTAACTCCGGATATGGTGCGCTTGATAACTCCGTCGGTGGGACGGAAGCGTTCATCACCGCGCTGCTCGCCCGGATCGGCCTATTGATACTCCCGCTGCTCGCTGCGCTGTTCTTGATCCGCCAGCCCGTGCAAGGAGACGCAGCCGATCTGTCGTTGAGCGCTAAGCTGGCGTTATTGATCGGTATGACGACATACGGCAGCTTCGTGAATGTCTACGACATCGTGTTTTTGCTGCTGGTTCTGTCGATCGCCGGGACCATCTACGTTCCCGTTCGGCCCGCGGCTGCACCGTCATTGACCGGACGAAGAACCGATGGATCGGAGGCCGGCGCTTGAAGATTCTGTACATTGGTGGGGTGGGGCCATTTGGCGGCGCATCGCGAAGCCTCTATGAAGCGGTCGGGGCGTTACCAAAGGGGACGGTAGAATCCTATTTCCTCATGCCGAGAGGCACGGCGCTCGATTTTTATCGTCGGGTCGCGAACGGTGTGGTTGCAACGCGAGGCATCAGCCGATTCGATCATAGTCGCGCGACGCATTATCGCGGGATGCGCTGGCTGATCGTGTTGCGCGAAGCATTTCATTTGCCCTTCACCGTTTTAGGGCTTCTGCGCGCGCGGCGTTTGTGGCCCGACATCGATCTGATCCATGTCAACGAATATAGCGAGATTCTGGCAGGTTTGGTCGCCAAGCGGATGTTCGGCGTCCCATTGATACTCCATGTTCGGTCGCTAGTTGAAACCGACCGGGCATTATCGCGGACGCGCT
>JBBSTN010000087.1:0-10205 GCA_038235845.1 Gemmatimonadales bacterium | reverse complement strand
CCGCCAACGGCTAACGGTCGTCCTGGAATCCATCACGTGTTCGCGCGCACGATAAAGGATCTTTTTTGCCGACATCGCGCCATGCTCGGCCATTTCGTGCCTCGAAAGGCAGGCTGGGATACACACGGATTGCCCGTTGAGATCGAAGTCGAGAAGGAATTGCAGCGCGAAGTTGCGCTAAAGGCCGGCGAATCATCGGATACTGAGACCGGTGCTGACAAGAGGCCGATACTGGCGGGAAAACAGCTGATCGAGCAAACTGGCATCGCCGAGTTTAATCGACGATGTCGGGCGAGTGTTTTTCGCTATCGCGATGAGTGGGAAAGGCTGTCGGAACGTATTGCATACTGGCTGGATTACAGCGATCCCTACGTAACGTATTCGCCCGATTACATCGAGAGCGTGTGGTGGGCGCTCAGCGCTCTGCACGAGAAGGGTTTGTTGTTTCGTGGGCACAAGATTCTTCCGTACTGCGCACGTTGTGGTACTGCGCTTTCGAGTCATGAGGTAGCGCTCGGCTATGAGGACGTGGAAGATCCAAGCGTCTATGTTGCGCTAGATCTTCTTGACGCGCCGGCGATTCCCAACGAGGGCGACACCGGGAATTTGCGCAGGCGTATTCTGGTGTGGACAACCACTCCATGGACGCTTGTATCCAATACTGCACTGGCGGTTCATCCGGAACTCACTTACACAGAGGTCCGAAAGAAGACTGGTGCGGATTTCACGCTCGTTCTCGCTGAGGCGAGAGTCGAGGCTGTGTTGGGTGCGGATTGGGCTGATCGCTGGAATGTGATTCAAACATTCAAGGGAAGTGAGCTTGCCGGCGGACGTTACCGTCGACCACTCGACTGGATAGAGTTTCCGGAAAAGGGAAAGCGGGAAGTTATAGTTGCCGAAGATTTTGTTTCAGCAGAGGATGGAAGTGGTGTAGTTCATATGGCGCCGGCGTTTGGCGCGGACGACTACGCCGCGGCTCAGCGAAACGATCTGGCGTTCGTGAACCCGGTGACGTCGCGTGGGGAATTTGACGATTCGGTGCCGGAAGTGGCGGGCATGTTCGTCAAGAAAGCAGACGCACGTATTCTCGAGGTGCTGCGAGAGCGCGATGTACTTTGGAAAGCATCCACATTCGTACACTCGTATCCGCATTGCTGGCGATGTGGCACTCCGTTGCTGTACTACGCTCGTGGGTCGTGGTTTGTGCGCACCACTGCGGTTAAGAGTGATCTCCTCGCGCGAAACTCCCGTGTAAACTGGAACCCGCCAGAAATGGGCTCGGGCAGGTTTGGGGAGTGGCTTTCGAACAACGTCGATTGGGCGATTTCCCGCGATCGCTACTGGGGAACGCCTCTTCCGGTGTGGATTAACGACGCCGACGAAAACGAAGTTGACGTGATCGGAAGTTTTGACGAGCTCGCGAGCCGTATCGGCAGACCGCTCGACACAGAGTTCGATCCACACAAGCCGCACATTGATAGCTATACATGGCCATCGCCATCAGGTGTGGGCACGATGCGTCGTGTGCCCGAGGTAATTGATGCCTGGTTCGATTCCGGCTCGATGCCATTTGCGCAGTGGCATTATCCGTTCGAGAACGCGGATAAAGTGGAGCAGCAGTATCCGGCTGATTTCATCGCGGAAGGCGTCGACCAGACGCGAGGGTGGTTCTATTCGCTGCTGGCGATAGCAACGGGGCTGGGCGAGAAACTCCCGAACAATGCGGAGGCCACAGCAGCACCTTACCGCAGCGTGGTAGTGAACGATCTGGTTCTCGATGCCAATGGACAGAAGATGTCCAAGAGCAAGGGCAATGTTGTGAACCCGTGGGAAGTGATTTCGCGTCACGGGGCCGACGCTGTCCGCTTCTTCCTCGTTGTGTCGAGTCAGGTATGGACACCGCGCCGTTTCGACGAGGCATCGATAAGGGAAACCGCGGGACGCTTCCTGCTGACGTTCCGCAATGTCTTCAACGGCATCTTTGTTCAGTACGCGAATTTCGGGTGGAAGCCTGGACCCCAGGATCCGGAACCTGCCGACCGACCGCCGCTGGATCGCTGGATACTGTCGCGGTTGACGTCAGTGGAGCAGGAGGTCAATGCGTTGATGTTGAAATATGATGCGACGATGGCGTCGCGTCGCATCATGCAGTTCGTCGATGAGGATGTGTCCAAGTGGTACGTGCGACTTTCACGTGCGCGCTTTTACGAGATTGACGGGGACGATAACCGTGCAGCGTTTGCGACGCTTCATGAGGTACTCGTAGTGGTCAGTCGCCTTCTAGCGCCGTTTACGCCGTTTGTTTCTGACGGGGTTCATCGTGTATTGACCGGCAGCTCAGTGCATCTTGCGGCGTACGTTCGGCCCCGGGATGAAGCCGTTTCCTACCCCGAGCTCGAGTCGGCGATGGAGGACATAAGAAAATTGGCGTCGTTGGGCCGAACAGCCCGTGAGTCGGCAAACGTCGCGGTACGACAACCGCTTCCGTTGCTGCAATGTGTCATTCCGGGAGACGCGACCACGACCGTGACACTGATTGATCTACTCGCCGCTGAGCTTAACGTGAAGGTTGTCGAGTTTGTAAGCACCACGGACACGCTCGTGACTCTCGAGGGGAAGGCAAACTTCCGATCATTGGGCAAGAAGTTCGGCAAGGAAACGCCAGCCGTAGCCCGCGCGGTGGACTCGCTAACCGCTGGCCCGCTTCGAGTGCTGGCGAATGGCGAGTCGGTGTCGGTGGACGTTGGGGGAGTAGCCCGACAGATCGACCCGGAAGATGTGACGGTGATACGCCGCGCCTCTGGCGCGGCCGTTGTGGAGGAGGATGGAGGGTATGGCGTAGCGCTCGATTCAACAATTTCTCCGGAACTTCGGACCGAAGGGCTCGCGCGCGAGGTAATTAGCCGCATGCAACGTCTGCGAAAGGAAGCTCGTCTGGAAGTGAGCGATCGCATCGTGGCATTTGTGAATGGTGATGAAGACTTGAACGATGCGATCACATTGCATCGTGAGCGCATTGCGGATGAAATCCTCGCCGTGCGGTTTATGATCGGAAAAGAATCGGCTTCGTCGTCTGGCGAAGACGAGCGTGCTGAGAATTGGACCGCGATGCAGTCTGCGGACGTCGATGGGCGGCCCGTGCACCTCGCGCTACGAAAGGATGGTTAGTGATGACTGAAGTTGATGCGGCAAAAACGCAGAAGTCGAAACCGATGATCAAGAAGAAGCTCGACCACTTCGAAAAGCGGTTGCTGGAAGAGCGCCGTCGCGTGCTGAAGGAGCTTGGTCATCATGGTGACGCCTTTGGTCCCAACAGTGAAAAGCAGGATGATGATACGAGTGCATACTCTTTTCACATGGCTGATCAGGGCACGGATGCGATGGAACGTGAGAAGGCCTTTCTCTTTGCGTCCCAGGAAGGTCGTTTTCTGTGGCATATAGATCAGGCTCTGCGTAGACTTTACAAATCACCGCAGACGTTTGGTAAGTGTCACAACTGCAGTGGCGACATCGCCTTCGAACGGCTGGATGCGCTACCGCATGCGCGATACTGCATCAGTTGCAAGCAGCGCGAAGAAGACTCGAAAAAGGGATAGTATGAAGGCGCTGGTATCTTGGCCCACGCTTTTTCTGGTGGTGGTGGCTGATGTGATCAGCAAGGCGGTAGCGGTCGCAACGCTGGCGCCGTCAGGCTCGCATGTTCAATTCATTGGTGACGCCGTGCGTTTTCAGCTTGTGTACAATCCGGGAGCGGCATTTGGACTTTATCTCGGAGGCTATTCGAGATGGATCTTCATGGCGCTCACCTTCGGAGCACTGATCATTCTTTGGCGCCTTTACAGGCAGACACCGCACGACGACCTGATGAGGGCATGGGCCATCGCCCTCGTGACAGCGGGAGCCGTCGGGAACCTTATTGACCGCGTCCGCTCCGATCTTGGAGTTGTCGACTTCATCGACGTCGGATTCGGCACTCACCGGTGGCCAACGTTCAACGTCGCCGATATGGCTGTAAGCGGCGGAGCTATACTTCTTGCTGTCGTTCTTTGGGGTGAGGAACGTCGAGCCAATGTTGCCTCCGCTCAAGAGATTGCATGACGTCTGATAATTTGTCGGTTTCAGGTTCCTCCGCACAGCACTCGCCGCGACCGTCCGTTGGCACGCCGCAGTTCTGGATAATCGTTGCGGTCATCATTGCTCTCGATGCGAGCAGCAAGGCGCTTGCGGTACAACATCTGGCGCCTCGCTACATGCCGCACCCCGTAATCGGTGATTTTTTCCGATTTACACTCGCTTACAACCCTGGAGCTGCGTTTGGCATGCACGTCGGTCCGGCTTCACGATGGATTTTCGCTTCGCTCAGCATCGTAATCGTATTCGTACTCATAAGGTCGACCGTGTCTCTCACTCGCGACTCTTCGCTTGCGGCCATTGGCGTTCCCATTATTGTAGGTGGCGCTCTTGGCAATCTTCTCGACCGCATCCGATTTCGTGACGGTGTGGTTGATTTCATCGATATCGGCGTTGGCGACGTAAGGTTCTGGACGTTCAACCTTGCAGATACCGCAGTGACAATTGGTGCGGCGTGTCTTGTGATTGCGCTTTGGGAAGCAGAAAAAAGTCATAAGCCCCAACCGTCGGTTTCCTGAGTGGGAGTAAAACCCGAAAGTCAGTCATTCGAAATCGAGAGCAGCGATGAAACGCGACTCGACCTTCTGGTCTCGCGCCAACTTGAGCTGTCTCGCACGCAAGCGGCGACGTTGATTGCAGATGGCAATGTGTTGGTGAACGGAAAAAAGGAACGGTCTTCGTATCGCGGCGAAATTGGCGATCGTGTCGAAGTTTCCGTGCCACCGCCGGTTGGCCGGGATATCGCTCCGGAATCGATCCCACTCGACGTGGTCTTCGAAGATGAGCATCTCGTTGTGATCAACAAGGCAGCGGGGATGGTGGTACATCCGGCGCCGGGCAATTGGACGGGCACCCTTGTGAATGCGTTGCTGGGAAGAGGCCAGGAGCTGGCCGACTCCGGGGCTCCGGAGCGAGCTGGGTTGGTGCACCGGCTGGACAAGGACACGTCGGGTTTGATGATTGTGGCGAAAACCGATACTGCACTTCGCTCGCTCAGTAGCGCGCTGGCGGCGAGGCGAATAGTGCGGCGATACGCCGCGCTAAGCTGGGGCCATCTCAAGAGCGACACCATCAGCGTGGACCAGCCCGTTGGGCGCGACCCAAACGACCGCACCAGAATGGCGATAGCCGCCGGCGGGAGAACCGCCAGAACTGATTTCGTTCGCCTCGCTCGTTTCGATTCGTGTGACCTGCTCCGGGCGCATCTTCACTCGGGGCGTACGCACCAGATCCGCGTTCATCTATCCTCGCTGGGGCATCCAGTGGTAGGTGACGATACTTATGGCGGAGGCGGTGGACGCAGGGTGGCCATGTTGCCACCTCGCAGGCATTTCCTGCATGCGGCCTGGTTGCGTTTCGTACATCCTGTTTCTCACAAAGAGATGGACCTGCGTTCTCAGCTACCAGTTGATCTTCGACAGTCGATTGCCGCGCTGAGCGATATGTCCGAGCTCGAAAGTCAGACAGCTCCGTTGGAAACGTTCAACTTCTTCTCAACCGATGCCATCGATTCACGCGAACACCACAACTCTTCAGGAGAGCGCACCGACGACTGAGCCGGCGCTGTCACTGGTGACCGACGATTTCGTCCGCGAGCGAGGAATGATGGTTGTCGTGGAAATTGACGGTAGTTCGTATGGCGTGAGTGTCGATCAGACAATATCAGTGGTCGCCCGTGGCGCCATGACCAGAATTCCTGGTGCCCGGCGCGAGACCTTGGGCGTCATAAATGTACGGGGCAGGGCGGTGACCGTTCTCGACTCCGCTGCGATGCTGAACAACAGCAGTGCCATTTCCACTGGTCCGATCGTCCTTCTGGAGCATGGCGATGGAGTTGTGGGTTTTGCGGTCGATGCCATACGTGATGTTCGCGTAGAACAGCTCGATGCAGACGACCAGTCCGAGCCACACGATTTAACCATGCTCGATGCGAGCGCACTTTGTGCGCGATTCCTGATTTCTGCCGAGGAGCTGCGACGGTGAGCCGTACTGTACTTATTTGTGACGATGCCCTTTTCATGCGCATGATGGTCGCCGACATCCTGCGACAGGCCGGCTTTGAAGTCGTCGGAGAAGCGGAAACGGGCGTGCAAGCTGTCGAGAAATACAGAAGCTTGCGGCCCGATCTGGTCACCATGGATATCGTGATGCCCGACATGGGCGGTATCGATGCAGTTCGCGAAATTGTCAGTCAGGACCCATCCGCACGCGTCCTCATGTGCAGCGCCATGGGGCAGCAGGCATTGGTGGTGGAAGCCATAAAGGCGGGTGCGAGAGACTTCATCGTAAAACCGTTCCAACCGAGCCGGGTAATTGAAGCCGTCAACCGCGTGCTTGCAGCCTGACCGTTACGGCGAGCTTTATCGTGTCGAGACCAGCGAGCATCTAGCAATAATCGACGCGTCACTGCTCAAGCTGGAGCAGCAGGATACTCGATACGATCTCGGCGACTGCATTGCTACAATATTTCGTAGCGCGCATACGATAAAGGGAATGGCAGCAGCGATGGGATTCCGTCCTGCTGAAAATGTGGCACACGCCATGGAATCGCTGCTCGAAGCTGTGCGCGCTGAAACAGTACAGGTTTCCCCGCACGTACTCGATCTGTTATTTGACGGCAGTGCAATGTTGGCCTCCTGCATCACGGAGAATCAACACGATCTGCATCAGTCGAAGAGCGAGGCCATCAGGGAGCTGCAGCGAAAGATCGACGTTGCCATCGCAGGCACTATAGACGTTGCCACCCCAGGCACTATCGACATTGCCGCCGCAGGCACTATTAAGGTTGCCACCGCACTCACTTCGGATGAATCAGTTTCAAAGCCGACGCACCAGGTAGTCGTTCGACTCACCGAAGACTGCCCACTAAAGGGAGTGAGGGCGATACTGGTGCTCGCGAGAATTGAGCAACTTGGAAGCGTGCTTACTCTCGAGCCGTCTTCCGACGCCATGCAGCAGAATGAGTTCGATGGAGTGTTCACAATCCTCATCAACTCCGGGGCTGGCGAAGCCCATCTCGAACAGGCGATTCTGGCTGCTGGCGACGTGAAAAGCGTGGCGGTCTCGAAACCAGCGACCGCCGGGCGGACATACGATCGAAAGGAGAGTATTCGACATGTGCGGATCGACGTCAGACGTCTCGATGTAATGCTCGACCTCGTGAGCGAACTGGCCATAACGCGTGACCGCCTTGTCGACATGATTGCCGCGCAGGACGGCAAGGAAATCGGACGAGATCTTGGGCGAGTTTCGCTCGATGCGTCCCGGCTTGTTACTGCTTTGCAAGTGGAGATTGCGCAGGCGCGTATGGTACCGGTGGCTTCAGTTTTCGACCGATACCCCCGGTTGGTGCGGGATATCGCGAGGGATCTGGGCAAGGAAGTGCATTTCGCGCTGGAAGGACGCGAGATCGAAATCGACCGTTCGTTACTGGATGCCATCGGCGATCCAATCCTGCACTTGCTTCGGAATGCCCTGGATCATGGACTTGAAGAAGCGGCTTCGCGCATCGCAGCGTGCAAGCCGGCCGCGGGGCGGTTGGTGTTGCGCGCGCGTCGCGACAGATCAGCCATCGTGATAGAGGTTGAAGACGACGGACGCGGCATAGATCGAGCGAAAGTCGCAGAGCGCGCACGTGCTCGTGGCATCATCAGCGATCAATCAATTCCAGACGATTCAAGACTTCTTGACATACTGTCGCATCCGGGATTTTCGACAGCGAACAGTGTGGGAGCCCTCTCCGGACGAGGAGTTGGGGTGGATGTTGTGGCAAGCAGCGTCAACACAATGGGAGGCACCTTCGCACTTCGCACCACACCAGGTGCCGGAAGTGTGTTCACACTTCGGCTACCGGCGTCGATCGCCATGATGCGCGCGTTGCTGGTGCAAGTGGACGATGAAACGTATGCCCTGCCGGCGGAAAAGGTCGTCGAGATTGCCGCCGACGATGACTCGTCAATTCGTGCGGCGCGAAGTAGTGGCTCGATCGAGTTGCGCGGCGAGCTGATCCACGTGAGGTCTCTTCGGCATGAGTTCGGGCTCTCCGATCACGAGGGTGAGAATCACTACGCCATCGTAGAGGTGGGTGGCCAGCGTCTCGCCCTGGCGGTCGACTCGATCAGCGCACACAAGGATATCGTAGTGAAAAACCTCGATACGGTTCGAGGCTCCGCTCGGTGGTTTAGCGGTGCGACGATTCTCGGTGACGGGAAACCAGCTCTCATCGTCGATCCACGCAGCCTCATCTGACCGCAGCCCGACGGAGAACAAAAAAGTGGATACCATCCGGTCTCTCAAGACCATTCAGCTCGACGCATTACGCGAAACGGCAAACATCGGAGCGGGTCATGCCGCTACAGCGCTGTCGCAGATGACCGGAAATACGATCATGATCAAGGTTCCGGCGATCAGCGTGAGCAGTCTGGAGGATCTTCCAGCACAATTCCAACCGGATGAGGAACCCGTCGCGGCTGTGCTGATGCACATGCTCGGCGACCTGTCGGGGAGAACTCTTCTGATCTTTCCACGGCAGACCGTCATGCGTCTGGCTGAACTGATGCTGCGAAGACCGATCGGTTCATCGCTTGCACTGGGGGAGCTCGAGACCTCGGCAATCAAGGAAGCTGGGAATATTCTCAGCGGCGCCTATATGAACGCGCTCAGCGAATTCCTCGGTATGCTGCTCCTTCCCTCGCCGCCGTCGCTGGTGATAGACATGTCGACTGCGGTACTGACTAGCGCGCTAGGAGAGTTTTCTTCAGACCCGGATGCGATTTTGTGTGTCGAAAGCGAGTTCATGCTCACGGAGGCAAACCAGGTTTTGCGCGGTCTCTTTCTGCTGTTGCCGGACCCTGCATCGCTTCAGGTAATGTTGCGCGCGCTTCGCCTCGCCTGACGTAACAGAACCGAGGGCGGAAGATGGGCTTGGCGGTCGCCACGGAGCGCGACGCTGAACTGCTGCGGGCGATGGTCGACCGAATCGATCAGAGCGATGCGGGAGCATTCAACAACATCGGTGTTCTTTTCTTTACGAAGGGAATGTTCGACGACGCGATAGACGCATTTCTCCGCGCCGTCGATATCAACCCGCGCATGCAAACCGCGCTGCGAAACCTGGAGTTCGCGGGATCGATTCCAGCTGTGTTTGGCCCGCGACTTTCGCGTTTGGAAGCGCTTCTGGAGCAACGTCCCTTCGACAGTGAAACGCAGCTGATGCTTGCGCGTATGCTGCGGTATAGCGGAAATCGCACGGAGGCAGCACGCCATCTCGATGTGCTAATTTCGCTCGACCCGGATAGCCACGATCCGCTTTTTGAGCGCGGTTTGTGCGAGCAGAGAGAAGGGAACCTCATGCTGGCACAGAGATGGTTCGAACGCGCTGCAGAGGCTGATGGTCGTGCGGTTCATGCGCGAGTACACCTCGCGGAAGTGCTCTACCAGATTGGGCAAAACGAGCAGGCCCTCGATGTTCTGAAAGAGTTGGTGGAACTCGACCCGAACGTTGCAGACGCGCATCTGCTACGCGGTTTTCTGCTCGGCGATATGGGTTACCATGCCGAAGGAGTCAACGCGTTCAACCTAGCGACGGAGTTAAATCCGGCGTTGGCCGTTGGAGAATGTGCCCATCCGTATTCCGATCTTTCGCTCGAAGCAATCGCGCTTCCAGACGGCAATCGGAGTAAGCCGCCTACCGTTGCAGAAAGGGGCGACTCCAGTGAATTGCCGACGCGATATGCGCTTGGCCTCGCGTTTCGGCAGCGCGGATACCTCGTGGAGGCCCGTGCGGAGTTCGGGCAGGCACTGGCATCCATAACGCGAGGCGATCAGGCCGTGCTGGTCAAGCGCGCAGTTGCTGAACTCGATCTGATTGCGGGAGATGGTGAGTCCGCGAAGCTGTTCTATGACGAGTGCGTCAGCTTCGATGCTTCTGTCGCAGCATACTGGAACGAAGCGGGAGTGGCTTGTCACCAGGTGGGCAACATTGAGGAGGCCGCGGAACGCTATCGCCGTGCACTCCATCTCGATCCACGCTATGCGCTTGCTTACAACAATCTCAGCGTGGCGCTCTGTTCGCT
>JBBSTN010000086.1:0-10291 GCA_038235845.1 Gemmatimonadales bacterium | reverse complement strand
TTGTAGCCGAGCGCCTGGAAGCCAGGGTGTTGGGCATGAACAGCAGAAACGAGAAGAAGGTCGTGAAGACCTGGTCGCGAGCGAGCACGGTGCTACCGGAATTCGTTGGCCACACGTTCGCTGTTCACAACGGCAACAAGTTCATCCCGGTGTATGTCACGGAAAACATGGTTGGTCACAAGCTTGGCGAGTTCTCGCCGACGCGGCTGTTCCGTGGTCACGCAGGCAACAAGGCAGTGGATCGCAAGGCGAGCGGCGTGCCCAAGGGAGGCAAGTAATCCATGGCACGCAAGCTGAAGCTCACGGGCATTGAGGCACGCGCTATTCATCGTTCGTCGCGGCAGTCGCCGTACAAGGTGCGCCTTGTGATGGATCAGATTCGCGGAAAGCGTGTCAACGACGCGTTGGCATTGCTCAAGTTCAGTAAGAAGCACGCGTCGGAGCAGATCGAGAAGACGCTCAACAGCGCCGTCGCGAACGCCGAGCAGGCGGCGCGTAGCGCAGACACGTCGCTGGACGTGGACGCACTGGTGATTACGAAGGCCGTTGTAAACGAAGGACCTAAACTGAAGCGCTGGACACCGGCGGCAATGGGGCGTGCAACTCCGATGATCAAGCGCACCAGTCACATCGAGATCATCGTCGCAGAGGCAGTGAGTTAATGGGACAGAAAACAAATCCAATCGGGTTTCGCCTCGGTATCACGAAGAACTGGCGCTCGACCTGGTATGCGAATAAGGAGATGCCGGCGCTTCTCAAGGAAGACGCGCTGCTTCGAAAGTATCTCAAGGCGCGTCTTGAGAACGCTGCCATTGCCGATGTGCGCATCGAGCGTAAGCCGGGCAAGGTAGTTGTCACTGTGCACACTGGCCGACCTGGCGTTGTGATCGGAAAGAAAGGCGCTGAAGTCGACAAGTTGCGCGATGAGCTAACGCAGCTAACGGGCAAGGAAGTTGGCATCAACGTCGAAGAGATCAAGCGGCCTGAGGTCGAGGCTCAGCTTGTTGCCGACAATATTGCAGCACAGCTTTCTCAGCGTATTTCGTTCCGCCGTGCGATGAAGCGCGCGGTGCAGAGTTCGATGCGGATGGGAGCACTTGGTATCAAGGTGAAGGCTGGCGGGCGTCTTGGCGGTGCGGAAATCGCACGTGTCGAGGGCTACCACGAAGGTCGTGTGCCTCTACACACCTTGCGCGCAGACATCGATTACGCGACGAGCACGGCGAAGACCACCTACGGCACCATCGGTGTCAAGGTGTGGATCTTCAAGGGTGAAATCGTCGAGGATCGTCGCGGCAAGACGTACTCGACCGGCAACTGAGGAGTTGAGATATGCTTAGTCCAAAGCGGGTAAAATTCCGCAAGATGTTCAAGGGTCGCACGACAGGGCTCGCGTACCGCGGATCGGAGGTGTCGTTTGGACATTTCGGTTTGCAGGCGCTGGAGCCTGGTTGGGTGACGAGCCGTCAGATCGAGGCGTGTCGAGTTGCAATGACGCGTCACATCAAACGCGGTGGAAAGGTCTGGATCCGTGTTTTCCCGGATAAGCCGATTACCAAGAAGCCTGCAGAAACACGTATGGGTAAGGGTAAGGGTTCGCCGGAGATGTGGGTCGCAGTAGTGAAGCCGGGCCGGGTGATGTTTGAGATCGAAGGTGTTACGCGTGAACTTGCCGAGAAGGCGATGGGTCTCGCGGCCGCGAAACTCGGCGTCAAGACAAAGTTTGTAGTACGAGAGGGGGCGGTGGCCGATGAAAGCTGAAGAAGTTCGCGAACTCGCTGATGACGAGCTCAAAAATCGCGTAAACGAATTGGAAGAGGAGCGTTTTCGGCTTCGCTTCCGCGCGGGCACCGAGACGTTGGAAGATCCCCTTAGGCTGCGTGGCGTGCGACGCGACATTGCGCGTATGCACACCATCTCGCGTGAGCGTGCACTCGGAATCGTGCGTGAGAATGTTACTGAAAGCAAGGCGAAAGGCACAAAGGCGAAGGGCGCCAAGTCTGCCGCCTCCGCGAAGAAGGGCACCGCCAAAAAGGCGGCGGCGAAGAAGGCCACTAAGGCCCGCAGCCGCTAACCGGTATCTGAACGATGGCAAATATGCAGAATACAACTGACGCGGCCGAGGGCAGCGTCGACTCAACCACTCTCGAGCGAACGGCGCGGAAAACGCGTACGGGGCTCGTGGTAAGCGACAAGATGGACAAAACGATCGTGGTGCGGATCGACCGACGGATACCGCATCCCGTGTACGGCAAAATGGTGAAGCGCACCCGTCGCCTCAAAGCCCACGACGAGGAGAACTCGGCAAAGGCTGGAGACACGGTGCGAATCATGGAGACCCGGCCCTTGTCAAAGGACAAGCGGTGGCGCCTGGTGGAAATCGTCGAGCGCGCGCGCTAGAGGAATCGAAAAATGATCCAGCAGGAATCCATGGTGAAAGTTGCGGACAACAGTGGCGCCAAGCGCGCTCTGGTGATCCGAGTGCTTGGCGGAACGCGCCGTCGTTATGCTGGCCTTGGCGACAAGGTCATCGTTGCGGTGAAGGACGCGCTGCCCAACGGCACAGTGAAGAAGTCCGAGGTCGCGAAGGCCGTGGTGGTTCGCACGGTGAAGGAGACGCGACGGAAGGATGGCAGTTATATCCGTTTCGACGAGAACGCCGTCGTGATCATCAACGACAATGGCGAGCCGAAGGCAACGCGTATCTTTGGTCCCGTGGCGCGTGAGCTCCGCGAGAAGCGTTACATGAAGATCGTGTCGCTGGCGCCAGAGGTGATCTGACATGCGCGTGAACAAGTATTACGTAACCGATCGCGGTCAGCGGCTGGGTGCAGGTCGTCACGCTCTCAAGGCATCGCGCGAAGTAATTCATGTGACCAAGGGAGATCTTGTTCAGGTTATGCGCGGTGACGATAAAGGCAAGGAAGGAAAGGTCCTGCGCGTATATCGGAAAACCGGACGCATTACTGTCGAAGGCGTGAACATCGTGAAGAAGCACCGCAAGGCGCGTCGTCCCGAGGAAGAAAGCGGAATCATCGAAATGGCCGCACCGATGCACGCGTCGAACGTGATGTTGCTCGATGCAAAGACGGGCAAGCCGACCCGAACGAAAGCTCGCATCGATACCGATGGTACCAAGGAACGTGTAGGCGTCAAGAGCGGCGAAATCATCTCGCGCTCACGCTGAACGCACGCAAGCGAAGTCAAAGCGCACGTAGATAACTGGAGCATAGACGAGAATGGCGAGCAAGGATAAGGCTGGCGCGAAAGCCGGCAAGGGTGGAGCAGCCAAAGGTGGCGCGACTGGCGGTAAGTCAGGTGGCAAAACTGGTGGCGGTGCACCGAAGGGTGGCGGTAGCAGCAAGAAGGGCGCGGCCGGTGGCTCGCGTCAGGGCGGAGCCGCGGACTTCACCAAGCGTGAACATGCAGGAGCCGATCTCGCGATCGCCGCACCGCGACTCAAGAGTCATTATGAGAACAGCGTGCGCGAAGCGTTGGCTACGCAGTTCGGTTTCACAAATACCCACCAGGTTCCGACGCTCACCAAGATCGTTATCAATTGCGGCGTTGGTGAGGCGGCAAAGCAGCCCAAATTGCTGGATAACGTGGTGGAAGAGTTGGCGCTTATCACCGGTCAGAAGCCGGTTCGCCGGAAGGCCAAGAAAGCCATCTCCAACTTCGGTCTTCGCGAAGGGCAGGAAATCGGGGCATCGGTTACTCTTCGCGGCGCCAAAATGTGGGAGTTTCTTGATCGTTTCGTGACGGTGGCTGCTCCACGTATCAGAGACTTCCGCGGTCTTGGTACAAAGTCGTTTGACGGTCGCGGCAACTACACCCTCGGCATCAAGGAACAGATGATCTTTCCGGAGATCAGCTACGACATGGTCGAGTCGATTCACGGCATGGACATCACGTTTGTGACGACCGCGGAAAAGGATGCGCATGCGTTGGCGCTGTTGCACAAGCTTGGCATGCCATTTCGTGGTGACGACAAGCCTGTAATACCAAAAGTAACGCAGGCTGCGGAACCTGCTGCGGCCACCGCAGCGTAACAGAAGTTCGAGAAGTTTCGGTAAGGTTCGAGTAGAGAAGCACCAGCAACTAACACAACTGAGAGACGATGGCAAAAACGAGCAAGCTGGCCAAGAATGCAGAACGCAGGGAAATCGTTGCGCGCTACGCGGCGAAACGTGCTGCGTTGAAGGCCACCATACAGAGCCCGAAGAGTTCCGACGAGGAGAAGCGCAACGCAGTTAATGCGTTGGCAAGACTTCCACGGAACTCGTCGAAGACACGTATCCGCAATCGTTGCGCGATGAGTGGTCGGCCGCGCGGGTTCCTTCGCCAGTTCGGACTGAGCCGCATTGCTCTCCGTGACATGGCCCTCAACGGTTTTATCCCCGGCGTGCGCAAGGCAAGCTGGTAGTTCATTCACCTTCCTACAGGTCCGGTAAACCGGATACCATAGGAGCAATTGGCAAGTATGAGTCTTAACGATCCAATCGCTGACATGTTGACCCGCATTCGCAATGCCTGCGCAAGCAATCATCGCCGTGTGGACATGCCAGTCTCGAATATGAAGATCGAGATCGCCCGAATTCTGAAGGAAAACCATTTCATCCAGGATTATCGGACCGTCGAAATCGAGGGTGGTTTCCCGGTGCTTCGTGTGATTCTCAAGTACGCGCACGGTGGTCAGTCGGTAATCCGGCAGGCCCAGCGTATTTCAACGCCTGGTTTGCGTCGTTATGTCGGCGCTCGGGGAATCCCGCGGGTGCGCAACGGACTCGGCATGGCAATCCTGAGCACGAGTAAGGGGATCATGTCTGACCGTACTGCGCGCGCTTCCAACACTGGGGGCGAGCTACTCGCCCTCATTTGGTAGAGGAGACAGAAATGTCCCGTATTGGTAGACGCCCGATTCCGGTTCCGGCCGGAGTGGATGTGGCAATCAATGGAAGCAACGTGAGGACGAAAGGCCCGAAAGGTGAGCTCGTTCGCGATTTGCATCCCGAGATGTTGGTGAGCATGGAAAATGGTGAGATTCTGGTCAAGCGACCGTCGGACGAGGAGCGCCACAAGGCACTTCACGGTCTGTCGCGCAGTCTCGTCGCGAACATGGTGGAAGGTGTGCATAAGGGTTTCCAGCGCATTCTCGAAATCAGCGGCGTTGGTTACAAAGCCGAGATCAAGCCTTATGGCGTTTTGTTGTCGCTCGGGTTTTCGCACACGATCGAATACAAGGCTCCTGAAGGTGTGAAGATCAGTGCGCCCAATCCGACGACTGTTGTCGTCGACGGTGCGAGCAAGGAGCTGGTTGGTCAGGTTGCTTCCGAAATTCGGAGCTTCCGCAAGCCTGAGCCTTACAAGGGCAAGGGCGTCAAGTATCAGGGTGAAGTCGTCCGGCGTAAGGCCGGTAAGGCTGGAGGCAAGTAATGGCAAAGATGGCAATTCCGCGCACTACTGCGGAGAGACGAAAGCGCCGTCACCTTCGGGTGAGAAAGGCGGTGAATGGCACGGAGGAACGTCCACGTCTCGTGGTGTTCCGTTCGTTGAAGCATATCTACGCCCAGATCGTGGACGACGTCGCACAGCGTACGCTGATGACTGTCGGCGACGAAGGGA
Organism: Gemmatimonadales bacterium; assembly: GCA_038235845.1. GTDB lineage: Bacteria > Gemmatimonadota > Gemmatimonadetes > Gemmatimonadales > Gemmatimonadaceae > Gemmatimonas. Next base: position 4,666 of record JBBSTN010000086.1, on the reverse strand, counting down.
TGAACGGCACAAAGTCGGAACGCGCGCTCGCTGTCGGCAAGTCTGTCGCAGAAAGGGCGAAGGCGGCCGGCATCGCAAAGGTCGTGTTCGACCGTGCCGGTTACCAGTATCACGGCCGAGTGAAGGCCGTGGCCGACGGCGCCCGTGAGGGAGGCCTGGAGTTTTAACATGGCAAATGCATCGAGTCAGGGTGGAGCCCCAACGGGCGGAGCGCGAACGGGTGGCGGAAGTGCCCGTAGCGGTGGTGGCCCAGGTGGACGCGGAGGTCGCGGTGGTCCTGGTGGCGGCCGTGGACGTGGTCCAGGCGGTCCAGGCGGCCCCGGTGGTCCAGGTGGCCCCGGTGGCCCCGGCGGCGGTCGTGGACGCGGCCCCGGCGGCGAGGGTGGTCAGCCGGGCGGCGGCGGGCGCGATGGTGGACGTGGCGGTCGCGATGGCCGCGGCGGGCCGCAGGACCGTGAGCAGAGCGATCTGCTGGAAAACGTCATCGCCATCAATCGCGTAGCGAAGGTAGTGAAGGGTGGACGCCGGTTCTCTTTCAACGCGCTGGTCGCAGTTGGAGACGGGCAGGGCAAGGTTGGTTTTGCCACCGGTAAAGCGAATGAAGTGTCTGAAGCGGTCCGCAAGGCCGTCGAAGGCGCACGTCGCAACATGGTTGCGATTCCGCTCACCGGCAGCACTATTCCACACGAAATCGTTGGCAAGCATGGCGCAGGTAAAGTGCTCATGAAGCCCGCAGCGCCGGGTGCCGGTGTAATTGCTGGTGGCGCAGTGCGCGCAGTGCTCGAGTGCGCAGGCATTCATGATATTCTCACCAAGTCGCTTGGCAGCACCAACCCACATAACATGGTGTTGGCCGCATTGGACGGTCTCCAGAACCTGATGACGGTCGATCAGGCTGCGCGCGAGCGTGGCATCGACCCCAGCAAGGTTGGCTACCGCTCCCGTGCCAAGTCGCGAACTGTTTCAGTTGACACGAACCAGGCGGCTGTTGCGGCCGTAGAGGTGGCCTGACCATGCCGCGTACATTTGTCTGGCATCCGTCAAAGGGTCCCGCAACCACTCCGAAACTTGAGAAGGCCGGCACCGGAAAGCTTGAGATCAAACAGATCCGCAGCTCGATCGGCCATCCGAAAACCATGCACCTGACGCTTCTGGCGCTGGGGCTAAGACATCATCAGGCGACGGTCGTTCAGCAGGATTCAGAGGCGCTCCGTGGCCAGTTAAAGAAAGTGCGTCACCTGGTGAAGGTGACGCCGGCAGCAGAGGGAGAGGAATAAGATGGCAACAACGAAGAAGGCATCGAAGCAGGAAGAGGATACGACGGCAGCGGTCGAGTTCGCACACATCGGGCTCCACAATCTTCAGCCGGCACCTGGATCACATCGCAATCGGAAGCGTATCGGTCGTGGCCCGGGTTCGGGCACGGGCAAGACGTCTGGCAAGGGTCACAAGGGATCAATGGCGCGGTCAGGCCATGGCGGTCCCGGTGGTGGCAAGCCGCATTTCGAAGGTGGACAGATGCCCATTACGCGACGCATTCCGAAGCGCGGATTTACGAATCCGTTCAAGCAGTTCGCTCAGGTTGTCCGTCTCGACGCTCTGGAAGGAGTTTCGGGAGACGAGATTACCACTGAATCGCTGGTGGCGGCAGGGCTGATTCGTGCCGGACGTGCTCCGGCCAAGCTGCTTGCGAACGGCGAAGTGTCTCGTGCATTTACAGTTCGTGGAGTGAAGGTCAGCTCCTCGGCAAAGACAAAGATCGAAGCGGCGGGTGGCCGCATCGACGCGTAAAGCCCCTACCTGGGAGTTTCGCGCTCATGGCGCAAGAGAAGAATGCGGCCTCGCAAGCGGTCGCCAACATTTACAGAACACCAGAGCTCTGGTCTCGAATCTCCTTCACGTTCCTGTGTCTGGTGATTTATCGGACGGGTGCGCATATCACCGCGCCCGGTATCGATGTTCAGGCTTTGTCGGATTACTTCGCGCAGCAGGCTGGCGGTGGTCTTCTTGGACTATATGACCTTTTCGTAGGCGGCGGACTGTCGCGCGCAACGGTTTTTGCGCTCGGCATCATGCCGTACATCTCGGCCAGCATTTTCGTGCAGATCGGCGGTGCAGTGATGCCGCAGGTGACGAAGATGCAGAAGGACGAAGAAGGTCAGAAGAAGCTCACACAGTACACTCGCTATATAACGGTCGTACTGGCGCTCGTTCAGGCATATGGATTCGCACTGTTCACGTCGTCGCTGCAGAATGCGGTGTCGCGTCCGGGGCCGTGGTTCACGATCCAGATGATGCTGTTTCTAACAGTCGGCGCGTTATACGTGATGTGGCTTGGTGAGCAAATCACGGAGCGCGGTCTTGGTAACGGTGCATCGCTCATCATCTTCTTCTCCATCATCGAGAGAATGTGGCCGGCGATCGTGCAGACCTTCAACTTCGTATCCACGGGCGCGCTATCGGCGCTTGGGTTAGTTGTGCTGGGTGTACTGATGGTAGCGGTCGTTGCAGGTGTCGTGGCGATAACTGTGGCAGCGCGGCGAATACTGATTCAGATTCCGCAGCGAACGATGGCACGTGGAAGACAACGTGAGGCAGCGCGCAATTTCATACCATTGCGAATCAATACTGCCGGTGTCATGCCCATCATCTTTGCGCAGTCGGTCATCGTTATTCCCGGTGCGCTAGCGTCATTCAGTGGCAATCCGCGGGCGCAGGAGTTCGCTGAATACATGAATCCGGCTGGGCCAAATCCGTGGTTGTATTTCACGCTTATGGCCATCCTGATCATGCTTTTCACCTACTTCTACACGTCGATCATTTTCAATCCGGTCGACATCGCGGAAAATCTCAAGAAGCAGGGTGGCTTCGTTCCCGGCATCAAGCCTGGAGCAAAGACCGCCGAGTATATCGAGCAGGTGGTTGAACGCATTACGTTGCCGGGCGCGATATTCCTCACGTTCATCGCGCTGATGCCGGTGTTCATCCTGAGGTTCATCAACGTACCGTTCGCGTTTGGCGGCACGTCCTTGCTGATCGTAGTTGGTGTTGCACTGGATACGATGGCGCAGATGCAGCAGCACTTGTTGCTCCGCAAGTACGATGGATTCATGAAGAAGGGTCGTGTCAGCTATCGCGGCAGACAAACGTCGGGATACTGAGCGAATATTGCAGATCCTGAAGGTCACGCGGGCACCGGCACGACTACTGGCGGGGGAAACCTCGTGATAATCGTATTGCTGGGCCCACCCGGCGCTGGTAAAGGAACGCAGGGCGAGCGGTTGGCTGCTCGTCTCGGCGTTCCCAAGATCGCAACTGGCGACGTGCTTCGTACGGCACTGCGAAATGGGACTGCGCTTGGCATCGAGGCAAAAGCCGCGATGAACCGTGGCGACCTTGTTCCAGACAGCGTCATTATGGGGATCATGCGCGAAACGCTCGCGGACAAGTCTGCGGCCCAGGGTGCAATTCTTGATGGAGTCGTGCGCACTACTCCGCAAGCCGAAGGGTTGTCGAAAATTCTTTCCGAGCTCGGTCGACATGTGGACGCAGTATTGCTCTTCGATATACAGGAAGAGGAGCTTGTTCGCCGATTGAGTGGGCGCACAACATGTGAAGCCTGTCAGAAGTCATTCTTTGGGCGTGAGCCTGGAGAAGTTTGCACCGAGAATGGCGCGGTTGGAATGCTCATCAGACGCAAGGACGACGAGCCGGACGCCATCCGGAAGCGTCTGCAGGTTTACCGACAGCAGACCAAGCCAGTCATCGACTGGTACGAGGAAAGCGGTGTAAGTCTTGTTCATGTGGATGCGCTTGGGACTCTCGAGGAAGTTGAGAGTCGTGCGATTTCAGCTCTCGCCGCCGCGAAAAAGCACGCGGGATCATGAGCGACCGGTGAACGGCAAATGAGTGCAAGATGAGCGAAAATATGCCCGGCAATCAGCTCAAGTCTCCCCGCGAAATCGAGATCATGGCGCGCGGTGGAAAGATTCTTCGCGCAACGCTTGAGCGTATGCGTGATGCAGTGCGACCCGGAATCAGCACCCTTGAACTCGACGCGATTGGTGAGGAGTTCATCAATTCGCATGAAGGTGCGAAGGCCGCTTTCAAGGGTTTGTACGGCTTTCCCGGGAGCGCCTGTATTTCGGTGAACGAGGAAATTGTTCACGGGATACCGTCAAGCAAGCGAGTGCTCAAAGACGGTGACATCGTGAAGCTCGACTTCGGTGTGAAACTGGAAGGCATGTACACCGATTCGGCCATCACCGTGCCGGTGGGTGAGATCGATGAAACGACGCAGCGGTTGCTCGACGTAACTCAGCGTTCACTTGCCGCTGGAATTGCTGCCGCTATCCCGGACAATCATGTTGGCGATATCGGCGCGGCCATTCAGAGTGTTGTGGAGCAGGAAGGGTTCACCGTCGTGCGCGAACTCGTTGGCCACGGAGTTGGTTTTTCGCCCCATGAAGATCTGCAGGTGCCCAACTACGGCAAGCCGAAGCGGGGCAAGAAGCTGGTTGCCGGTTTGACCATCGCGATTGAACCGATGGTGAATGTAGGTACTCCGAAAACGCGCACGTTGAGTGACAAGTGGACCGTGGTTACGGCCGACGGTAAGCTGTCGGCGCATTTCGAGCACACGGTGGCCGTTACGGACGACGGGCCC
>JBBSTN010000085.1:0-10320 GCA_038235845.1 Gemmatimonadales bacterium | reverse complement strand
CCCATCGAAATTACCCATTTGGGCTGCGGCATCTGCTGATAGATGCGGCGCAGCACCGGCGCCAGTTTAAGTGGCACTAGACCGGCGCAGATGAGAAGGTCGGCCTGACGCGGCGAGTAGCTCAATCGCTCCATACCAAAGCGCGACAGATCAAATCGACTCGCGGCCGTGGACATGAACTCGATGGCGCAACACGCTGTGCCAAATGGCATCGGCCAGAGCGAGCCGGCCCGCGCCCAGTTGACTGCGAAGTCAAGTCGGGTTGTGAGCCAGCCATCCTGCGAGGATGGATCGAGTGCAACGCTCCGACGGTTAGATGAGGTCGGTGCTATTTCCATGTTAATCCCATGTCAAGGCGCCTTTCTTCCAGACGTATACAAAACCGACTACGAGAATGGCCATGAAAACAAGCATCTCGCCAAGCCCGAAGAACGACAGGTTTCCCGTGGGACAGGCGCCTGCAACCATCGGAACTTTGCACGACAGCTCTCTAAACTGGACGCCCCACGGAATCATGAAAACTGTCTCGATATCGAACACGATGAACAGCATGGCCACCAGATAGAATTTCACCGAAAAACGATCTCTTGCGTCCCCAAGTGGCGCAATTCCTGACTCGTATGCCTCCGATTTCACGGCCGTCGGTTGACGCCGCATCGTGAGGTGCGAAATGCCCAATATGACGGCCGCGTTAAAGATGACGAAGCCGATCAGGAGCAGTATGGGTAGATAGCTACGAAGCATCAGGAGTAGTGTCGCGACGTGGACGCGCCAACCTCGTGAAAGAATTCACAATCATTATGGATGGAAACTAGCAAAGGGACCGGGGGCGCTCAATGTGGGCGATCAATTCCCCATCTCAAGCTCAGAACGAGTGGCCGAGGAGCCGACCGCTCTCTACTTTGTGAATCGAACTCTTCGATCACAATCACCGAAGACCTATCGCAGACGTATCGCGGACGTATCCAAACCCGTCTGCTCTAGCCAACCTCAACCGGAATATCATGGGTCTCTGCTCCGACCGCTGGATAACGAAAATGTCACGCGAACATCGCATGATAGAGCCATTCGAGGATCGTCAGGTCCGCGAGGGAGTCATATCGTACGGAGTGAGCTCCTACGGCTACGATATGCGGGTCGCTCGCGAGTTCCGGATATTCACCAACGTGCTGAGCTCCGTGGTTGATCCCAAGAACTTCGATAAACGGAGCTTCGTGGAATTTGACGGAGACGTCTGCATCGTCCCGCCCAACTCCTTCGCACTTGCACGAAGCGTCGAGTATTTCCGCATACCGCGAAATGTCCTCACACTTACTGTCGGCAAGAGCACCTATGCGCGATGTGGAATCATCACTAACGTCACGCCATTCGAGCCGGAATGGGAAGGTTATGTGACTCTGGAGATTTCCAATACCACTCCACTTCCGGCCAAGATTTACGCTAATGAGGGCATCGCACAGGTGGTGTTTTTCACTGGTGACGAGCCACCTGAAGTGAGCTACGGCGACAAAAAGGGCAAGTACCAGGGCCAGCAGGGAGTGACCCTGCCGCGCATCTAGTTAATGCAGCTCATCCAGCTCAATGCAGCTCAATGCAGCTCAATGCAGCTCAATGCAGCTCAATGCAGCTCAATGCAGCTCATGCAGCTCAATGCAGCGCACAACAGGTCAGCCGCCGGCGTAGATGTACCTGCAGCCCAGATCCTGGGCCTGCTGTAGAGTTACCACCATCGCAGGCACGATCTCCACTCCCGGCAGCAGGTTTGCCTTTGCCTCTTCGGCAAACGCAGCCTGCGCACCTTCGTCAATGCGGGTGGATTCGGGCAGAAAACGAGCACCGCTTGCGCGCAGGGAATTGTTGCAGACGAGAACGATCACTCCTCTCGCAATGATTCCCGCAAGATCCTTCGACGTAGCAGGTCCCACGGGATTCACCGTGCCGGGTATGCCGAGCACGTGCCCAATGGGATATTTGGCCCACATAACATCGTTGAATACCAGGCCGATGGATTTACCATTGAGTCCTACGACGACGGTGCTGTCCTCATCCTTCAGTTCATACGACGCGCGCTGGGTGTCGAGAAACGTCCTTGCCCACCGTAGCGCCAGTCCGCCCGTTGGTTCATGAGCATGGATGATCAGCCGGTGCTTTCCCTTGACACGTTTTGTCCACGGATCGGGGGCGAGCGTTTCACGCCTATCAAGCTCAGGTGCAGCGCTTCCAAGTGCAGTTGCTGCGCTGGCGATCGAGGTCAGTCCTATCGCCGCACCGGCCGAAGCGACGCTGGCTAAAAAACCTCGTCTATGTGACTTATTCATTTCACGACCCTCGGAAGAAGTGGACGCGGGGCTGGCATAGCTTTGCCTTGGATGCGCGCCGCGTCGGTTGGGTAAGCAGCGTCGGCGGGCGGGTCTCCGCGGGGCCAATCGAGCTCTTTATCCGGAAAGTCCTGTCGCGGTTGAGCGAGCACAAAGGCGGCCACGTCCGCAGCCTCCTGTTCAGAAAGCATCCGCAGCTTATCGTACGGCATGTTGTGCCGTACAAAAGTCGCCAGCATTTTTTGTCGAGCCATGCCCGCGCCGATTGAGTAGCTGTTGACGCCATAGACGGCGGGTGCAATGAGACCTTCCCCCGATGCGCCGTGACAACGTGCGCAATCCGTCGCGTAAATCCCTCGACCAGAATTGACGTTGCCTGCGAGCCGGACGGTGTCAGGCCCAACAGGTCGAGGCAGCGATCCGAGTGAGCCAAGGTAGGCGATGATGTCCCGCATATCCCGACTATCTGGAGAAAGGGCCACACCAGCGAGACTCCGCATCACGCAATCGTTGACTCTTTGTTCGAGGCTTTCCTCACTTGCACTCCGCGAGCGAAAACGGGGATATCGCGCGGCGCTACCGATCCACGTCATAGCGGTTGAACGGACGCCACCGTCGAGGTGGCAGCTTGTGCATGTGAGTGAATTGCCGGAGTGTGCGGGAAGCGAATCTTTGAACGCGGTCAGCAACGCGAAACCCCGTTCGTAATTACCGGGGGCCGAAAGCGAGTCTCGTCGCGCGCGGCCAATTGCGCCCACGCTGTCCCCTCTCTTCGGGCTGCCGGACTCGGCATCGCTACCTGCGACGGATGAACGCCCCGGGGGTGGGTCACCTGCACGACACGCTACCACCAGCAGCAGTGCGGATGCGGAAAGGCAGCCTGCAATCCACGCGAAACGCCGGCAAGTAAGCATTAGCCCCCCGGTGCGGCCACCGCGCGCGGATCCTGCCGTTTGACGCTAGCGAAAAGATAGTCTCGATTCATTTGCTTGATGACGTCAATGCTGATTTCCTTCGGGCAGGCTTCCTGACATTCGCCGACGAGCGTGCAGTGTCCAAAGCCCTCGATATCCATCGTCTCGACCATCGATAACGCCCGCATATCGCGCTCGGGTTGCCCTTGAGGCAGATCGCCAAGATGCGTGATCTTCGCGCCGGTGAACAATGATGCTGAAGCATTCGGACAAGCCGCGACGCATGCGCCACATCCGATGCAGGCCGCGGCATCCATGGCATGTTCGACGGTATCCTTGGCAATCAGAATCTCATTCGCGTCACGCGCGCCACCTGTGCTCGCGGTAATGAATCCGCCAGCCTGGATAATGCGATCAAATGATCCACGATTGACGACAAGATCCTTGACGAGCGGAAAAGCCTTCGCGCGCCACGGTTCGACTACGATAACGTCGCCGTCCTTGAACGCCCGCATGTGAAGCTGGCATACCGCCGCGCCTTTCCACGGACCATGCGCCACGCCGTTAATCATCATGGCGCACGAGCCGCAGATTCCCTCGCGACAGTCATGCGAGAATGCGACAGGCTCCTTGCCGGACTCCGTAAGCTGTTCGTTGAGCATGTCGAACATTTCCAGAAACGACATTTCGGCGCCGACATTGTCGAGAACGTAGCTCTCGATTGCACCTTTTGCGTCGGGGCCCGCCTGACGCCACACCTTGAGAGTGAGCTTCATTACTTGTAGCTCCTGGTCGAGAGGTGCACGTTCTCGAATTCGAGCGGTTCCTTGTTGAGAATGGGAGTGCTATTCTCGCCAGCGTATTGCCATGCCGCGACATACGCAAAGTCTTCATCATTGCGCTTTGCTTCACCGTCTTCCTGATACTCCACCCGGAAGTGCCCTCCACAAGATTCTTCGCGATGGAGCGCGTCTCGGCACATCAGCTCGCCTAGTTCGAGGAAGTCGGCAACACGTCCCGCCTTTTCAAGCGATTGGTTGAGTGACCCGCTGCTGCCGGGAACGTTGACGTTGTTCCAGAACTCTTCACGAAGTGCTGGAATTTCCTTGATCGCCGTTTGTAGCCCCTCTCTCGAGCGCGCCATGCCACAATACTCCCACATTATTCGACCCAGCTGCTTGTGAATGGAGTCGACAGTGCGCTTGCCACGTATGTCGAGCAACCGCTGCTGCTGTTTACGAACCCCTTCTTCCGCCTCTTTGAATGCGCCATGGGAGTTGTCGACCGGTTGCATTTTGGTGCCGGCAATGTAGTCGCCGATGGTGTACGGAAGAATGAAATAACCGTCCGCCAATCCTTGCATCAATGCGGAAGCTCCAAGCCTGTTTGCGCCATGATCAGAGAAGTTTGCCTCGCCTGCTATATGCAGGCCAGGCACAGTGCTCATGAGGTTATAGTCAACCCACAAACCACCCATGGTGTAGTGCACCGCAGGGTAGATGCGCATCGGCTGTTCGTACGGATTCTCGTCGGTGATGCGCTGATATATGTCGAAGAGATTACCGTATCTCTCGGTTATTGTCTGCTTGCCGAGACGCTTGATGGCGTCGCCGAAGTCGAGATAAACGCCGAGACCGCCCGGCCCGACTCCTCTTCCTTCGTCGCATGCTTCCTTCGCCGCGCGTGATGCAATATCGCGTGGAGCAAGATTTCCAAAACTCGGATACTTTCTCTCGAGATAGTAATCGCGCTCAGCCTCGGCGATCTGTGCCGGTGGCCGGTGGTCGCCCTGCTTTTTGGGCACCCACACACGACCATCGTTACGCAAGGATTCGGACATGAGCGTGAGCTTCGACTGATGCTCGCCGTGAACAGGTATGCAGGTGGGATGAATCTGCGTGTAGCACGGGTTGGCAAACGCAGCGCCTTTTTTGTAAGCACGCCAGATCGCGGATGCGTTGCAATACATCGCATTGGTGCTGAGATAGAAAACGTTTCCGTATCCCCCGGTAGCGAGCACCACGGCGTCTGCAGCGTGCGACGTGACCTTGCCAGTTAGCAAATTACGCGTAACTATCCCTCGAGCGCGCCCGTCCACCAGCACCACGTCGAGCATCTCCTCGAACGTATGCATCTGCACCTTACCCAGACTTATCTGCCGTTCAAGTGCCTGGTACGCACCGATCAGGAGCTGCTGCCCGGTTTGACCACGAGCATAGAATGTGCGCGAAACCTGTGCACCACCAAAACTTCGGTTGGCAAGTAGACCACCGTACTCGCGCGCAAACGGGACGCCCTGCGCAACGCACTGGTCGATGATGTTAACGGACGCCTGAGCGAGCCGGTACACATTCCCTTCACGCGAGCGGAAGTCACCGCCCTTTATCGTGTCGTAGAACAAGCGCTGCACACTGTCGCCGTCGTTCTGGTAATTCTTGGCGGCATTAATGCCGCCCTGTGCGGCGATAGAATGCGCACGGCGCGGCGAATCGTGGTAAACAAAACAGGAAACTTTGTAGCCAAGCTCCGCCATCGATGCACAAGCGGAAGCACCCGCCAAGCCCGCACCCACCACTATCACGTGATGTTTACGCTTGTTGGCAGGGTTCACGAGCTTCATCGCAAACTTGTGCGAATCCCACTTCTCGCCGAGTGGCCCTTCCGGAACCTTGGAGGTCAAATCAAGTAGCTCAGCCATGTCAGCGTACCTCTGCCGACGTTGCAGTCGGAGCTGTTTGCGTCGATCTCGTAGCGGCATGTGCGGCGGGTCTAGCAGAAGCAGCCGGCGAATGCGCTACTACAGTGTCTTCAGGCACCGGTGCTGTGACGGGAAATACGCCAAGTTGAACGCCGATTGGAATAAGCATGAATCCGAGAGTAACGACGAGCGCTATGATGAGCGCGATCTTCCGACGAAGTGGGTAGACGGACGGTCGCGCCGCTCCCAGCGTGCGGACAGACGACCACGCTCCGTGATAAAGATGAAGACCGACTGCGGCCATCACTATGATGTAAAACGCTGCAACCAACGGATTACCCAGACTGATTCGCACATTGTTGTACGGATCGAGGTGAGTGAACTGCGGATGCACTACTCCAAGCGTGAGGTCCAGGATATGGTAGACCAGAAATACCAGAATTAAAACCCCGCCCCACTTGATCGTTCGCGCGGCAAACGTTGTTACCTGCGGCTTTCGCTCGATATATCCCTCAGGTCGTGCGGCGCGCGACAACATGGTGAGCTGATATGCAGCGACTGCATGAAGTATCACGGCCAACAGCAATACTGCCCTTACCGTATACAGCAACGGCATGCTGGTGCGCAGAAGTTGCGCATAGTGATGCATCGCGTCGCGTCCGGAAAACATGAGCAGATTACCTGACATGTGACCAAGGACGTAGAGCACACCGATAATACCTGTTACCGCCATCACGATCTTCTTTCCGATCGTGCTTCGCCAGAAGCGCAGAATTCCTTTCATATCCGGGCTGTAAGTAGGAACCGGCGCTTCGAAGGGGCCTTAGGCCGCGACGGTGCGCCGGTTCAAAATATTAAAGCGAAATAACTGACATCGGTTCCCGAACTGCCTGCGCGGACTTCTCCAGCGCGGCTCGCTCGTCGGCCGTCAGCTCGATTTCAAGAATCTTCTCGAGTCCATTACGACCAAGCTTGCAGGGCACGCCCAGGAAAAGACCAGAAAATCCGTATTCACCCTCAAGCCATGCCGCGCATGGGAGAACACGTTTGCGATCGTGCGCGATCGCCTCGACCATTTCCACGGCGCCGGCGGACGGCGCATAATACGCAGAACCAGTCTTGAGATGCTTGACGATCTCCGCTCCACCGTCTCGAGCCCTTTGCACAATTGCGTCTAGCTCGGACCGCTCCATCAGCTGCGTGACGGGAATACCACTCACCGTCGTATAGGAAATCAACGGCACCATCGTGTCACCGTGACCGCCGAGTACCATCGCCTGGATATCACGAACGGAGACATCCAGTGCCACGGCGAGAAATGATCTGTAGCGGGCGGTGTCGAGCACACCCGCCATGCCGATCACTCGCTCACGGGGAAAGCCGGTGACTTCCTTGGCCACGTAGCACATGACGTCGAGTGGATTGGAAACCACAATAACGATCGCGTCAGGAGAAGTAGCTTTGATCTGTTGCGAGACGTTCTTGACGATGCCGGCGTTTGTGTTCAGTAGATCGTCGCGCGACATTCCTGGTTTGCGCGCAATACCAGCCGTTATAACTACGACATCGGAGCCGGCAGTCTCCTCGTACCCGTTGGTTCCTATTACCCGGGTATCGAATCCTTCAACAGGTGCCGATTCCCACTGGTCGAGTCCTTTTCCCTGAGGCACACCCTCGACGACATCCACCATTACCACGGTGCGCGCGAGAGATTTTTCTGCAATGCGCTGCGCAGTGGTAGCACCGACGTTTCCAGCGCCAACCACCGTAATCTTTTTTAGCATTTAAGCCGGTTCTCCGGGGGGAATTCCACGCTACGTGCGTGTGCGAAGTCGCTTTTCTGAGGCGCTCTCACGATGAGCGCGGCCATCTCGCAACTTAGGTCGATGTACGATAGCGAGCAACACGAGCTGTCACTGGTTCTTCGTCACCCGCCAACTTCGCTGAGCGCGCGAAGGCCACCAATCTTCATCTGCAACAGGTCGTGCGCCTTGGGCTTTTCGGCCAGCGCCTTGCGGAAGAGTGGCTCCAGTTTCTCACCACGTCTGAGCGGATCTCGCAAAGGTACTTCATGGTCTCCGAACAGGCATGTACGCAGCCTTCCATCGGCTGTAAGTCTCACGCGATTACAGCTGTCGCAATAGCTGTGAGTCATCGGAGTAATGACTCCCACGCTTCCTTTTGCACCTTCAAGCTTCCAGTACGAAGCGGGGCCGTTGCCAAGAGCCGGGCCGGAGTCGGCAACCAGCGGAGCGATGGCACCAATCCGGGCGAGCACCTCCTCGCTCGGCACAACATGATCCCAGGTCAGCTCCCGGAGGTCTCCCACGGGCATCAGTTCAATGAAGCGGATATGCCAGGCATTCTCGAAAGTAAGCCGGGCAAAATCTTCGATCTCGTCATCGTTGATTCCGCGCATTACAACCACGTTGATCTTGATTGGATCGAGACCGGCCGCGCTTGACGCCTGTGCCGACTCCACGAGGTCGAAATTCAGATTGCGACGCGCAATTTCCACGACCCTGTCGGCGCGAAGCGAGTCGGCGCTGATATTTACGCGTACAAGTCCTGAGCGAGCGAGATCAGAAGCCATCATCGGCAGTTTGACTCCGTTGGTCGAAAGCGCGATGTCCTCGATTTCCGGAATTGCGCTCAGCATGCCAATCAGAGTGGAAAGCTGCGGTCTGATGGTGGGCTCGCCACCGGTAATGCGGAGTCTCCTGAGCCCCAGAGGAGCTAGTTGGGCGACTATTTCGGCGATCTCTTCGTAGCTGAGTATGTCGGCCTTCGGCAACCACGGAAGACCTTCGAGGGGCATGCAATAGCGACAGCGGAAGTTGCACCGGTCGGTAACAGATATGCGGAGGTACTCGATCTTTCGACCAAACTGATCGATGGCTATCGCACTCGGCTTGCCGCCTTCGCCAGCGAGGGAGCCAGAGTTGGTACCAGCGACGGTCACAGAGGCGTTCACGGCAGCGTCAACAGCAGCGTTAATCGCGGATTCCATGCTATCTCACGCGTTCGTGGCGGCCTGAGCCGACGCAGTTGGATCAATCCACTGCCGCGAACCGTCGATGTAATGCTCGAGTTTCCAGACTGGAACACGTTTCTTGAGTGCCTCGATGATCTCGCCGGCGGCGGAGATGGCCTCCCGACGATGAGGATGAGCGCATGCAATTGCGACGCTCGCTTCGCCAACTTTCAGGGTACCAATCCGGTGCTCGACTGCGACAACCAGATCTGGTTCCTTCGCGCATGCCTCGCTGGCGATCGCGGAAAGTTGAGCGGCGGCCATTGGAACATATGCGTCGTATTCCATGCCACTCACCTGTCGCTCCTCATTCACGTCGCGGACTATGCCCACAAACAGCGAAACTGCTCCTATGCCGCGGTGCTGAACCATCGCCAATAGCGCAGCCAAGTCGATCTCGCGTTCGACAATTTCCGCGTGTACAACTCCGGCAATCGGCTGGCGCACGTCTCAGCCTCCGGCAACGGGCGGAATGACCGCGATTTCGTCGCCTTCTCGCACCGAGGCGCTCAACTCGACCCATTCGCGGTTGACCGCTACGAGCGGTCTTGCCGGCAGGCGAGAACCGCCGGGAAGATCGCGAAGTGCCTCGACCAGATCGTTGACAACGCAGGGCGTTGGTACGGGAAGCTCGATTTCGCGACCGCCAAATGCGTCAGCGTACGAGGCAAACAGGAGGACTGAGGTTGTCGGTGATTTCATGGCTTAGCTAAAGATAATCACCAGTAGTGGACAGGACGGATTGCGGGCAATTCGGCGGTCGGGCCCGCTCGCAGGCGCGGCTAAAAGTCGTCGTCGTCGTGAGAGTCGTTGTTGCCGTCGTCATCTCCTGCCACTAGAACTCGCAGCTCCTTTGAAGGCTTGAAGACAGGCACCGGACGGGCTGAAACTTCAACTGGTGCACCGGTTCTCGGATTTCTCGCCATTCTGGTCTTTCTCTGGCGGATCTTGAAGGTGCCAAACCCCCGCACTTCGATGTTTTGACCTTCGTGCAGCGCATCCTTGATGGCATCGAGAAACGCATCCACGACTCGAGCGCAATCCTTCTTGGAAATGGTCGGGCCAGCCGTTTGCGCAATTCGCGCTGTGACATTCTCAACCAGATCGGCTTTTGTCATTTGCGTTCTTAAGGGTGTTCGAAGGTTGAGAAACACGTGACAACAGGTGGGGTGGGACACGGGCAACGGTCGAACGTACGACCTTAACGCTTATGAGTCAAGCGCTTGCGGCGTATCAACTTGTCTCGCTTGCCTTTCCTTGATGGCGGAGATGAACTGATCGAAGAGGGGGACGGCATCGTGCGGGCCTGGGGCCGCTTCCGGGTGATATTGTACAGCAAAAACGGGAAGGGTCTTG